>JAEZKZ010000029.1 GCA_023415305.1 Bacillota bacterium
AGTGTTGCCGCCGTTAACAGCTTGACTATGTTAACATGCTTGCTACCACTCTGTCAACACTTTTTTTATTCTCAATTTATGGTAGCTATTGTTGCCCTCAAAGGGTAATTAATGTACCTTAAACTGAACTGTTAAGTGTTGCCGTCATTGACAGCTTGACTATGTTAACACGCCTGCTACCACTCTGTCAACACTTTTTATTTCTCAATTTATGGTAGTTAGTATTGCCTCACTGGGTATCCACCATTACCATAAACTGAGCTTTTATGTGCCGCCATCATTGGTAGCTTGGTTATTGCAGCATCATTAATACTCTGAATTCAAGCAATTATTCCACTGAATTTTTCTGTTATTTTAGTTTATTATTTATTTGCTTTGTTCTCCTCAGTCATCGTAATATTTATTTCATTATCATCGTCCTAATACTATTCTAATTCCTATGGAGTCAATATAAATTCCTTTTATAGGCCTACTTGTTCAACTCAATTGGCCTGCTTAGAGAGATTCTTTTCTTGTGCATAATAAAAGCAAAAGCTAATCCAATTAATAGTCCCGGCACAAATTCCAATGAATTAAATAGGTCTGACCTTACCACGCCACCTAGAACAACATCGGACATAAAAGTACATAACCAGTGGAATAAGACTGCGGTAAACAGGTTTTGATTTGTTTTAATATAAATATAGGTGTATATAAAAGAACTACAAGTAACCGATACCAGAAAGGTTGCAAACGATAGATTGTGTTCATACTGATTGGTGCCCGCCATGTAAAATAGCGGTAAGTGCCACATAGACCATACCAAACCAATTATTAAACTTGCTATGTTAGGATTTACTACTCTTATTAACCTCTTAAGGGCAAAGCCTCTCCAACCGTATTCTTCAGATAATGGGCCCAGTATGAACAGGGGGACAAAAGTGGGTAGCATAGTAAAAAATCTTGAATAATCAAAGTGCCCCCCTGATGCTGAATAGATGATTATCCAGGCTGCTGCAAAGTATAGTGCGAACAGACTAATAGCAGCAAACCACTTTAATCCGATTTTAACATGAAATGCTTCTATTAATAATCGTTTAGCCTGCTTTCTGCCTTCAAAAAGGACAGTAAGAATTATTCCAGTCAACGAAGGTACAAAACCTCCTATTATGAACAACGTAATAGCCCAAACCGGACCCTGTTTACCGTTATTGAAGCCTATGGCAGGAATTTTAAATAAAGCAATTGGTCCCCATAAAACAAATAGGCTTAAGAATAATGTAGCTATAAAGAAAATTAAGACCTCTTTTATCTGCTTGTTCCTCATACATTGTCCTCCTTTAATACTTCCTTCTTTTCCTCAACTAACATATTTAAAACAGAATATGATAAAATCCTCAAAAGCTTTATAACATCTATTTTGTGTATATCATTATAATTTGCATCACCATAACATTTTTGTAATACCATTTTATTAACCACTCCATCGATGGTAGTCGTAATATAACTAAAGATATCCTGAATCGGGAAAGCTGGTGTAAACTCCCCCCTATTTACTCCTTCCATTATTTTGTTAAAAAGTACACTTACAAGGTATTGACCGTTTTCCTGTTCTGTAAGTCTATTCATAATTTTATTTGCCTTTTCCGGATGGTTAGTTAAATAAACAGTAAGTTCAAATTGAATTTTACCAAGTATTACAGGACTATCCTCAATATAGTTTCCCAAGAAAGTAAATAGTGCTTCTATTACAGCTTTTGAAGTATCCGAACTTCTCAATATCTCATCAATTCTATGTTTATAATTGTTTTGCGAGGTCTCCCTGTTGATTAAAGCTACAAAAACTTCATCTATGTCACTAAAATACCTGTATATACCTCCTTTACTTAATCCTGCTTTCTTTATAATGTCCAGCATTGTTATTTCATAAAGGGGTTTCCTTTGAAAGATCATAAGGGCAGCATCTAATATTTGCATTCTTTTGTTATCAATATAGTCTTTATTCACTTTTGGCATAAATATCACTCCTTTATTATAAAAATGAGATATGTCTCATCTTTATGCTAAAATCTTACTATCAAATACAAAAAATGTCAACATAAAAATGAGAGCGTTCTCATTTTTTTTTAAGCGGCTATCTAGATATCTATTTCGGGCCATAAAAAAAGGACCGGATGCCTCCAGTCACTTTTATATCAGCATAAATATCTCATTAAGTATCAGATCTAATACTAAATCACAAATCAAATTATGAATTAAACAACGTATCACGTGCTAAATTACGTATTAAATTACGCATTTAACTACGTATTACGTACTAAATCACACATTAAATATGTGCTAAGATTCCTATACTATTTTTGTCGTCCAATTTTCAACGTTCCATACATCTGTTACCCAGTCCTGATAAAACTCAGGTTCATGGCAAACAAGAAGAATTGTTCCCTTAAATTCCTTCAAAGCCCGTTTAAGCTCATCCTTTGCATCCACATCAAGGTGATTTGTAGGTTCATCAAGTATAAGCCAGTTAACATCCTTAAGCATAAGCTTGCATAGACGCACCTTTGCATTTTCACCGCCGCTCAAAACCATCATCTGACTGGTGATGTGCTCGGTAGTCAAACCGCATTTCGCCAATGCACCACGCACTTCGGCATTTGACATACCGGGATAGTCATTCCAAACCTCTTCCAACGCGGTATTTGTATTGTACCTTTCAGACTCCTGCTCAAAGTATCCGGGATAGAGGTAATCATCCAGCTTCACTTCACCTGCAAAAGGTTTTTGTATTCCCAGCAGTGTTTTCAGTAAGGTAGATTTACCCAGACCGTTAACACCTTTTATGGCAACCTTTTGCCCACGTTCCAGGGATATATTCAAAGTCCCGGTAAGCGCAGTATCATATCCTATAATAAGGTTGTGCGCTTGGAACGCATACCTTCCGGGGGCTCTGGCTTCTCTGAATTTAAAAATAGGTTTTACTTTTTCCTTAACCTTTTCTATAATCTCCATTTTGTCCAGTTTCTTCTGTCTGCTCTTAGCCATGTTGGTGGTTGCAACTCTAGCCTTATTACGTGCTATGAAATCCTCGAGCTTTTCTATTTCTTTTTGCTGCTTTTCATAGGCCTGCATGGTCTGTTGCTTTGATAGCTGGTACATTCTCTGGAATTCGTCATAGTTTCCGGAATATCTTGTTAACACCGCATTTTCAACATGATAGATTACATTTACAACATCATTAAGGAAAGGGATATCATGTGAAACCAAGATAAATGCATTTTCGTATTCCCTGAGGTAATTTTTCAGCCAGGTGATATGATTTTCGTCAAGGAAGTTTGTAGGCTCGTCCAGTATCATTATCATAGGATTCTGCAGCAATAACTTTGTCAGCAGAACCTTTGCCCTCTGACCACCGCTTAGATTGCCCACATCAGTTTCCAGACCTATATCTCCTAAACCTAGACCATTTGCTACTTCTTCAATTTTTGAATCTAAAATGTAGAAGCCATTATGTTCAAGAACGTTCTGGATATCCCCTACATCCTCCATCATGGCATTTATTTCACTTTCAGAGGCATCTCCCATTTTTTCATAAATCTCAAGCATTTCCTTTTCAAGGTCAAACATATACTGAAATGCTTCTCGCAACGCTTCACGAATGGTCTTACCGGGTGTCAGAACCGTGTGCTGATCGAGATAACCGGTGGTGATTCTGTTACACCATTCAACCTTTCCCTCATCAGGCATAAGCTTGCCTGTGATAATATTTAAAAAAGTTGATTTTCCTTCTCCATTAGCCCCTACAAGACCAACATGTTCACCCTTTAGAAGTCTAAAGGAGGCATCCTCTAAAATTTTTCTAGCTCCAAACCCATGGCTTACATTTTCTACCGTTAATATACTCATTTATATGCCTCCTAAACTAAGCTTTCCTAAATAAACTTATATAGCATCAACTATAATCAACATTATTTCACCGAAAATTAGTATAACTGAAAGGATATATTAAGTCAAAAGAAAAGTGCTGGGTAATTTCACAGATCTATATTGACAAAATATTTCACATGTAATAAAATTCTTACATATGAAATATATGTATATATTAATTATTTCGTAATTAAATTAAGTTGGAGGTATCTAAATGGTTTTTTCATTAATTCCTATTTTCATTGCTGCTGTTGTATCCCTGGCTTTAATCGCTGCAGTAATAGTTATTGTTATAACAGTTACAAAATCAAAAAATAAAAATCAGTCATACGATTTCAATACCTATAAAGCTATGGCAAACAATTTGACAATATCAAATCATGAAATTAGAGAGGAATTGTCAGAACTAAAAGAAAAAGTCAGCTCTATAGAAAAGCTGCTTAAGGAAGTTGAATAAGATGTCACAAGTTGGCAAACCCTTTGATGAGTTTTGTAGTTCAGGTGATGAGTTTATTACGCTTTGTGATTCACTATCTCATCCAATAAGAATTAAAATTTTAGGTATATTACATCAGAACAGACAGTATGTCAGCGAACTTGCAAGAATGGTCAATATCAGCAGGCCACTTCTTTATCTACACTTAAGAAAGTTGGAACAAGCAAATTTGGTAAAAGGAAATCACGAAATATCAGTTGACGGTAAAGCAATGAAATATTACGAAGTACTGAATTTTGATATAAGCATTAATCCAGATGTGCTATTTGAACTCTCTAAAAGTGTCACAATAAAAAATAATGAAACCTAAATAAAAAAGAAATTCATCCAACGAAAAAGAAGCCAGCTAATTCAACCGAATCAGTTGGCTTCTTCTTAATTTTAATTTTGGGTTATAAACTTTTATCTTTTCAATCAATTTTATTGATTCAAACCTTAAGCTTATATTTTGTCACTATCAATCGGTTTTGACTCCTGAACAATTGCAGGATTCTTTTTCAAAAGATCCAATACATTCATTCCTGTCAAGGCTTCAACCGTTTCAGGGAGTTGTGAAATTATGTCTGTCACATAACCTGTAACCTTTGCTGCGCCCTTGGCCTCTCCACCGTTACCATTATCAACGATGACTATCTTCTCGGTTTTAGCAAGAGGACTTGCTATGGCCTGTGCTATATCAGGTAATTTTTCGATAATCATTTGAGTCACAGCAGCATCGTTGTACATCTTGAAGGCTTCAGCCTTTTTAGCCATTGCGGCCGCTTCTGCTTCACCTTTTGCCTTGATGATTTCTACTTCTGCCATACCTTCAGCCCTCTTGGCTTTAGCTTTAGCTTCACCTTCCATCTCTATTGCTCTGGCTCTGGCTTCTGCTGCTGCTACTTCTCTGTACTTGCTTGCATCAGCTACTTTTGTAGCCTGATAGTTTTCTGCGTCGGCCTGCTTCTTCACTGTAGCTTCAAGTTCCTTTTCTCTTCTTAGTGCTTCCTGCTCGGCAAGTTCAATTTCCTTTTGTTTTTTGACTATTTCAACCTGCATTGCAGTCTCGGCAACTTCTTTTTTAACTATGTTGGACTTGATGTCATAAGCCAAATCTGCATCAGCCTTAGCAGTCTGCTGATCTTTATTGTAGGATTGAACCTTCAGTTCTTTTTCCTTATTTGCTTCAGCTATCTGTGTCTCAGCCTGGATTCTTGCTGCTTCACCTTCTCTGTTGGCCTCAGCGGTCTTAATCTTGGTTTCTTTTGTTGCATTTGCTTCAGCTATCTGAGCATCTCTCTTAACTTCAGCAATTCTTGGCTTACCAAGCGCTTCAAGGTATCCGTTCTTGTCAGAGATATCCTTAATAGTTAACACTTTCAGCTCGAGACCCATGTTCTGTAGCTCGGTTGCTGCAACGCCCTGAACATGGGATGCAAAAGTCTCCCTGTCCTTATATATTTCTTCAACAGTCATTCTGGATACTATCTCACGTAGTTTACCTTCAAGGACCTGCTGTGTTGTTTTAGCTATAACACTAAGCATGTAGTCCAGCCCCTTTGAGGTATTGAACTGTTCAGCCGCTGACAGGATTGAGTCCCTATCCGATTTAACCTTAACAACGGCTACACCGTCTGCAACTATTCCAACACCCTGAGAGGTTAGTGCTCCATCAATTCTGATATCGATTTGCATGTTTTCCAGCGAAATATTATCAGTTCTTTCCAGCATCGGAACAACAATTCCACCGCCGCCTGTTATAACCCTTCTTCCTCTAAAGCCTGTTACTACCAGGGCTTTATCCTGAGGGACCTTTTTGTACATAGATATAAACGTCAATAGTAAAATCATTATTACCGCAACTATTATTACGGGTACAAAATACACTGAAAAATTCATTCCAACTCTCCTTTATTTTTTATATTCAACTCCTACACTTAATTGAATCACCCTGTACAAATAAATACCGGTATGAGTGATTATTGCATAAATGTAAAAGCTGTTAACTAGTTTAGTATTTCAGATAACTCACTTACGTAAAATGTATTGTTTTCAATCTTACAAATTACGACTCTCTGACCCTGTTTCACCAGCTTATCTTCAATGTGCTTAGCCGGCCCGGTGTATTTGATTGAGTTTACTGTATACGTTATCGTTCCATAGCCACTTTCAAGAATATCAGTTGTCACTTCGGCAGGTACTCCAATTAATTTTTCTCTCGAAACATCAGAGGAATTCTCACTTCTGTAAATGGGCCTAGCCACAAAATTATATAATAGAACCGATACTGCAATACCTGCCGCCAAAGCGCCAACAAATACTACGATTGAATTCCATACTGTAATTTTCACTCCCATAATACCAAGTCCACCGAAGACAGTCAGAAAAGAAACTGCCACTAACGGGTTTAACAAAATAGTAAACTTGGAAAGTATGCTATCCCCTCCGACTGCATCCCCGTGAGCATGCCCACCGTGAATATCACTGACATGACTACCGACATCTCCATGGCCACCTTGATGAATATGTCCCAAATGACCGGAATCTCCGTGAGCAGTTCCCATATCAACGTGTCCATCATGTCCAAAATGTCCATCGACACCCGAGCCCACATCCCCGCCACCATGGAAAGCTCCTGATATACCGCTGATTATCAGTGATACAAAGGTATAAAGGACACCTACTGAAAATAAAACTAAATAAAAATAATACATAAAATCACCTCACAGCTTCTTATAGCACTGCTAATATTTTCCTTCAACCGGCATAGATACATTATAGCCAGTTAGTAGTTAATAATCAAATACACATTGCCTTTTAATTCAATTGAAATAGCTGTATTTCAGTTACTGCAATATTTTGCTATCAGGTGTAATCTCCAAGCTACTTCAATGTCTCATTATCGTGTTTTTGCTTCGTTTTTCATAATTGTCAGGATTCCACGGACAAAGTGGCCGTTGGCAGTAAGTACTAAAAATTTTGCCAGTCCTGGTGTTAAAAGACCATCACCCATTAAAATTAAGTTCTTTATAGGTGTACTAACAGCCGATTCCATCATCATTTTAAAGTTTGGATTTGAATAATCAATTCCTCCATTCTTCCGGCCCATTAAAAGTTCAATTACTTTATATACCAACCGGATAAAACGGCTTTCCATCATTTCGGATATTGTACAGGTTAAATCAAAATCTCCGATTTTCTTTTTAGTGACAGGTAGTATTTGATATCCAGATAATGCTTCAAACGCTTCCATTGAGGGCACCCCCTCAGGCTTGTAATACCATTGAAGCTGTTGCTTTTGTTCAGAAATCTGCAGTTGCGCTGTACCCTCTGGTCCAGTCGTTTTATTAAATTTAACTGTACCTTCAAGCCGTATATCTTTACTGGAGGCTCCGATTTTAATTGAATATTGACCATTTTGAACAATCCAAGTCTTTTTATCAATATCATAATATGAAAAGGATCTATTATTTAATTCAAATTTAATTTCCTTATCCTCTCCAGGTTGTAAATAAACTTTTTCAAAATCCTTTAGTTCCTTATTGGGAGCAAAAATACCTGTCTGCGGTTTTCCTACATAGAGTTGGACTATTTCTGCTCCTGGAAGCTTACCGGTATTCTTTATTTTACAGCCTACAGTAATATCAGGTGCTTCGCCGGTTACTGATATATCAGAATAGGTAAATTCCGTATAGCTTAAGCCAAATCCAAAAGGAAAAAGCACATCTTTTCCGGCCTTCTCATAATACCTGTAGCCTACGTAAAGACTCTCCTTGTATAATACCTGCTTTGGATTAATTCCATAAGTGTCTGAGCTTATCACATCTTCATATCTTAAGGGATAGGTCTCAGCCAGTTTACCGCTTGGATTCACTTTTCCGGTTAAGATATCTGCTACAGCCAGTCCGCCTGCCTGACCGGGCAGATACATATTCAGAACCGCCTTGGCTTTTTCTATCCAGGGCATGGTTACCGGCGAACCTCCAAATAGCAGAATTATAATGTTTTGATTGACTTCTGCCACAGTATCAATAAGCTTAATATGGCTCTCGGGGAGCTCCATATTATTGCGGTCAAAACCTTCACTTTCAAAGTCATCAGTTAAACCGACGGCAATTATTACGTAATCTGCAGTTTTTACGCTTTCATCATAGTCTTTATAGTAATTATAAGAAATATTATGTTCGTCAAACCCATCCAGAACATTTGATATTCTATGAGGAGTTATTCTTGAACTGCCTGTACCCTGATATCTTAGTTTCTGAGCCAGTTCACCAATTATTACTGTTTTTCTGGATATATCAAGAGGCAGAATCCCTTTATCATTTTTTAAAAGTACTGCTGATTCACCTGCAATTTTCCTGGCAAGCTCATGATGTTTCTCAATATTATATTTATTGTTTGATTTCGCTTTAAGATTTTTACTGCAGGTAAAGATAAGAGATAGTAACCTGTCCACGCATTGATCTATACATTGCTCTGAAAGGTCACCTGCTTTAACAGCCGAAGCAACCGCTTTATCAAAATACCCTTTGCTGCCGGGCATCTCCAGATCCATTCCCGCCTTAAATCCGGCTATCCGGTCATTTGTAGCGCCCCAGTCAGATATGACGACACCCTGGAAGCCCCATTCCCCTCGAAGAATATCGGTCAATAGGTATTTGTTGTCACTGCAGTAGGTACCGTTAACAAGATTGTAGGCACACATAACAGTAGCTGGCCCAGCAGTTTTAACAGCATTCTCGAAAGCAGCCAGATATATTTCCCTTAGTGATCTTTCATCAATAATACTATCAGAACATAGTCTATGGTTCTCCTGACTGTTAGCAGCAAAGTGTTTTAGAGAGGCACCGACACCTCTGCCCTGAATTCCATTTATCCAGGCGGCTCCAAGTTCACCTGAAAGAAACGGGTCTTCACTGAAATACTCGAAGTTTCTTCCACAAAGAGGGTTCCGTTTTATATTGATTCCTGGCCCAAGCAGTACTGCAGTACCTTCCTGAATTGATTCTTCGGCCAAAGCCTCACCCATTACCCTAATAAGTTCTCGATCCCAGGAAGATCCTGTCATACACGCTGTAGGAAAACATGTGGAAGGTAAGCTTTCATTAATTCCAAGATTGTCCTTTTTATTTTTTTGAATTCTTAAACCATGGGGCCCATCATTAACTCTTATAGAAGGAATTCCATACTCAGAAAACGCTTCGGTATTCCAGTAGTCGGCACCTGAACACAGTTTAATTTTTTCTTCAAGTGTCATTTTATCTATTATTTCCTGAAAATTCATTGGCCCCCCTGAATGCGATTTATTACTCAAAGGTTTAACTGAAAATTTCCAAAAGAAGCATGGGACATCTTTGCCTTGTTATACTCTAATTGTATCAGATTAATCTAATTAAATCATTATAAAAAAAGCATTAACAATCTGTTTATGCTTTTTTTATGTTTTTATGATTAAATTGTCTTTCCTATTAACTTATTTCTGATTATTCTCTCGGAAGTTGACTTACTGTTTTTACTCAATGTCTGTGCAGCTAAATCAAATGCTTTATTAATAATAGTTTCGCTCATCTGAAACTCCTTAGCTGCAAGTTCCATAACAACTTTATCATGTTTTGGACTGTAATGTCCATTTTTCTTTTCCAGCTTCTTATACTGCTGCTGGCAGAATTCATATATTTCCAAACATTTCCTGGAATCTAACAAAGCTACACACCCCTTTCAATATTCTTTATACCAATTTTCGGTCTATATAAACATTATACTTATAATTTATTAATATTTTATGTATATATGATGAAGAATAAATTACTTTGTGCTTTGAATGTTTTTAATGAAATCTACATATATTTATAATGTTTTAATATGAATCAAAAGAAAATTTTCTGAAAGGATTGGTATAATGCAAAATCGTAAAAAGCAGGATAGCATTTCAGTAAATATAATCAGTGAGCAAAATGAAGTAAAACCCGTATCTCAAAAGCCGGTCGGAAATGCAGGAAAGGATCCGTTTTGTGTATATGATCACAAAAGGCATGCCGTAGGTTCTATAATAGTAAACGAAGATGGTTCTCAGTCAGTTTGCTGCGAGGACGGTTCCTGGAGAAACAAGTAGCCTGATTCCAAACAAAAAGAGCTGAAAACCTGTTATCAGATTCTCAGCTCTTCCGAATATTTCATATAAAAAAATGTATTTTACTGGTTACCATAAACATGCCTCTTCTATCACCATCGCCAACTTTTCCAATTCAGAAGCATCTATATTATCAAATCTTCCTATTAAGGGGCTGTCAATATCCAAAACACCTACAACCTTCCCATTACTTCTTAATGGGATTACTATTTCAGAATTTGAAGCACTGTCACAGGCTATATGCCCCGGAAATTTATGAACATTTTTAACAAGCTGAGTTCTGTTCTCACTAACTGCCGTACCACATACACCTTTCCCAATGGGAATATGTACACAGGCCACCTTCCCCTGAAAAGGTCCTAAAATCAGCTCGTTATTTTTTATAAGATAAAAGCCAACCCAGTTAATGTCCTTCAAAGCCTCATTCATCAAAGCAGATGCATTTGCCAGATTTGCAGTTACATCCTGTTCACCTTCAAGTAGCGATCCCATTTGAGATAATAGAAGCTGGTAAATTCTGAGTTTTTCTTCAGGGTACGCCGTATTAATATCTTTCATAATGTGAATTCCTTTTTTGATTAAGGTTGTCATTGTTTTCATCATTTATGCCTGAATTCACAGTATTTTGATGAGCGCTGTTTGTATTAACGTTTTGTGGACCAGAATTCGAAGGATTATTTTGTCCAGTTGTAGAATTATTTTTTGTGTTAAATATATTGTCAGAGTTAATGAATTTCTCAAGTTCGAGACTGTTTTTTAACCTTAACGCTTCAGCCTTAAGTTCTACCTCAGCCTTTAACTGTTCCTTTTTCAATAAATAATCCTTTATTTCGTGAAATAGTTTCGGCCCGAAAATTAAAGTTATTGCTAGTATCGGAATAATAGCACCCAGATCCATATATGTTAAACCTCCTCAAATCTCCTTTTAAAAACCTAACTAATTATACCATATGTTTCATAAATATAACCAGATGGTTTGGTAATTTAATGTATTCGAAAGTAGTACTATATATTCAGTCGATACAATGGTTTATAAAGAGTATGAGGAATATGTTACCAATACAGCCTATAAATACTCGGTAATTATACTTTTTATTTCCTCAACCGCAAGTCCCCCGTGGAAGCAAATTATTCCTTCAATATCCAGATCCAATAAGGTAACCAGAGATTTCTTCGCCTGAACCATATCGTAGGTCTGGTCAACAAATGGTCCCGAAAGTCTGCCATCTCTTACAGTCAGCACGTCACCTGCAACAAGGGTTTTGTACTTTTCCAAGTAAATACATATATGCCCGGGTGTATGTCCCGGAGTATGAAGAATTCTTATACCTCCGCAAAGGGGCAATACCTGCTGATGGTTCACGATACCAGTTACTTCAGGTTTATTCTCGGAAAATGTGCTCTTATACTCCTTCTGTTGCTCAGGTGATAGCTTAGCTAATTGCTTCTGCATTTCTTCAAGAATTTCCTTTGTAAACTTGATAGGTAACTTCTCGCTCTGAATATATGGTTTCTCTATCTCGTGGGAAAGTACTTGAACAGTACATTCTCCATTGTTTTTGGTGTTAATCCATTTAACAATGGGAGCGAGACTTCCAATATGGTCCATATCATGGTGGGTTATGATTATTGTGTCAATTTTTTCAGGTTGTACTCCCTCATTTTTAATAAGTTCCAAAAGGGTTTCCGACTGCCCGGGCAGTCCGGTATCAATTAATACTGTGTTTTTATCATCCCATACCAGCACAGGATAAATAGTACCTGTAACATTCGGAACATTCGGTTCCAATTCAAGGATTGCAAGTCCGTCGTCAATTCTCATAAATTAAGGCTATATAGCCCCTTCACCTCCACTTTTTTTATGATAATTTATTAAATACTCCTCTGTCTCGTCAAACCATTTTATTGATGCCCCAAGAGAATTTATACCGTATCTTAATGTTACTATCCAATATGGATATTGCGGTTTTAATTTTGCTTCATCGTTTTTTAGATAGTAAGAAAGGATTTGACTAAGCTGATTATACTTTGTATCAGCCCTTTCCTTTGCCTGTCGAAGCATTTCAACGGTATCTCCAAGCTCCATCTGATTTCCGAAGGAAAGCTTTAAAAGCAGTTCCGATCTTTCGGGCTGATACTCCACAGGTTCAATAAGCCAGTTTTTTAAAATATTAATACCTTTTTCAGTTATAGTGTAGCTTTTCCTTCTTGATGATTCGTCCGATAGTTCCCTTTGAATAAGTTCTGCTTCTTCTAGTTGAGATAATACCGGGTATAGATGACCGAAGTTTTCATTCCAGAAATAAGAAATACTTTTATCACAAAATTTCTTGATATCATAGCCCGACATTGGTCCTAGAAGGCTGAGAACCCCAAGGATGGCATACATTGTTTTATTTTTCATTTTCCCTCCTTAACAATCTTGATATTAAAATGATCTCCTCGTCTTCTTATGTCCAAATTATTCTATCCAATACCATATCACTCTGATATATATAATTATATCAGAGTGATATATATTGTCAATAAAATTAATTGGGTCAACTAACAAAGAGGTATTCCCAAGGACTGCTGTGTGTTTGGGTACCTCTTTGTTTTGATGTTTTGATGTTTGATAGTTTTGTTTATGCTTGTAATATTACTCTGAACTTATGTGCTCTCAGTTATATATGTTCTCAGCCCTTGTATTCCAACATTTTCTCAAGAACTATATTTGCATTTTTACTTTTCATTTTGGCAGTCTCATTCTTTTCATATTCAACTCTCATTGTCAAATAGTAATTATCAGCCGGAAATCCATAATCAAGAAGATATTTAACTTTGTTCATCGGCAGGGCGTATATATGCTTTTCGCTTTGTCCCTGTGGAGTCGCCATAATTTCTTCATTGCCGCTGATATCTATTTGATACTTGTCCACAAATTCATCCAAAGGCTCAAAAACCCCTTTTTCCTTGTATACTTGTAGCGTATGTCCATCCAACAACATAATTTGAACACCCTCATCCGAAAATTCCACATCAACCCTCGGCCCCATCATCGGTACAAAATCCAATATTTTATTGTCATCCTTATTTACATCCTGAATTACCTTTTCAAAGTGACTGTTTATAGCCGTTTCTGCATCCTCACCGATTTCTCTCCCATCGGTGACATATCCGATCTGAATATCAGGCTCGCTATTCCCTATTGAGAACATTATCAGTACAAAAGCTACAGCTAAAATAAATAACCCTACAAGTACATACATTTTGTAATAATACCAAAAGTTTGAAATATTATCTTTCATCTCTAGCCTTCCTTCCATATCATCATAAGTCATAATATGTGTTTCAAATTTATGTCAAACTTTGAATGTTACAAAGATTTGCATATACTCCGTTTAGCTCAAGCAGTTCATCATGCTGTCCCGCTTCGGCAATTTTACCGTTTTCCAGCACAATTATTTTGTCTGCTCTCTTGACTGTCGACAATCTATGTGCAATAACAATCAGAGTTCTTGTTCCTGCAATTTTGTTAATAGCCTTTTGTATTTCTGTTTCTGTTTCAGTGTCCACAGCTGAGGTGGCTTCATCAAGTATGAGTACAGGTGAATTTCTCAGCACAGATCTGGCAATGGATATCCTCTGTTTTTGACCTCCGCTGAGTCGTACGCCTCTTTCCCCGATAACAGTTTCATATTTTTCGGGCAGAGACATTATGTACTCATGGATATAAGCTGTTTTCGCAGCCTCTTCTATTTGCTCCTGAGTTGTATTATGACAGCCATAGGCTATATTTTCAGCTATGGTACCGTTAAAAAGAAATACATCCTGCAATACTATACTCAACTGATCTCTAAGAGACTCAAGTGTTATATCCTTTATATCGATACCATCCATTAGAATTTTTCCGGAGTCTGGATCATAAAATCTGGCAATCAAGGCAGATACTGTAGTTTTACCTACACCTGTCGGCCCTACAAGGGCTATCATCTGCCCCTGCTTCACTTTAAAGCTGATATTGTCCAACACAGGAATATCTCCCTTATATGAAAAGCTCACATTATGGAATTCTATAGAACCTGTTAGTTTTCCAACCTTTTTAGCATGGGGCCTATCTTTTATATCAGGATCGGTATCCAATACTTCAAATACCCTTTCTGCTCCTGCCAGGGCTTGCTGCATATCCTCCACCACCCTGGTTAGTGTTGAGATTGGCGTATAAAATAAATTCAGATACAGTAAAAATGCCACAACCTCGGATATGCTCAGTCCTGTCTTCATTGCCAGTAGCGGTCCGGCTATCAACACAATAACCGTTCCAATCGACGAAATAAAGTTAACGGCAGGGTTCAGTATGCCTGAGTAAAATAGTGCTTTAATCAGAGCTGTTGAGTACTCTTCAGACTTTTCCGATACTCTCTCCAATTCATATTCCTGCTTGTTGAAAACCTGTATTTCCTTCATGCCCGAAAAATTATCCTGAAGAACTGCGTTCAACTCGGCGATTTTTGTCTGACCGACCTTAAAATATTTTCTTATCTTACGCAGAACAATTGAAAGTAAGGCTATAAATGGTATGGGAATACAGACCAGCAGGGCTAGCAGCGGATTTATGAATACAAGAATTATCAGCACACCAACCAGTGTAATAATATTTGTTATCAGATCTGGTATAGCATGCGCAATAAGATTTTCAAAGGTGTTTGTATCATTAACTACCCTCGACATGAGCTGTCCGGTTTGCTTGTCATGATAATAGCTCATGGAAAGCTTCTGAAAATGATCATAAAGTACTCCTCGTACACGAGCTACCAGACTCCAGGATGCCACATGTGCAAAATAATTGTTTAAGAACTGAAATAAAGCTCTTAGTGCAAAGCACCCCAAAAGCGAAATTGATAGTATAATAATAGTATCTATAGACTTTTGATAATCGCCGGATTCCATAATTGCTATAATTTTAGAGGTTATGTACGGTGCAGTCAGGTTAATCCCCGAAATCATAAATAACGCAATAGTAGATATTACAAGATATTTTGTCCAGGGTTTTGCGAGTTTGAATAGTCTGATTATGTGTTTCATATTTCACTCCGTTTATACTAAAGTTACCATGTAGGTTATTAGAATATTATAACATCCGTCAGATTAATATAATAATATATATAACACTTTTAATATTTTAACATTTTTCCCATAAAACACACTATAACTTCTTAAAAATTCTTTCAAAGAAAAATTGCACGTCTATATAACATCAACTTATTTATTTTTTTGTACCAGCTTCAGCAAAATTATTTATAATTTTTTGATAGAGCAGCTCAGTCTTTACCTCATCTTCATAATTGATTAAAATAATTTTTCCGTTTATAAGATTAATAGTAATATGTGGTTTATTTTGGTCTCCAATAAAAAGCAATGCATCATTATAGCCTTTCAATTTGTGATGTCCGTAGAGCTTGTTTCCTATATCTGCTCCGTTTGTTTTCATCAAGACCACAGGAAGCTCATTTTTGATAGTAACGTTTTCAATCTGTTCCATTCTTATATCAGTACCCCAAGTTCCCGATATCGAAATCAAGTCCCTACTCACTTCAACCTGTCTCTCTGAGGTCATTCCCGGTAAAAATGCCAACAAGACAAAAGCGCCTATAACGATAAGTGTAATTACACCCATAAATATTTTTGCTGCTGGTTTAGCAAAATTAAGGGTAAAACCTATTCCAACCCTTTTTTCAACGAACAGGGCCGGATCATTATCATTGTAATATAACGACCCGAACAGATAATGCTTATCATCATTTCTGTTAACAACCTGTTCTTCGGTATCTGATTTTATAATATATTTCTCTTCCTTCATAGTTTTAGATATTACAATAATGAAAACAGCACTTAAAATTACAGGAACAAAGATTGAAACAGGTAAGCTGAATGTCATAAGTAATGGGCTTATTATACTGCTCATAGAAAAAACTATAAGCATTAAAAAAAGATTAATATATATGTCCATTATCAAAAGACCCCCGGATAGCATGTATCTTATTCTTCTGCTATTATGTCTGATTTCACCAATTTTACCGCCATTTATAGTCTGTTTGGCGCTTTTAGTAATAATGTGATTTAAGAAAAAAATAATGTTCATAATTACCTGGATTATTACCAGAATCAATACCGGAAGCCCCTCATCAAGGAGATTGTACTTTTCTGCCGGATAACCCATTATAGCTTTTATTATTATCCCTATTATTGTTACACCCAAAATACATAGTGGTATTACAAACCATAATAAAGAAATTGTAATCCTCTCATCCTTTTCTTTATTATTTCTGTAACTGGTATCTATAATAACTACATTTTTATCAAAGGTCCATTTCTCCTCAATTCTTACTCGTTTTATTCTTTTGTGTATAGCCAAGTAATTTACTGCTATTACAGCCAGAGATAAAAATGTTTCTGGCACTAATAAAGCCACAACAATTTCCTCGGAGCCAAAAATTATGACAAGTGTCAGCATAATCATAAAAACTAAAAAACTAAGGAGCAAATTACGCTGATACTTTTTGTGAAGGAATACAAGTTTCTCATTACTTTCATATCCAACGGGAATCCTGACACCATAAAACAGGGCTTTCTTGTTAAGTTGACTTATATTTTGTAAAAAGAAGCCATAGACAAAAATTACAGTTGCCATAAAATAACTAACTATCAGTAGATACATATTCATAATAACACCCCTTCTTGAACGCGATTTGGATAATCCATTACGCATAATAAATTTTATTATTACAAAACCAAGCCTCATATTGATTCCGTTATGTTTTTTCAAACCTGTTGTAAATTTCATTTATAAACTCGGCTAATTCTTCTTTGCTTATTTTTTTACAATATGCGTCAGCCAAAACTGGTTTCAGTTCATCACCCAGTTTCTCCATTAATTGTTCCTTGGTCTGTTGAAAATTCAAATTAACAACGGCGCCCTTTCTTCTATCCAACTTAATGTAACCTTCGGCTTTCAGAAGACTATATGCTTTATTAACAGTATGCAGGTTGATACCAATATCCTCCGCCATCTGCCTAACCGAAGGCAAGGGTTCGCCTTGCTTTAAATGACCCAAAGCTATGCCCTCAACAATCTGTTCCATCAATTGAGTGTAAATAGGTTTTTCGCTTTCGAAATCAATTTTCAAGTACATAGTATCACCTCAATTCTATTTGTTATATATATAGTATAACAAATAGAATTATTTATTCAATCCTTTGTAATTATTTTCTACATTTTTAAATAAAGAAAAGAGAAATCTAATACTATATAGATACTAGTTTACAATATATTCTATAATCAATTATAATAATATAATGTTGTTCGAATTCTTATACAATAATGAATGGTACAGGTGATTATGAAATGAACAAAACGATAAAAAGGTTGCTAATAGGCAGACCTCTTAAAAATGAAGAAATTAAAGGAGAGAAATTTGGAGTTTTATGGGGACTTCCTATACTTTCAAGTGACGCAATCTCATCTGTAGCATATGCCGGGCAGGAGATATTGTTGGTTTTACTGCCGGTTATCGGTATGCTCGCATTTAAGTACATGGCTTATATTTCTATAGGTATTATATTGCTTTTGGGAGTATTAACTCTTTCATACCGGCAAACAATTGATTGTTATCCAAACGGCGGCGGCGCCTATGTGGTTGCTAAGGAGAATATAGGTTTATTGGCAGGAGTAACTGCCGGTTCGGCTCTTTGCATAAGCTATATACTCACTGTAGCAGTTAGCATAGCCTCAGGCGTACATCAGATTGTTTCTGCATTTCCGGTATTAAAGCCCTATACCGTCTATTTATGCGTTTTTGTAATAATACTTATGACACTGGGGAATCTTAGAGGAATTAAGGAATCTGCAAAGCTGTTCAGCCTCCCGACCTATTTCTTTATTTTTTCCATCATTTTAATGTTAGTTGTTGGTGTAATCAAGATTTTTATGGGTTACGAACCAGAACCTTTAGAACTTGCAGAAACGACACTACAGCCGGTTTCTCTTTTTCTGCTTCTCAGTGCATTTACAAATGGTTGTGCTGCTCTTACCGGAGTTGAGGCTGTAAGCAATTCTGTTCCTAATTTCAGGGAGCCTGCTACTAAAAATGCAAAAGCTGTTTTGGTTCTGCTTTCAACTTTAGTATTAATAGTTTTTGGAGGAACCTCCATTATAGCCAATTATTATCCCATAGACCCAAGTAAGGGAGCAATGCTTATTCAAATTGCAGGGATGATATTTGGAAAAAATATTTTATTTTACATTATTACTGTACTGTCCTTTGGTATTCTTGTTCTAGCGGCAAACACTGCTTATTTTGGCTTTCCTAACCTTATATCGGTTATGGCTAAAGAAGGCTATGTTCCAAGACAGCTTAGTATGAGAGGTGACAGATTAAGTTTTTCAAACGGGATAATATTTCTTTCTGCTATTGCTGCAGCCTTGATTATCATATTTAATGCAAATGTTACCAGATTGATAGGACTTTATGCTATAGGTGTTTTTATATCCTTTACACTCTCTCAGGCAGGGATGTTCTGTAAATGGATAAGAACCAAAGGCGATAAATGGATTATTAAAGCTGTTATTAATGGGTTTGGAGCATTAGTTACTTTTACCATTGTAATTATTATAGCTATAACCAAATTCACAATGGGTGCCTGGATTGTAGTAATTGTTATCCCCATAATGATATTTATGATGCTTAAGGTCAAAAAACATTATACCGCGCTGCATAAACAGCTGAAGGTAACTCCTGAGGAATTAAAGGAAGTAAGTATCCCTCGTGATGTATACAGAAACAGGGTCATAGTTCCCATAGCAAGCATCAATAAGGCAAGTATACGTGCATTAAGATATGCCAGAACAATTTCGGATAATGTGGTAGCCTTTAATGTTTCCATTGATGAAGAACAAGGCAAAAAAGTTCGTGAAAAATTCAACATGGTCGATACAGATATACCGTTAATTGTGAAATATTCACCTTTCAGAAAGGTAGTTGAGCCTCTCCTGATGTTCATTGAATCTGCAGAGTATGATTATCAGAAAGGGGATATTATTACTGTAATTCTACCACAATTTGTTGTAAAAAGATGGTGGAACAATGTTCTCCACAATCATACCAGAGTAATACTTCAAAGGCAGCTGATCAAGCACAAGCATATAGTAATATGTACCATGCCGCTTCAGATGAAGGATGATGACATTGTATTGAAGTCAAAAAATAAATTATAAAAAATCAGGGATGAATGGGGTATCATTCATCCCTGATTTTTTATATCATCTGTTTTTATGTTATCTGTTTTTCAAATTAATAGCAGATTTTATTAAGTCAATAAACTCTGAATCCTCTTTGCTTAACTTAAGATCGTCTATGTCATTCTTAAGAATTTCATAAACGTCCTCAAGACTGGTATTGCTGGTCCACGGACTTCCCTTCAGTATTTCTGCCGACTGCGCAACCATTGTAATAAATCTGAATCGTGGGGTTGCATTATAAAAACTGTCCCGGGTCAATGATGACTTAATATTTATATTCATTTCTGTTACTTTATTGGTTTCAGGATTTTTATATCTAAGGCTTACCTTGCCTAGATATTCATCAATACTATTTTTTAGTTTTACTTCATATAAAGCTGTAACAGCATGCCCTGCGCCTATTTCACCGGCATCTACACTGTTGTTTTTAAAATCCTTATCTTTCAGTAATCTGTTTTCATAACCGATTAGCCTGTAACTTTCAACACTGTTCCTGTCAAATTCTATTTGCACTTTTGCATCCTTTGCAATAACCTCCAGTGTTCCCGCCAGTTGATCAATAAAGATCTTTTTTGCTTCATCCAGAGAATCAATATATGCATAGTTTCCATCACCCTTATTTGCAAGTGTTTCCAGAAAAATGTCATTAAAATTATCCATTCCGAAGCCAAGTGTTGTTAATGTTATTCCCTTTGTTTTGTAATCCTCAACCATCTTCAGTATATCTTCAGCTTTGGTGATACCCTGGTTTGCGACACCGTCAGTGCAAAGAATTATTCGGTTGTTACCGTCGTTTATAAACGCATTGTATGCCATATCATAGCCCAACATCAAACCTTCAGCGGCATTAGTTGAGCCTTCGGGCTCCAATTTGTCAATGGCCTTCAGTATACGTTTCTTATTATCACCCGATGTAGGTTCTAATAATTTTCTCCCATTGGTTCCATACACAACAATACCAATTTTATCGGTTTCACCCATTTGGTCAACTAAAATCTTTAGGCTCTTTTTTACAAGGGTCAACCTGTTATCCATATCCATGGAACCTGAAACATCTATGACAAAAGTTAATGCTGTTCTTCTTATATTTGCGGCTTCAACATTTTTACCCTGTATGCCAACTTCCAGAATATGATATCCCCTGTTAAAAGCAGAAGGTGCCATTTCAGTATAGATTGAAAATGTATCTCCGGCTGGTACCGGGTAATCACGCTTAAAGTAGTTAATAAACTCTTCGACTCTTATTGAATCCTTCGGTGGTAAAGATCCTGAATTAATATATTTTCTGGCTATCGTATAGGAAGCAGTATCCACATCCAATGAAAACGTAGACATAGGCTGATTCTTTGTATCCTTAAAAGGATTGATACCATAGTCTTTAAAGTATGTATCATTGTATTTTTTTTCATCAGTTTGTGAAACTCCATCCGCTTCTACTGAATTATTCCCTTCTTCCGTTTCACCACCTCTAATGTTTCCTGAATTTTCATCGATAGAATAAACATCCTCAGAAGGATTGACAAGCCCCTTCGAATTTGCCTCTGCTGCAATACTAGCCCCTGCTGATGTTTCCGGAGCAGCACTCTCTGATTTGGATCTCCCGCAGCCGCTTAAAAGATTTACGCAAAGCAGCAGTATCAACCCCCAGACCACCCACAAATTACGCTTTTCTCTAATTATTCTTTTCATTTTTAAGCCCCCTTTATCTCTCTTTAATCCGATTTCTTAATATAGCTTCATTATAAACCGGGCTTATTTCGTTTATAATTCAAAGTTGTATCAAATATGTAACAATTGCCAACACAAACAGAATATCCTAGTCTTGTGGCATTAAGGGCAGTATCAGCGTAACCTCCGTCCCTCCTTTATCAGCATTATCCATTGAAATCTGACCGTTGTGCTTTTCAATGATTTCATGTGATATTGCAAGACCAAGACCTGTTCCTGTTATGCCTTTGACATTTGAAGCTCTATAAAAACGGTCGAACACTTTTGTAAGGTCATCTTCAGGAATACCAATACCCTCATCGGCAACTGTAACAATTGCATGTGTATTATTTGCAGTAAGGCTGGTTTTGACTGATGTGTTTTCATCTGAGTACTTTATGGCATTATCCAATAAATTAACGATTACCTGTATAATTTTATCCCTGTCTGCAACAATAAAAACATTAGGATAAATATTTGTTATAAGCTGAACGCCGTGACTGGAAGCTCTTTCTCTCATTTTTTCAACACCTTCATTTATCAGAAATGAAAGGTTAACTTTTTCTAAATTAAACTGTTCTTTAAATGAATCCATTCGTGACATCTGCAAAAGATCATTTACCATGTTTGTCAGTCTGGATGTTTCATTATTTAAATGGAATACAACTTTGTCCAGGCTGGGGTCTCCGATTAATTCATCTGCTAAATACTCAGAATAGCCTTTTATTGCTGCAAGAGGAGTGCGCAGTTCGTGTGACACGTTGGAAACAAACTGCTTTTGCCGGTCAATATGATCTTTAAGCTGCATTCCCATATCATTAATGCTCTTGCTTAACTGACCCAGTTCATCATGACGATCAATGCTTACAATTTCGAAATCCCTTTTGGCATATTTCTCAGTCGTAGCGACAAGTTTTTTTATAGGTATAACAAGTTTACGTGATATAAAAATGCTGAGAATAATTATAATCAAACAGAATATACAAGCACCTATGCATAGGAATAATACTACTTTGTTCAGTATTAAATTTAACAAGTCTAGCTTATAGTTAATTACAACAATGCCTATGGTTTTACCATTCATTTCAACAGGAGCTGAAAAATAGTAAATGTTGTTTTGTATGTATGTAACCGTCTCGCCCTGCTGGGCAGGTAAAAGCACCTTATTTTGAAACTCACTCATATCAAAATCCGGATGTTCAAAAACATCGACCAATCCGCTTAACAACTGCAAATCATTGTTATATATAAGGAGCTGACCTATTCCCGAGCTTAAATTAGCCCCAACAAATTTCGCATTTTGCTCATTTAATTCATTTGTACTGTTTTTTTCGAACAGAAAAACCTGCTTTATATAATCCTGAACTGTATCGTTCTGTTCAACAAGCTGCTGATCCACCTTATCTATCCAGTAGGATTCTATACTTTTTAGAACAAATAATCCCACTATAAGCAGCACCACTACAGATGTTAATGAATAATACAGAACAAGTCGTGTACTAAATTTCATATAAACCCTCCAAAGGTGTAAATAGTTACATTTTGCTGGTTATTGATTCTGTCCTCCAAATCGGTATCCCAACCCAAATACTGTTACGATATGTTTAGGACAGCTGCTATTCTCTTCAACCTTTTTTCTTAGACGAGCAATGCAGATGTCAACAACGCGGCTGTCACCCATGTAGTCATATCCCCATACCTTTTGGAGAAGCTCATCCCTGCTGAAGGTTTTCTTTATATTCCTTGCCATAAGCTCCATAAGCTGGTACTCTTTTGCCGTAAGTATAATTTCTTTTTCATTTTTATATACTGTCATGTTGGTGAAATCTATCTTCAAGTCCAAATGAGTAATAATATCGAGTTCCTCATCTTTAGAAGCTCTTCGTAGTAAGGCTTTGATTCTAGCCAGCAGTTCCATTATTTCAAAGGGTTTTGTAACATAATCATCAGCACCCAACTCAAGGCCCAAAACCTTATCTATGGTTTCATGCCTGGCGGTAACCATAATAGTGGGGACTCTTTTGGTACTGTTTAACTGTTTACAGACTTCGTGCCCACTCATGTCTGGAAGCATTATATCTAATAGTATGAGATCTGGGTTAAAGGACTCTGCGAGTTTCAAGGCTGTTTTGCCATCAACAGCTGTGGCTACTTCATATTTTTCCCTCTTTAAGACCAGCTCTACCAAATCTCTAAGGGATGGTTCATCATCAACAACAAGAATTTTTTTCATGTATATGTACCTCTATGTCACTCATCAGATTTGCTTTTAAGCTTTCTAAAAATTATGAAACCCAAGACAATAGCAATTACAATAAGTACTATATTGAATAAAAGCTTATAGTCTAAAGCTGGCTTATTTATAGCATTTGAGGCTACAGCCTTATTGATATTCCTAACACTTAAGATATCATACCCCTCACTGAGTATTCGATCTTTATAGTTAGCAATGTCATAGATTCTGGGAGTATCTATTTTAATATTTCCGTATTTCAAGGTAATATCTGTTTCAGGATCTTTGAAAACCAGTTCATCCGCATAATATTCAACCTCAACACCTGTTATGTTTATGGGCTTATCATCGTGATTTTCGATTATGACTTCAGGTTCATCCTTTTCATTTACATAAAAATTGAGAGGAAGGGTAAGCTCCTGATACTTTATATTCTTAAATTCCAGATTGTAAAGCACTTTAGACATACTGCCGTTAAAGCTAACGCCTCTTTTAAATACACTGTCAGTCTTAAGCGTTATATTATTGAGTTTAAGGTTCTTCATGTTTTTGAGCTTAATAAAAGTTTTATTATCCCTCTCCTCAGTGGAGTAGTCAGGAGAAAGAGTTTCAATAAAGTATTCCTTGTATTTTATTGTCTTGTCGTAATTTAATGTTACAGTTGAAAAGGATACTTTCTCCAAATTATTTTGTAACTTAAAGCGATAGTGTGTATATTTTTTACTATCGTCGAAACTGATTACCATTTTGCTATTGCCATCAACAATATAAATTGTGTCATCTTGTACTTTTTCCCAGTTAAGGTTATCGTAACCGCCTAACAATTCAAGCTTCTTGGCAAAGCCTGTACTATTGCTTGAAAGTTCAATTGATGTTGCCACAACATCTTCGGTTACTGGCTCCATAAGGGCATAGTCATAATAGAACCAATCATCCTTAACAAAGGAATTAACCAGTTTCATTTCATAGCTTCTATGGGTACTTTCCTTACTTTCCGTGAAGTTGTTTATAAAATAGGGAACAGGCTCATTATTACTATCATATAGCATCAGGTCTGCCATATTTTGAGAGATATTGTTATAAATTTCAGGTGTCAGCCGGACTGCCTTATACCGGTTTTCTCCATGATTTACAATCTCGGCACTGTAAGTAAAATCAACATCCACAGCGTATATGTACATCGAACTAAATAAAATGGATATTGCTGCACTAATTATTCTTTTTATCATCAGGCATTACCTCACCAACAATATTTATTTTTTTACTAAAGTATTGATAGACAAAGGAAATGGCAATCAGAGTAAAGCCGAAAATAAAGTATGAGACAATTTTGTAGCCCTGTGAGAGGAAGGACAGGTCAATAATAAATAATTTTGCAACTGCGGCGATACAGACCCCCAGACCAAATCTTCTTATCAATGCATACCTCTTTATGAAACCAAAAATAATCCACGAAAGTGCCGCCACTAAATATACAATGCTTATGAAGGCATTATTGAAAGCAAGCTTATACTGCATAATTAGATTTTGTGTTAATGAAATAACAAGATATAGGGAAATGATAAGCGGATATAATTCTATTCCCATTTTACGTCTGATTACAAGATTAAGTAAAAAGTCACGGACTATTAATACCGATAATAGTACTGTTACTGCTATTTCAACTGTTCCCAGTATACTTATTCCCAAACTGACTTCGTTAAGGGAGCCCTTAACCGGAGAAAAGAAATTCAAGATAAATAATGAGGCAACACCTGTAACATATAGGACTGAGGAAATAACCTCCACTACCTTATCCCTGAGTGTATCAAATTTCGGTATAAGATATCCGATTAAAAAACTGACTAGAATCATTGCAGCATATGTTATGTATTGTGGATTAAAGCTGCTTTCAGCTAGTGATTCTGACAAGACATCTTTCAGTTCACTACTTATCAAATATAGAGAAAACAGCCAGAAATTTATTAATGTAATATACTTAAAAATATTTGTTGAAGAGGAGGTCAGATTCTTTTTGTATATTAAAGCACTTAAAATAATTATACTTCCAGCTGTTAAAGATAAGTATTTAAGTGTGAATAATGAACTGTCAAAATCGGGTATATCAAGTAGCAGAAAAGCTGCAAGACACAGGAAGGAAATTATTGTTCCTGCTCTCCTGAAGCCTTTTACATTCTTAACAATGCCGTAGGTAAGCAGTGCAATTCCTTCAATCAGCCAACCTAACGAAAACCATACCATGTCAAATTGGAAGGGTATTATCAACGCAACAAAAGTTAGTCCGGTTATATAAAACAAGGCCCTTGCTTTTCGCTCTTTTTCTATAAAGCATTCAGTGAATCTTCCAATAGCAATATATATTACTGCAAAAGCAACTGCTAAAACACCTGTATAATCTTTGAGTCCTGTAATATAAAATACAGAATACAATAGTATGCTGCTAATAACTGTATTAAATCCCAGCAGGACAATATCTGAATTTCTGAAACTTAGTCTTCTCCTTAATGCCCCTGCAACAGGAATCATGGTGTATATAATAAAAGCAAAAGCAATATAACAGATTGATATTACGTCATCTATTGAAAAGGCAGTACCGCTTATCCGTCCGCCAGACACTATTGACAAAATATAAATTGAGCCGGCTATATTAAGCCAAAAACCTATATATGCTGTGACTATCCATCTTTTGCTTACTGAAATCAACAGCGCCAAAAGATTGAGTATAATGAAATACACCATGGCACTGTATACGAGTGACCTGCTGCCTTCTATGGATAAAATAGGCAGGTATCCACCGATGATTGCAAAAGCAGAGATTGTTTGTGAATTATATCTATGAGATAGGACAAAAGCACCTGCCGTTACGAGAATGCACAACCCTAAAGCAGGATACATATCCAGCAGGTCAAAGCCGAAGTAACTCAAACCCAACCCTACATATAGGATTGCTATACCTCCGCTTGTAAGCCCAATAGAAAAAACATTCGTTTTTTTACGATTGAAAAATTCACCGGCAACCAGCATAACCAAGCCAATTGTAAAGGTAAAAATACTTTTTAGGATATCCGGTAATCTAAAATATGTAAACTGTGAAGCAGCAATGATACCAATTATCAAAATTAGGATTCCCAGCTTATTTATAACATTCTGTCCAATAAAAGCTTCCAGGTTGTTCTGCTTTACTCTTCCTCTTATTTCATCTTCTGTTAACTTTTCCTGCCGCAGTTTTTCGAATTGAGCATCCCTACTCTCATTAAGCACTTTTGAATTCCTTAATATTTCTTCTCTTGCCAGTTTAAGCTTCTCGTCCAACAATTTTCTCAAATCGTTTATTTTATGATAAATATCGTCCTGAAGATTAACCCTGTTGGCCTGCAGAAAGCGTGTCATGTCATCTATTCTTTTTTTTGTTATTATTTCGAAGTCTGTTAATTTGTTAATTTCTCCATCAATGTTGGCTTTATAATAAATATCAAGTTTTTTATTCGTAGAGTTAAGTATCTGGATTTTTTCATTATAAAGCTGTTCATAGACAGCATTTCTGAGATTTTTATTTTCCTCAGCAAGTCTACTATTATCAGATTTTTCTCTATTTAATAATTCTTTGTAACGGGTAAGCTCTGAATTTAAGTTTTTATTTTCGGACAACAGATCTGTAGACTCAAAATTCGAAATTTCTTTCTCTAGTTCTGAAATAATCTCTTTCTGTCTGGCAACTATACTTTTAAGGTTGTCGACACCTATCACGAACACGCCCCCCTTCTATTCTTTTCATACCAAATTCTTTTGTCAAGTCCCTCTTTTATGCGAGAGCATTGTATCAGCAGAATAATTCTGCAATAATTGCTGCTTTTCATCCCATAGTTTTTGGGATAAATCTACGTAATATTTATGGGGATTCTCAAATCTTTTAACCTCGTCCCATATGGTTTCCAGCTGCGCCTGGCAAAACTCCTTTATCTGCTGGGTATTTGGGCTTTCATATATACATTTGCCCTTCTCAAATATTTGTACTAACAGTTTGTGAGCTCTGAACCCTGTCAGTGTCTTTCTCTTCCAGGTATATTCAGGGTCAAATATTTCGTAGGCTTCATTCTCGTCAATTACCTCGTCATGCATTGTTATTACATCTGCAATTGCCTTATTGCTCTCTTTGTCAAACAATCTGAAAATCTGCTTGAAACACGGATTGGTTACCTTACCAACATTCTCACTCAGCTTGATTTTTGGTATTACCTTCCCCTCTTCCTCAACAGCAACCAGTTTGTAGACCCCACCAAAAACCGGCTCGGATCTGGAAGTAATCAGACTTTCGCCCCCTCCGAACTGGTCAACCTGAGCTCCTTCAATCAATATATCTCTGATTATGAATTCATCAAGAGAGTTTGACGCAACTATTTTACAATCGGGAAATCCCGCCTGATCAAGCATTTTTCTAGCAGCTTTAGACAGATAGGTAATATCACCCGAATCGATCCTTATACCTTTTGGTCTGAACCCTCTGGGAACAATCTCGTCATTAAAAGCTTTAATTGCATTCGGCACCCCTGACTTTAATGTATTATAGGTATCCACCAAAAGGGTGCAGTTGTCAGGGTAGGTTTTTGCATAGGTACGGAACGCATCCAGTTCATTTGGAAACATCTGAATCCAGCTGTGAGCCATTGTTCCGATAGCAGGAATGTTAAATTCCTTTTCAGCTATAGTACAAGCTGTTCCAACACATCCGCCGATATATGCAGCTCTAGCCCCGTAAATGGCACCGTCATACCCCTGAGCCCTTCTGGAACCGAACTCCATAACAGCTCTTCCTTGTGCAGCCCTTACTATTCTATTTGCTTTTGTAGCAATCAGGCTTTGATGATTGATAGTCAGCAAAATCATTGTTTCAATAAATTGGGCTTCAATTACAGGACCTCTTACTATGACTACCGGCTCACCCGGAAATATGGGCGTCCCTTCCGGAACAGCCCATACATCACAGCTGAATTTGAAGTTTTTCAGATACTCCAGAAAATCTTCACTGAATTGATTTCTGCTTCTCAAATACTCTATATCATCCGGGCTAAATTCAAGGTTTTCCAAGTATTGTATTACCTGCTCCACTCCCGCCATGATTGCAAATCCGCCATTATCAGGTACCTTTCTGAAAAACATATCAAAATAGGCAATCTTGTCCTTCCAACCGTTTTGAAAATAGCCATTAGCCATTGTTATCTCATAAAAATCAGTGAGCATTGTTAAGTTCATGTTATTCATATATTTAATCTCCTTCATAAGCGCGGTTAGTGTGCAGCTTCTACTGGTACTCCTCAGTTCCTATATCTTTTTTTATGGTAATTTTGTATGCTATAAATGAAACTGCTACAGTTGTAATAAGTATTATTATTTCAAGCAAAATGATATTTTGTATTACGTCCCTCTGGAATAAAACCGCCAAAATATCGACACCGGCGTGGATCAAAACAGCAAACACAAAATACTGCCACTTTCTATCCCTGACAGCAATGAAAACAAACATCGTCAGTGCTATTTGCAATACGAGGGCAACCATTCTCTCTCCACCAGTTACTAAAAACATATAGGAAGGTGTATCCACCAAAGCGTCGATTCCTTTATTATAGCTCTCGAGCTGTGGTCCACTCATGGACGACGTGACACTGTGGAGTAAACCTTTATTAAGCATTATGGACATAATAAGGTTTCCTATGGAAGAAATCCCGCCTATTAATATTGCTTCAAATCCTCCATGACCCAAGCCATAGGACAACCCGGTATTCAAGGGTTCCTCCTTATGAACCTTAAGCAAATACCTGAAACATAAAAATCTTGCTGTCTCTTCAAATATTCCGGCCGCGAAACCCCCATAAATAGCATAAAGAAATATATTTTTATATATTGCGGACTTAGTAATATCGGTACCTAGTACCAGTACATGCATTATATTTTCAAGGATTGTAACAAAGACCACAAACATAAGAAAACCGAGCAGAGTTGCTTTCCAATTAAGCTTCCTTTTTACTCCCATATAAACAATAATTGCAATAGGAACTAAAAATGATAAGACAGTAGATACTGTCATAAATACAATGGACATAAAATTTACATTTCTTATTGGCTCCATATATACGCCCCCTTCCAATATACACTTTTTAATTATATAATTCTTATCAGTATTTGTACAATAAGGAATATTATAATACCTTCAGGAGTCATTTATGTATTATGTAGTCTTTGATTTAGAATTCAATCAGGATTTTTCCTCATTAAAAAAGAATTATAACAGAAGAACCCCGGCACCCAATGAAATAATACAAATAGGTGCCGTTAAACTGGACAATGCTTTCAACTTTGTAGATTCTTTTAACAGCTATGTCAAGCCTACCTTCTATGAAAAAGTAAGCCCGTTTATTACCGATTTAACTGGGATTTCCTCAGAGATGTTTCAAAATGCGGGATATTTTCCTGATATATATACAGAGTTTATTAAGTTCACTGGAGATACAGATGTAGTTTTTTGTTTATGGGGGACATCAGATCTTAAGGAACTATTCAGAAATGTTGATACTCATAATTTAAATAGTAAAAGTCTCTCAAGAAAGTATATTAACATACAACCTTTTGTTTCACTTTATTTCAACTATTCGGTTAAAAACCTTCTAAGACTTGAGCATGCTGTTAAAGCCCTTAATATACCGTTAACTTACTCCTTTCACAATGCATATTACGATGCTCTTTATACTGCCGAAATATTAAAGAAAATATATAGTCCCTTTATGCAGCCCCAGACTTATGACCCGCTGAAAAAAGAAAAAAGGCCGCCCAGGGAGCCAAAAAAGAAAATTGATGCTTATGGCCTTATCAAGCAATTCGAGAAGATGTTCGCCCGTGAAATGTCTGAGGAGGAAAAAAGTATTATTCTGCTTGCCTATAAGATGGGCAAGACCGGCCAGTTTATAAACTGAAGTGCCATAGGACATTAATTTAATCCATATAGAGTAGCTTTACTCCTCTATTTCAGGACAAAAAAATACATGGATTAATTATAAAAGCATATGCTATTATTTTACTATTAAAGTTAATATAACTGTAAAAGGAGTAAATATATGGATGATATATTGAAGATAGGTATTGTAGGCTGCGGAGAACACTCCCGTGAGCACTTGGAGTCAGCCAGAGTTGTTGATGGAATTGAAATAATCTCATGCTGCGATATCAACCAGGAAAGGGCCATGTCTTGTGCATTAAAATACGGGTGTAAATCCTTCTACACAGACCTTGAGGATATGCTGAAAACTGAAAAGCTGGACGCTGTCATCCTTTGTACCTGGCCAATGCAGCATAGAGAGCAAATTGAGAGGTGTCTTTCACTGGGAGTTAAAAATATTTTATGTGAGAAATCATTAGCGCTTACAAGTGAAGAGGCAATATCAATATGGAATATGTCTGAGGCACATAATGCTTTTATTATGGAAGCCTGTAAACATCGACATCACCCGGCAATAAGAAAGCTGGAAAGAATACTTGAAACCGGAGACCTTGGTAAGATTGATAGTATAAGAGCAACCTTCAGCAATTATGAACCTGAAAGCGAACTAAAGCCAGGTTCTGAACTAGACTGGAGATTCAGAAAGGAATGCGGTGGAGGTGTGCCCTACGACTGGATGAGCTACCTTGTTAATGCTTGTAATCAATTCAGCAACAGTATACCAAAAAGGATTTTTTCTTCCGGTAATGAGAGTACAAAGTATGGGATTATTAATCGTATTTTCGGTATGATTGAGTATGAAAACGGACTGGTTGGAATTATTGAAAGCAGCAAAGAAGCAAATTTCAGTCAGGAACTACAAATAACCTGTTCCAATGGAATTTTAAGGCTTCCTATAGCATGGGGAATATATGGAGAGGTTAAAATAACTCAAACTCACAGAAAACAAGATTGGGATTATATTCTGACAGATACATATGAAATAGAACAAGTTAATGCTTTTACGTTACAGCTGAAGAACTTTGCTCAGGTTATCAGAGGAATTGAAGAGCCGGTTATACCTCTTAAACAATCAATTATAAACGTGCTGACAATAGAGGCTCTTGTTACAAGCCTGCTGGAGAAGAAGCCGGTGGATGGAATTGATTTTAAAATGCTCAAGGGGTAGAATAAAAGATAAAGAAATTATATAAAATACCAAAATTTATATATAACAAATATTAAATAAGAAATTAGTAAATACATAATTAGGAGCAAGGTAAAATGATAGATTTACACATTCATACAACATCATCTGATGGATCAGACCAGCCGGAAGAAATTCTGAATAAAGCACAACTGCTGGGGCTACAATATATATCTATTACCGACCATGACTCTATTGGAGCCTATGGGAAGTTGAATAAAAATGGCTATAGAAATTGTTATAAAGGCAAAATTATTCCAGGCTGTGAATTTACGGCTGTACACAACGGAAAGCCCATAGAGATACTGGGCTACGGAATTGACCTTGAAACCATAGATGAGACAGGTATTGTTTCGGATGAAAAGTTTTTTCAACGAGAAAACGAATACCTTGAAAAAATGAAGCAGGTTTGTAAAAACCTTAATATTTCTTATACCGAAAATCTTTCAATTAAAGGCACAAAATATTTTGCAAATCAGGTGATGCATGCTGATTTAAGGAAGTATCCCGAAAATGAAAGTCATTTCTCAAGAGAAATCTGGGAAAGCTTGAATGCTTTTTATAGAAACTGCGTAAATAATGAAAATAGTCCGTTTTATTTAAATCAAGTAAAAAACTACCTCTCGGTAGAGCAAACTGTCGGTCTTATAAAAAATGCCGGTGGAAAAGCATTTTTGGCCCATCCCTATGGTTATTTTGAGAATGATTATATGGAATTCCTGGACTCAATTGTTAACCTGAAGGCACTTGATGGGATAGAATGCTATCATTCGCTTCATTCTGCAGAAAAGACAAGTTTTCTTCTGGATTACTGTACCGAGCACAAACTGTATTCTTCGGGTGGAAGCGATTATCACGGCAAACTAAAACCAACTGTTAAGCTTGGAGAAAGCATATCAGGGGTGAAAATACCCTTTGAGATATTAGAACCATGGCTGCCTCAAAACCTCATATAACCAATAAATAATAGTACTATATAAGTACTATATAAGTACTACACAAGTACTATACAAGTAACATACGAGTAATATATAAGGCTCTCTTACTTTAATTAGTATGAGAGCCTTGTATGTATTGATTTTTTTATGGTTAGGCCATTTTATTCCTCTATAAACTTTCCCGAATACACAATTCCCATCAGTGCAAGAACATAGGTTGCCCATATAATGGCATCCCTGTAAGGAACGTAGTATCCGCCAATTCCTGTTGCGGCAAGGAAGAGGTCGGAAACCACAAACATGAAAGCTCCCGCAGCAACTACTAAGTACTTTTTTCGTATTTTAACCAGAGGCCAGGAAAAAGCGGCCATGGTAGAAACCCATAACCCATAGCCCAACACACCGTAAGACATAAAGCTTTTGTCCGCCGGGAATACCAATAGCCACCATGAGATGATAGTAATGGCCCAGTAAAATATCATTCCTATGTAAAAAGGGTTACCCAGCACAGGTATACCGCTGCTCTTTAACGTTTTAACAAAAGCAATAATAAAAAATACATGTCCAAGACCGAAACAAGCAATACTCGTTACCGTTATAATAATAAATGAATTAACCATCGGAATAACATTTGAGTTAATAAGATCACCCATAAAGCACAATACCATTCCCAGTACAACAAATTTGGTATAAGTCCTTGACTTGTTAATATATCTGACCAAAATTGCTGCCAATACAAAGGAAAGGCTTAAGCCAATCTTTATCGGCACAGGAAGATTTCCTGACGGTGCCGAAGAATTAATTATTACACCCCATATATAAATTGCTGCCTGAACTATAATTAATAAATAGAACATTTTAACCTCCAATAATTGTGATTCATTCAATTTTTGAGTAACTTTCTTTGCAAGCATTTGATACTTATTAATTAATGTTTGCTTTTCAGCGATCTCTGGCATTGACAGTTCAACCGTTATTCGGTTATTGTATCAAATACTAAATAGTAAACCACTTTGCATTAGCTATAAATATAGCAAAATATTACTTTAGTGTAAATAGATATATTGTCTGGAACATCATTGCCTAGTTATGAATAGAAGATATACTTTTCCTGTCATTTTCTATAGCATAGAATGTATAATAAGGACTGAAAGATTAACCTTGGAATGGAGAAAACTTTAATGGATGAACAGTTTTACGAAAAGCAATTTAATATAAGAACATCAGGTGATCAGAAAGTATTTAATGAATCAATTCACTATCACAGATACGAGCCGACCTCCTATACTGCTTTAGAAGTATTAGCAGAGCAATATGCCTTTTCTGCAGCTGATGATATTATTGACTTCGGTTGTGGTAAGGGAAGGTTTAGCTTTTTTATTAATCATTTTTTTAATACTAAAATTACAGGAATAGAAATGAGTAAATTTTTCTATAAACAAGCTATTGAAAACCAGAAGAGTTACTCTCAAACTAGTAGAAACAAAGGAGATAAACTTTCCTTTCTAAACTGTCTGGCAGAAGATTATGCTGTGACTGAGTCTAATAACAAGTTTTATTTTTTTAATCCGTTTTCCATGCAGATATTTGCAAAGGTAATAAAGAATATTTTGTATTCTGCTGGAACACATAAAAGAACAGTAGATATAATTCTTTACTATCCGTCAAAGGATTATATCTACTTTTTGGAGACCAATTCTCTTTTCCTGCTTGTAAATGAGATAAGAGTTCCTGATATGTACAGCAATGACCCAGGACATAGGTTTTTAGTTTACAGGGCTGAGTAATAATTTTCCTTAGAGCTGAATAAGTTATATAATTCTCCAAATGGCCAGAGATAAAGAAGCCCCCGATTCTGAAC
>JAEZKZ010000057.1 GCA_023415305.1 Bacillota bacterium
ATAAATAAAAAAGACCCTGAAATAAGCCAAAATTGCTTATCTCAAGGTCTCATCTTCATTTATTTTTCAGTTGGGTCAGGGAAGCCCAGTTTGCCCTTTGCAGGGAAAGGGGGATTGCCCTGGGACAATATTCTTTATTCCCACTCTATCGTCGCCGGTGGCTTCGAGGTTATATCGTATACAACTCTGTTGATGTGTTTCACTTCATTGACAATACGGTTTGAGATTTTCTCCAACACATCATATGGGATTCTCGCCCAGTCGGCTGTCATAAAGTCGGTAGTTGTTACTGCACGAAGAGCCAGAGTATAGTCATAGGTTCTTTCGTCACCCATAACACCTACACTTCTCATATTTGTCAATACTGTAAAGTACTGATTTATTTCTCTTCCCAGGCCTGCTGCCTTTATTTCTTCACGGAAGATGTAGTCTGTATCTCTTAAGGTATCAAGCTTTTCCTTTGTAAGGTCACCGATTACTCTTATAGCAAGTCCCGGGCCTGGGAATGGCTGTCTCCATACGATATCCTCAGGTATTCCCATTTCTTCTCCGGCTTTTCTAACCTCATCCTTAAAAAGATTTCTCAAAGGCTCAATTATCTCTTTAAAATCAACGTGGTCAGGAAGTCCGCCAACATTGTGATGGCTCTTGATAACTGCTGCATCACCGTGACCGCTTTCAATTACATCGGGATAGATTGTTCCCTGAACAAGGAAGTCAACCTTTCCGATCTTCTTAGCCTCATCTTCAAATACTCTTATAAATTCTTCACCGATGATCTTTCTTTTGGTTTCAGGATCAGTTACACCTTTCAGCTTTTCAAGGAATCTGTCTTCACAGTTAACTCGAATCATATTAATGTCGTACTGATTTCTGAATACCTGCTCAACCTGATCTCCTTCATACTTTCTTAGGAGTCCATGGTCTACAAATATACAGGTCAATTGTTTTCCGATAGCTTTGTGTATAAGAACTGCAGCCACAGAAGAATCAACTCCGCCTGACAAAGCGCATAAAACCTTTTTGTCTCCAACCTTTTCCCTGATAGCCTTGATTGAATTTTCAACAAATGATGACATTATCCAGTCACCTTTGCAGCCGCAAATATTGTAAAGGAAGTTTTTGAACATTAATGTTCCCTTTGGTGTATGCATAACCTCTAAATGATACTGAACTGCATAAAAATTCTTTCCTACATGCTGCATTGCACTGACAGGGCAATTAGTGGACTTAGCTGTAACAGTAAATCCTTCCGGAGGATTAGTTACATGGTAAGTGTGACTCATCCAGCAGGTTGTATTTTCATCAACATCCTGAAAGAAGGGTTGTGATTTATCAACACTTATATCAACCTTTCCGTACTCACGCTGTTTTGCTGCTTCAACTTTTCCTCCCAGCATTACACTCATAAGCTGCATGCCATAACAGATTCCCAGTACAGGAATACCCAGTTCAAATACGCCGGGATCACATTTTGGTGCTCCTTCATCAAGAACTGAATTAGGTCCGCCTGTGAATATAATCCCTTTAGGATTATAGGATTTAATTCGCTCCAGGGATGCGCTGTAAGGAATAACCTCGCAGTATACATTAGCTTCTCTGACACGGCGCGCAATCAACTGATTGTATTGACCACCGAAATCCAGAATTAAAACCATCTCATTATTCAAGAATAACAACTCCTCTTAATTAAAATTATAAAAAATATTTATATATTAAAGCTAAAACTTAAGTCAATCTCAATATTTTAATATTATATCGAATTTTGTTTGGTATGCATAGCATCAAAAAATATATTTTTACTCAAACAAAATAATTTATTTTTGTAGCAATATTGCATATTTATTCATATAGCTGTATAATTATTCATTATTAACATATATTGGATGACACATCAGTAATTCAATGAAAATTACAGGTCATCTACTTCAAACCAAATATTTGGCATTAAATGCTTAAGCACTATAAGTATTAATTGTTTCATATAAGGAGGGTTTTCCAATGAAAAATTACCTGAAACGGCAGGATGGTATTGAAGCCTATCTTGCAAGTGATCCACTTATTAATTATGAAAGTCCGGAGGTATCCAGCCTGGCGGAAAAACTCCGGTTGAAGGACTGTGATGAAATCTCCGCTGTAAAGAAAGCTTATGAGTGTGTTCGAGACAGCTTTCCTCACACCTTTGATGTCAATGCCCAAGGAGTGGCTTGTTCTGCCAGCGATGTTATAAAGCTGGGACATGGTGTCTGCTATGCTAAAGCTCATCTGCTGGCGGCCCTGCTCAGATACGCCGGCATCCCGGCAGGAATGTGCTACCAGCGCCTGTGCCTGGAAACTCCCGACGACCAACCGGGCTTAGCTGTCCCAGACGTATGTGGCTTGTCAGAATCTGAGCAGTCGCAGAAGCTATCAGCTACTAGCAGTACAAAAACCCAGGTAGTAACAGACCGGCCCGAAACCCAGTCAATTATGGACAACTTGGAAACCCTGTCAGTTACGGACAGCGCTGAAGCCCAGTCAGTTGCAGATAGCGTAGAGTGCCTGTCAGGCGCTGGCCATGCAGGGCCGCCAACCACTAGCTGTACCAAGCCGCGCACTCGACTTGTTCTACACGCAGTTAATGCGGTTTACCTGAAATCCCTGAATAAATGGGTTCGAATGGATGTGCGCGGCAACACAAACGGCGTAAATGCCCAATTCAGTGTTGAGCATGAGCAGCTGGCCTTCAAAATCCATCCCCAATTCGATGAAGAAGATGGTCTGGTAATATACAGTAAAACCCCTGCCAGCGTTGCTCATGCATTGAGTTCCAGCAAAACCGCCCAGCAGCTTAAGGAAAACCTGCCCTCATATATACTTGACAAGGAATCCATTTTGTTTGTTACCAAAAGGCCTGAGGTTGTTATGGAAAAAGGACAGGGTATGTACATGTGGGATACTGAAGGAAAGAAATACCTTGATTTTATGGGAGGCTGGGCGGTAAACTGTCTTGGTCACAGTCCTGCAGTTATAGCCGAAGCCTTGGGAAAGCAGGCTTCAACACTTGTTAATTGTAGTCCCTCCTTCTATAATACCCAAATGCTAAAGTTTTCAAGGCTTCTGACCCAAACCTCCTGCTTTGACAAGGTCTTCTTTTCCAGTAGCGGGGCAGAAGCTAATGAAGGTGCTATAAAGCTGGCAAGGAAGTACGGATCAATATTCAAGTCAGGTGCATATGAAATCGTTACTACCATAAATGGCTTTCATGGGCGTACCCTTGCAACAATGTCAGCTACAGGTAAAAAGCAATGGGAGCCTCTGTTTGCACCTAAGGTATCCGGGTTTGTTCATGTTCCCTTTAACGATGCAGAAGCCGTAAAGAAGGCTATAAATGAAAAAACCTGCGCCATTATGCTTGAACCTGTGCAGGGCGAAGGCGGCGTTCATGTTGCAGATATGGAATATCTAAAAGAACTGAGAAAAATATGTGATGATAACAATATTCTTCTCATATTTGATGAAATTCAAACCGGTATTGGCAGGACGGGAAAAATGTATGCATATGAACATTACGGAATAGAGCCGGATATTATGACGTTGGCCAAAGGCATAGGAGGAGGCTTCCCTCTTTCTGCAATGCTGACCAAGAAACGGTTTGACATATTTGATGCAGGTGATCAGGGGGGCTCTTATTCAAGCCAGCCCTTGGCAATGAGTGTTGGGTACGCGGTTGTAAGTCAAGTAATTGAATCTGCTCTGCCTGCACATGCAGCTAAAATGGGGAAATACTTAATGAATCAGTTCAACAAAATAGAGGATAAGTTTAAGCTGTCCAATATCAGAGGATTGGGCCTGCTTGTAGCTTTCGACCTTGATACTCCAAGAGCGGCAGAAATTCTATCGAAGTGTCTCTCGGCCGGGCTTGCAATAAATTCACCACAGCCATATTCAATAAGACTGATGCCTCCTCTGATAGTAACAGAAACTGAAATTGATGAAATGCTGGCTACACTCTGCAGTGTCCTGAGCCAGACTGATAATGATGGAGGGGAGACATTATGATTAACAAAATTGGTTTAACTGCAGTTAAAGGATTTAAATTTGCCGGAATAAGTACTGGTGACAGCAAGAAGAAAAACATTGGACTTATATACTCAGAAACTGAAGAAACATATGGGGTTGCTGTTTATACTAAAAGCGATATTGTCGCAGCACCAGTTATTGTATCCAAGGAAAATGACAGTATTACAAGGAAGAAAAGAGCAATTTTAATAAATAGCGGAATTGCTAATGCTTTTACAGGAATAAAAGGTATAAACGTTGCAAAGAGTTGTGTTTCTAAAGTTTCGGATTTACTTGGCATAAATCCTGGAGAGGTATATATTGGCTCTACAGGTGTTATTGGTCGCCAATTAGAAGAAGGTGTCATTTTAAATGGTATTGAAACAGCAACCAGAGGCTTGATGGAAGATGAAAGTAAAGCAATGGACTTTATCCAAGCAATTATGACAACAGATACAAGAGTTAAGCAAGCCTCTATTAGTTTTGAAATCGCAGGTAGGAAGATTAACATTGCTTCATCTGTAAAGGGTACAGGAATGATTATGCCTGACATGGCTACAATGTTATGTGTTATAATCACTGATGCCAAAATATCACCTGATATGATGTATAGGGCTTTAAGAGAATCAGTTGAACATACCTTTAATTGTATAACAATAGATGGAGACACAAGCACAAATGATAGTTTATTTTTAATGGCTAATGGGCTTGCAAATAATGAGCCTATAGATTCAGACGGGGAAAATTATCGTATATTTGCTCAAAATCTGCATACTCTTATGGAGCACATGGCAAAAGAGGTAGTCAATGATGGTGAAGGTATAACCAAGTTTATAACTATAAAAGTAACTAATACACCTACAAGAGAGAATGCAAAGGCTATAGCATTTTCAATTGGTAATTCACCAGTGGTAAAAACTACATTTTACGGGCAGCAGCTTAACTGGGGGCGACTAATGATGGCTATAGGAAAAGCCCAAACCGGACTAAACTGTAATATTATTGACGTATTTGTAAATGGATTTCAAATAGTCAAAAATGGACAACCAACTTTAAGTTCAGAAGAATTTAATGAGGCTGAAAAGTCACTTGTCAATAAAAATATAGATATATTAATCGACTTTAAACAAGGTAGTGAGAAAATTACTATTTGGACCTGTGATTATTCTATAGACTATATCAAAATAAATGCCAATTATATTACTTAACCGGCTCCTGCCTTATCTTAGCAGCTTTTAGCCAGAAAGGAGGTTCATGTGAATCAACTATACATTAAAGCAATTGAATACCTGAAGAGAGAGCCGTTAAAAAATCTTGCGACACTAAAGCATCTTTTATTATATAGGGAAAGTGTTGAAATAAGTATCGCTGAGGATACCTTTGACTGGGCATTACTTGTTTCAATGCCGACCGCACTTCTTTCATATGATTCGGTAACCTACCCTGATGCAAAACAAGCCATATTTATTAACGGCAGCTCTGAACCGTTGAATTTTAGAACGTAATACGCTAATAATCGTACGAATAATTTTATATCCCCCGAAAAGAGACAGAAATCTTATGTAGCTGCTCGGCAGTGTAAGGAGGAATAACAATTATGGACTATGAAACAAAAGTAACTTTTTGAAGGCTTGAGTTAGCCTTCAAAAATTCCAAGTCTTATTTTTCCATTGAGATAATTGAAGTGTCTTCCCTGATAGGTCTCCAGCTCGGTCATTTTAGCCTCAATCATATCCTGAAGCTTCCACCAGCTGGTATCCCAGTTGCAGAAAACTGTTCTCTCGGCAGGAGCTCGGCCTATTAACCTCTGAACAACAATATCAGGGTTCAGATATTCAAGAAAGGTTACGGTTCTATCGATAAATTCCTCAACTGTTATGGGTTGTACCTCTCCCCTTGAGTACATTTTTTCAAGTTCGGTTCCTTTGAGTATATACAATGAATGGCATTTGACCTGAGAAACTCCGAGTGCCGATATTATTTTTGCTCCTTCTATAACATCCTCCATATGGTCCATTGGAAGGTCGGTTATATAGTGGGCACAAACCTCAAGACCATACTTTCTTATCCTTATTGTGGCATCAATAAACTCGGCCAGTGTATGCCCTCTGTTCAAAAGCTTCAGCGTATGATAATTAACCGTCTGTAGACCCAGTTCTATTACTATATCTATTCCCTTATTCTTTTTCAGTTCCGCAAGAAACTCCATATATCTATCTGCTATACAATCAGGCCGGGTCGATATGTAAAGGGCTACAATACCCTCCCTGCAAGCCTGGGATATATTCTTTTCGAATAAATCGTAAGGCATATAAGTGTTGGAATAATTCTGAAAATAAGCTATAAACTTTTCACTGCCGTAATTCTTACCTATATATCTGGCGTTTCGATCAAGCTGTTCGGCTACGGACAGCTCACAGGACAGATTTTCAAAGCCCGCCCCCTCCTCTCCGCAAAATATACAGGCCGAAGAACCCAGAGTTCCATCTCTGTTTGGGCAGGTAACAGGCAGATTAAGGGGTAATTTGTATACCTTTGCACCATATCTGTTTTTTAAATACTGGGAAAATTTATTGTACAGCAACGGAGTTTCCTTCCTGCCTGTAAGATTCATTTACCATTTCATACACCTTTGTTATAGGAAGTCCTGTCTTTAAGGCAATGCTTTTACAGTCCTCATATTCCGGTGCAAATTTATGTACATCGCCAATTCTGGCGATTTTTACCCGTACATCTCCATACATTGTATTAACCTTGACCAACTCCCTGTTCATACAAAATCGGGCCGATCTTGTCACCCTGATTCCAAGTGTTGACGTCTCACTGAAGATAACATCAGAAAACTTCTTCTCATCTTCACATTTAGCCAAAACGGTAAGCATTACAGAGGGTCTGCTTTTTTTCATGTAAATGGGAGTATAATATACATCCAGTGCGCCGTGGTCAAAAAGCTTCTCCATGGTGTAGCCCAGTATTTCGGGAGACATATTGTCAATGTTTGTTTCAAGAATGGATATTTCATCGTTTGGAACAGACTCCTGCTCATACAGAGTACCGACAACAGCTCTCAGAGCATTAAAACGGCCGGTATTCCGCTTTCCCATTCCGTAGCCTGTCTTTTCAATTGCCATGGGGGGCATTTTTCCGTAAGAGGAACAGGTCATTTTTAGTATACCTATTCCAGTAGGAGTAACAAGTTCAAAAGGAATATCCTCTGTGATCAAAGGGATTTTACTGTTGCATAGCATTTCCATAACCGCCGGTACCGGAACCGGTAAAAGTCCGTGTGCACATTTTACAAAGCCTTTGCCCTCATGCAGTTCTGAGGCATATATTCTCTCTATACCAAGCATATCAATACAGATGCATACACCAATAATATCTACAATAGAATCAATAGCTCCAACCTCATGAAAATGCACCTCGTTCATGTCCTTCCCATGAACCTTTGCCTCGGCACGGGCTATTTCCCTGAATATTTTTGTACTCATGGCCTTAACACCCGGCTTCAACCCACTATTATTGATAATATTTTCTATGTCTGAAAGATTCCTCTCGACATGCGAATGACCGTGGCTATGGGGATGGTTATGGTTATCGTGTTCGTGACTATGGGGGTGGTCATGGTCATCGTGCTTATGCCCATGGTCATGATGGTGGTCATGAGTATGCTCGTGCTCATGTTCATGATCATCGCAATGATGGTTCTGATTGTGATGATGGTCATTATTATCATTATGATCCTCATCATGAAGAATTACGTTAACATCTGTACCGGTAATACCGTTTTTAACCACCTTTTTTATCTCAATAGAATAACCGTCAACTTTCAGCTTGTCCAGTTCGTTCAGAAACGCCTTGCAATCCAGTCCCAGATCCAGAAGTGCTCCCAGGGTCATGTCTCCGCTTATACCGGAAAAGCAGTCAAAATATAAAACTCGCATTCAGATCCTCCGTCATTAGACACTAAAACTACATATTTTTAAATATCAATGATTTACTTATGTTGTACCCCAAAATCATTCATATAAACTTAAATACAGAAATAAACGTAAATACAGAAAATAACGTAATTACAGAAAATAACGTAAATACATTAAGTTCTTCTCCCCTCAGACTTATTATAGCTTATTAATATTGCTTGCCAGATATCCTGCACCAAAGCCATTGTCTATATTGACAACACCGATACCGCTTGCACAGCTGTTAAGCATAGTAAGCAGAGCCGAAAGTCCTCCGAAATTTGCACCATATCCCACACTTGTAGGAACCGCTATAACAGGTTTATCTACAAGACCTCCGACAACACTGGCTAGAGCGCCCTCCATTCCTGCAACCACAATTATTACATTGGCCTGGGATATGGCTTCCATTTTTGATAATAGTCTATGAATACCAGCAACTCCAACATCATAAATTCTATTAACTCTGTTCCCCAGAACTTCTGCAGTGATTGCAGCTTCTTCAGCCACCGGTATATCGGAAGTACCGGCAGTGATAACAGCTATCTCTTTATCGGTTACAATTATTTCTTTTCTCTTGACAACAATTATCCTGGCGGCCTCATGAAACTCCGCATCTGGAATAACATCACGTACCTCGGTGAAGTCCTCTTGTGAAGCCCTTGTTGCCAGAATATTATTATTCTTTTCCATCAATCTTTTTATTATTTCAACTATTTGACTGCTGGTCTTTCCTTCACAGTAGACGACTTCAGGATAGCCTACTCTAATACTTCTATGGTGGTCTATCTTTGCAAAACCAAGATCTTCATAGGGCAATGCTTTTATCTCTTGAAAAGCATGGTCAATCTCAACCGTACCATTTTTAACGCCCTCAAGCAAAGCCTTTAACTCATCAGAATTCATGCCAACCCTTCTTTCATTAGTTCTGTCAATTCAAGCCTCATTTATTGTTGTTATTTAACCGATGTTCCCTCGGTCTTTTCCATTGATAGAAACGCATTTATAAAGCCATCCAGATTACCATCCATTACTGAATTAACATTACCCTCTTCAAAATTTGTGCGGTGATCCTTTACAAGAGTATACGGACAGAAAACATATGAGCGAATCTGGCTGCCCCAGGCTATATCCATCTGGACACCCTTAAGGTCTTCTATTCTTTCTTTCTGTTCACGTTCCTTCAATTCAAACAGCTTGGCTTTGAGCATTTTCATTGCTGTATCCTTGTTCTGAAATTGTGAACGTTCTGTCTGACAAGCTACAACAACACCTGTAGGTATATGTGTTATTCTTATTGCCGAATCGGTTTTATTTATATGCTGCCCCCCGGCTCCGGAAGCTCTGTAGGTATCGATTCTCAAATCATCTGGATTAATGTTAATTTCGATGGTTTCATCAAGTTCAGGCATTACATCCAGAGAAGCAAAAGAGGTATGCCGTCTTCCTGAAGAATCAAAGGGGGAAATTCTGACCAGGCGGTGTACACCCTTTTCTGATTTCAGATAACCATATGCATTTTCTCCGATTACATTGAAGGTCACACTCTTGATCCCTGCTTCATCACCGTCAAGTAAATCCAGTATTTTAACCTCATAACCCTTTGCCTCTCCCCATCTGGTAAACATACGCAGAAGCATTTCAACCCAATCCTGAGCCTCTGTTCCGCCTGCTCCCGCATGCAGAGTAAGAATGGCATTGTTTTTGTCGTAGGGACCGGTTAGAAGTGTTTCCAGCCTAAGTACCTCAAGGTTTTTCTTCAGCTTTTCCAAGCCCTCGCCAATTTCAGGTATGACAGATTCATCCTGCTCCTCCAGGCCAAGCTCCGCAAGAGTTGTAAGATCCTCCCACAGAGAAGTCAAGCTGGTAAACCTCTCGATTTTTGATTTTAGATTTTTTGTTCGTTGAAGAATTTTTTGGGAATTCTCCATATCATTCCAAAATTCAGGTTCAGAAGCCTTATGCTCCAGTTCCATTATCTCATCGCTTAGTCTGGCGATGTCAAAGTGAAGCCCTCATTTCCTCTAAATTGCTTTTCAAGCCTTGAAGTTCGAGCTTGTATTGTTCCAACTCAAGCATTTAATCATCCCTCTCATAAATAATTTTGTAACATTAGTTTATTAATTCAATTGATTTTCTTTTATATTCCTTATTATAACCAACTACTAGGCTTTTGCCAAAATAAACTTTTCAATGGCCTGAGCGACCCCATCAGCATCATTGGACGCAGTTATGTAATTTGCAGCCGCTTTGGCTATGGCTTCACCATTTTCCATTGCTATACTCAGTCCTGCGTATTCGAACATGGAAACATCATTTTCATTATCACCGATAGCAATCATCTGACTGGCAGGAATTCCATAAATATCTGTCAATCTGGCTAAAGCAGCTCCCTTACTGACACCTTTGCTCATAACCTCGAAATTATCAAAATTTGAGCTCATGACATCAACCTCCTGGAGCTGCTCCATATCATTTCTGACTCTTTTCAGCAGTTCCGTGTCATCGGTGACGATAACAAATTTTAATACCTTACCTGGAATGCTCCTCAGTTTTTCTTCCATGCTTCTTACTACTTCAATGTTGACACGGTCTTCGGGTGGAAGCAGCTTATTTCTTTCTAAGTACTTCTCAGAAGTAAAACCCAACTTTTCAGTCAGCATTGTGTCGCCTGCATACACGTGATAATATACTCCATGCTTTTGACATATGCTGTTTATCTTTAAGCAAATTTCCGTGTCCATATATTCAGAATGAATTATTTCCCCTGCATGACTTTCTGTAATTATGGCACCATTACAGGCTATTATCGGGTCGTTGGAATCAATTTCTTTAGCATACAGCCTAGCGCCTGTAAATACTCTGCCTGAGCAGATCACAACCCTTACGCCCTTTTCCATGGCTCTTTTTAAAATTTGCTTATTCCTGTCTGATATCTCTTTATTTATATTCAGCAGTGTTCCATCTAAATCTATTGCCACTAATTTGTACATATATTAGTAATTCCTCCAACTGCTTTTGGGTTTATTCACTTACTTAATATATTTAAATATTATTGTTCAGATAAAATATTTCCAAAAAGTTATTTTTTCAGACTGTCAGTAAATGCCTTTATCCTGTTCATTGCTTCAACGATATTCTCCATAGACGATGCATAGCAAGCTCTAACATAGCCTTCTCCACACTCTCCGAAAGCTGTACCGGGTACCACCAGTACTTTGTGTTCCATCAGAAGTCTTTCGCAGAATTCATCAGAGCTAAGCCCTGAACTTTTTATGTTTGGAAAAACATAGAATGCACCTTTGGGCTCAAAGCTGGAATATCCGGACTTTTTGAAGCCATCCAGCATCACTCTTCGGCGTCTGTTATATTCTTTTGACATCATCAATACATCGTCTTCGCTGTTCTGAAGGGCTTCAATGGCTGCATCCTGAGCTGTTGTTGGGGCACACATGATACAATACTGATGAATTTTCTTCATTTCATTTATCAAATCCTTGTGTCCGCAAGCATAGCCCAACCTCCAGCCCGTCATGGCAAAGGATTTTGAAAATCCGTTTATTACCACAGTTTGCTCCTTGACCTCAGGAAAACTAGCAATTGATGTATGTTTACCCTCATAAGTGAGTTCACAATAAATCTCATCTGATAATATCACAATATTTCTGTCCTTCAGTACTTTAACCAGCTCATATAAATCCGCTTTAGTCATTATGGCCCCTGTAGGATTGTTTGGAAATGGTATTATTACCACCTTGGTTTTATCAGTTATAGCATTTTCCAATTCCTCAGCTGTCAATTTAAAGTCATTTTCCTGTTTCAGAGGTATTGATACGGCGGTCGCACCTGTGAATCCCGTACAGCCCTTGTATGCAACGAAACTAGGCTCAGGTATGATAACTTCATCTCCAGGTCCCACAAGAGCTCTTAGTGCAGCATCTATTCCTTCGCTACCTCCTACGGTAACCAGTATTTCATTTACCGGGTCATACTCCAGTGAGAACTTTCGGTAAAGGTATCTGGCAATTTCCTCTCTGAGTTCTATAAAGCCGGCATTTGAGGAATACTGTGTGTGTCCGTTTTCAAGTGAATATATTCCTGCTTCCCTGATATTCCAGGGAGTTATGAAGTCAGGTTCACCTACCCCCAGTGAAATTACGTCCTTCATCTCATTAATAAGATCAAAATATTTTCTTATTCCTGATGGAGGAACCTTCTTTATTCTGTCTAAAATCATATCCTTCATTATCATATGAATATCGGCTCCCTTCTATCGTTGGGCTTTTCTTCAAATATAGTCCCCTTATCCTTGTACTTTTTTAGTACGAAGTGGGTTGAACAGCTCAGTACCGATTCAAGGGGAGCAAGCTTTTCTGAAACAAACAGAGCTACCTCCTTCATGGTCTTTCCTTCAATAATAACAGTAAGGTCAAAGCCCCCGGACATTAGATAACAGGCATTTACTTCAGGATATTTGTAAATCCTGTCGGCAATCTTGTCAAATCCAAGGCCTCTCTGAGGTGTTACCTTTACTTCGATTAACGCTGTAACTTTTTCTCTTTCAGTTTTATCCCAATTAATTAAAGTGTTGTATCCTACAATTACATTTTCTGCTTCGTATTTTTTTATTGCCTCGGTTACTTCCTCGGTGGTTTTGCCAAGCATAACCGCTATGTCCGCGGCACTCACCCTGCTGTTCTTCTCCAATATTTCCAAAATCTCTTCCATTTCAAATCTCTCCTTTTCATTTAATTTTGGTTTGTCTTCCAATTTATAAATATCAACTAATCAGTATACTTATTTTGACAGCAATAAAGGTGGTAATGCTTTTTATTGTCCTGGAACAATAAAAAAACCCAAGTCCTCTGAAAACAGGGACGAAGGTTTCCGCGGTACCACCCTTATTAATGTGCTATAAACAGCGACATTCACTCGATAAATGCGGCACTGGACAAAAAGCTTTACAAAGCCCGTAGGTTTTATACTAATTCCAAGTGCTTACATTTTCCGCCTGTAACGTGGCGTCACGTCTTTCTCTACTCATCAGGGTCTAATCTAAAAGCTATCCCCTCTAACTTTCGAAAAAACTACTCCCAGGCTGCCTTCAATATTAATCAATACCGGACTTCCACCAACAGCTGACTGCTTACCGGCTCTCTGTAACTGACTCAATATTTACTCTTCCCATTCACAGTATTTTTAAGTATGAATTTACAATCTAATATATATTATATGCACTAACTTTAGAAAATCCATGTAATTAATAAAAATATTATAATTTAATTTACAAGCTAATTCAAGAAAAATATAAGCTAATCCTTTATAATACCGGACAATTCACCCTCATACTTTTTAAGCTTGCCAACCACCTCAACCTTTAATACCTTTAGCTCTTCCTTAATGTCTACCAGCTTTTCCTTTTCTTCCTCCACCTGTTTTTCAAGGTTTTTCTTTTCATTTATAGCCCGCTGCTTTGCGTCATTGATAATATTTTCCGCTTTCTCCTGTGCAGTAATAAGAGCGTTGGCTATTTTCTCCCTGTCTTCCTTTATCTGCTCAAGACTGGTATTAATCTCATCATACTTGCTTTTAATATCACGATACTGAGCCTTGATATCGGCTATTTCTTTTTCCTTCGCTTTTATTTTTTCTGCATATTCTCTATTTAATTTTTCAAGATAATCATTGACATGTTGTTTCTTGAAACCAAACAAAGCTGTAGAAAATAATTTTTCCCCTGCCATAGCGTGCCCTCCTGAAAAACATTAGGAATCAATGGATAAACTACTAATATCTCTCATTATAACAAATGAATCTCTTTAGAGCAAGCTTGTGCAAAATAGCTTACATAAGAGATTCATTGGTATATGAGTTTAGATTTTATTTAAAGTTACATTAAGCTTATGCTTAGAAAAATTATAATTGCTTTTCAATAAGCTCAACAAATTCTCCCTTAGATCTTGCACCAACAATTTTTTCAGCAATTTGTCCATCTTTGAAAATAAGTATTGTGGGTATGCTCATTATTCTGAATTGTGCCGCGAGTTCACCCTGATCATCGACGTTTACTTTTGCAACCTTTATTTTGCCATCAAATTCATCGGCTAATTCTTCCATTATGGGTGCTACCATTCTGCAGGGACCGCACCATGAAGCCCAGAAATCAACCACAACAGGTATTTCTGACTTTAGCACAGTATCCTGAAATGTATCGTTCGTAATTTCAATTATTTTACCAGACATAATATATCCTCCCTGATTTTACATATTAATTTCTTATACTTAAATTATTTATACCCATTTGTAAAAATAATAAACATACGTCAATAGACTTAATACTCCTTTAAAGAAGTGATATTAACTTTATTTCCATCTATTGAAACAAGTGCCCCGTCAAGCACTTCCAGAAATTCTCCTCTGAACGAAGCCTTTAAATCATTTTTTATATTAATTATTTTGTTTTCCTCTCTATTTAAATAGTACATATTTCCGTTAACAGATATAACAATATCCTCAGGAGGTACTTTTACCTTTAACGGAGTTTTTGTCCAGTTATCAGTCAGCTTTGTATCTATCATCTTCTGCTGATATATCTGAGTAACCTTCCCTGCTTCATCCAAAACACCTATATATAGAGTATCATTTGAATCTATATCCAGTATCCTTACATTTTTTGAATCAACAGGCACCTTATTCTTGGAGTTGTTTATGCCATCGTATACATAAATGGATTCGCCAGGGTTTTGATACACCAACTTATTCACGTAATTTGCTTCATTTATGATAGCATCAGGTCCAAGGTTCATAACATGAGCATACTGCCCCATTATATTAAATCTTACAATTTTTGATCTGGTGTCGGAAGTATTAATTTTAGCATAAACAAAATTATGATAAGGAGACAGATCTATGTCCGAAACTATACTTTTAGCAGATAAACCGGTTATTTCGGGATAATCCCTGTGAGTTTCAGAATCAGCCTCATAGGTTAACAACTGAATTACTCCCTTTTGGCCGTTCTTGGTATTTGAAGAGAATAAAATCAGGTCTCTGTCAGGCAGCCATTTGAAAAAAGTAATTTTATCCTTTTCCAATCCAGCTATTTTTTTATCCTTATTGTTTTTTATATCTATAATATGCAAAGCACCATTATTGTCTACAAAAGCACCAAACCTTGCATTGAATGAAACCTTAACTTCCTTAACCCCTTCGGATACCATGAATTCTCCTGTAACAGGCTTAGTCTTGTTTTCCGAAGTTGTAACACTTACAGTGCCACCCGAGTTTAAAAATACATTGTTTATATAGAATAAAACACAAAATTGAAATATTACTGCCAATAGTATCCACTTGTACCATTTAACTAATGTTTTCATTTTTCTCCCTCTACGGCATTACCATAAATACTGATGGAACCGACCTTTCACCTAAAGCATCAGATGGCGTGTTGATGACTTTCCCGTCATAATACATTGTTGTTGATGACCCTCCATCCAGATTTGCAGCGTTGACGGCTCCGTGCTTGAGCATTATATCCTGAACTTCCTTTAAGGTCGCTCCAAAGGACTTGAGACTTCTCCCGTCTATTACCAGGAACAGCACCGATCCATCCTCTTTTTGTCCTATTACGGTTCTTGGAGATATACCCCATCCCCCGTCACCTTTTACAGTGGGCTTACCGTTAACAATTAGAGGAGGTCCAAAGCTTATTGCCTCTTTTACCTTATACTTTTTCAAGTCATTTTCGGAGTGTTTTCCGACTATAAGCATGCCATCTTCGGTAAAAGCAATGGTATCACGCTTCTTGTTTTTATCCTTTATCTCACCGCTGATATACTTTCCGTTGCTGATGAGATATCCAAGCGGTGCTCCGCCTGTTCCTGCCCATTTTGTATCGATAAAGCCTCCGCCGTTAATGGCGGCTATTGCACCGTTTCTCCTTGCAATACTGCTGGTGGTCTCACCGGCCCTTGGCATCTGATTGGAGTAACCAACTTTAACTCTGGTCGGATCCTGGATGACCAGCATTTTTCCATTAAAATTACTGCTTTCTATATCATATAGTTCTATTTTACTTGTATGTTTTACCCCGAAGTTAAGCAGCTTTATTGCCTCGGTATCAACATCCGATATGGCATAGCCATCACCTAGAATCCTTGCAATTGCTGCATCCGATAGAAAGGTCTTGGGAATTTTCTGTAGTGTAAAAGAGTTCCAGGTCATTCCTATTACTGTTTTCTTTACGTTGTCAAAAGGGCCGTAAAAAACCAACAGCGGTGTGGTTAATGCCATAAATAAAAACTCAAAAATAAAAAAACCCATAATACTTCTCAGTAATAACTTTTTCTTCTTCTTTTTTCCCTGCTTGAGCTTGCTCTGCAATTCAAGCTGATCATTGTATATTATGTTACTCATTGAGCCCCCTAAGTAGAATCAAACACTATACGCAAAACAAAAAGCATACACATTTGTGTATACTTTCCATTATTTTTATTGTAAAAGTAATTATATTATAATATTGTAATACATATATTTCAAATGAATAACAAAAAATTAATAATTGTAATATTTGTGACATGAAAAGTGTTTCGAATAGTTATATAATAATTATTTAAACAATTTTTAATTTATCAAGAGCTGCGTGAACCCTTTCAAATAACAGTCCTGCCAGAAACCATGCGGGAGCATAATCCAGTCTGACAATACCTTCAACAGCAAATCTGCCATAGTATTGCCAGGGATAAACATTTAGAATGCTCAGAATCAATTTTCCGGTTGTGTACTCTATTCCCCAAATTATTACAACCCAAACTAATCCTCTAAGGATTGCATTCCATGGGCGTATAATGTCATGAAGTGGTTCCAGGAAAACACCGCATCCATATATAAAAAACATCCACAGGCTGGTGTAGGCTTCCAGGGTTAAGTTACCGCACATCAGAGAATATAACCCGGTCCATACTATTTCCATACTCCAGCCTATAATACCGTAAATAAAGAATCGTTTTATCATAATATATATTTTTATCACAAATTGGTACTTTTTATTTATATAAAACATAATTTAGTAAAAGTATTTTTTTCCAGTTTCTATATTTGAAATAGTTTCAGGTTACTGCCTTGTTTAGCCAACATAAGGCTACAATAAATTTTTCACTGGAATTTCTCATTGATACTCATGGGTTTTAATTTCGTTGCAAATACTACCAATAATGTGTTGTTTATGTTATTATTACGCATAGGTCAATTGATTATATTTCGGCTTTAGATTGTACCCGATTACTAAAGGGGTTTTTGTGAAAATTAGCGGGTATATATAATATATTATTTATTATAAGATTGGAGGATGTACATGTATCTTGTTGGAAAAATTAATGTAATTTCAGCATTACCCGAAAAGTTTAAAAGACTGAACGATATAGCATATAATTTATGGTGGTCCTGGAATCCTGAGGCAATAGATATTTACAGAGAGATAGATTTGGAGCTTTGGGAAAAACTCGGAAAGAATCCGGTACGTTTTCTTCAAGAGGTCAGTCAGAAAAAGTTGCAGGCAAAACTTGAAGACCAGGATTTTATAAAAAGGCTTGATGATGTTGTCGCTGCCTTTGACAGCTATATGTCAGAAAAGGATACCTGGTTTGCTAAGAATCACCCTGAAAGCAACGGTAAAAGTATAGCCTATTTTTCAGCCGAATATGGACTTAATGAGGTACTGCCCATTTATTCAGGCGGTTTGGGTGTATTGTCCGGAGACCATTGTAAATCGGCCAGCGACCTGGGACTTCCTTTCACTGCTATAGGTCTGTTTTATAAGCAGGGATATTTCAGTCAGAGAATAAATATACACGGGTGGCAGGAAACCAACTTTAACAACCTTAATATTTCTCAGCTTCCCATCCTGCCTGCCCTTAATTCAAATGGAGAGCAGGCCGAAATAAACATTACTTTTGCAGGAAGAACAGTTTATGCAAAGGTTTGGAAGGTTCAGATCGGAAGAATCAATCTTTATCTGATGGATACTGATGTCTCACAAAACAGTCCTTCCGACAGAGCGCTGACTTCAAGGCTGTACGGAGGCGATCAGGAAACCAGAATTCAACAGGAGATTTTTCTAGGTATCGGCGGAATCCGTGTTTTAGACGCTTTAGGCATTCATCCCACAGTGTATCATATGAATGAAGGTCATTCTTCCTTTATGGGGCTTGAATTAATCAGGAAGCTTATAAACGAGAAACATCTGAGCTTCAAGGAAGCCAAGCAGATTGTAGCAAACTCTGCTATATTTACAACCCATACTCCTGTTCCGGCAGGAAACGATACTTTCCCGCTGTATATGATGGATAAGTATTTTGGTGATTTCTGGGGCCAGCTGGGCTTAAGCAGATATGATTTTCTTGAACTGGGCCTGAAAAAACCCGAGGATCAGAACTTCAACATGACAGTGCTGGCACTGACACTTGCTGGCAGAAAGAACGGCGTAAGCGAATTACACGGAGCTGTTTCCAGAGATATTTTCGGTGATGTCTGGCCGGAGGTGCCACAGGATGACGTACCGATCACACATGTAACCAACGGTATTCATACCTTAACCTGGCTGTCTCCGAAGATTAAGGAACTATTCGACAAATATCTGCAACCGGATTGGAAGGCCAGTATATACAGTAGTTCTACCTTTGAAGGAATTGACAATATTCCTGATCAAGAGTTCTGGAACACACATATGGAATTAAAGCACAAGCTTATAGGGTTCGTAAGGAACAGACTAAAGGCTCAGAAGCTAGCGAACGGTGAGTCCATGGAGGCTGTGAGACAGGTAGATACCTTCCTTGATCCAAATGCACTTACCATAGGCTTTGCGAGAAGGTTTGCCACATATAAGAGAGCAAACCTCATATTCAGAAATCTGGCCAGAATTCAGAATATTATTAATAATCCTGAAAAGCCATTGCAGATAATTTTTGCTGGAAAAGCCCATCCCGCTGATGGTCCGGCTCATGATGTCATCAAAAATATCAACGATATTGCAAGACAGGAAGGGTTCTATGGAAAAGTAATTCTTCTTGAAAACTATAATATGACAGTTGCAAGAAATCTTGTACAGGGTGTGGACGTATGGATGAACAACCCTAGAAGACCTTTGGAGGCTAGCGGTACCAGCGGTCAGAAGGTATGTATAAACGGTGTTATCAACTTCAGTATACTGGACGGTTGGTGGTGTGAGGGCTATAACGGTGAAAACGGCTGGGTTATCGGTGACGAAACTGAATTTGACAATGAAAATTCTCAGGACAATATTGACAGCGAATCCATCTATGACACTCTTGAGGAGAAAATAGTTCCTCTATTTTACAAAGTCAACGAACAGGGCATACCTGAGGAATGGATTCGCATTATGAAAAACTCCATCAAGTCCCTTACATGGAACTACAGCACAGACAGGATGGTTAAGGAATACACCGAAAGAATGTACCTCCCTGCCATGGCAGGAGCTTCAAAGCTATTGAATGATAATTGTAATATTGCAAGAAATCTTAGTTCCTTTGAAGAACATATGAAAAATAATTGGGCTCAAGTTCAGCTGATAGCAGAGAAAAACGTACATGATCTGAAAGACTATAAATCCAGCTCCGGCCAGGAGATTTTCCTGTCGGTCAATGTCCAGCTGGGTGCTATTGACCCTTCAAATGTAGAAGTAGAAGTGTATTACGGAACTTTTGAAAACGGTAAAATAACCAATGCACAGGCCTTTGTCATGAACTGTGTGGAAAAGCTGGGAGACAGCCTTTACAGATATGCATTAACTCTTAAAATAGAAGATGGCGGTGAGTATGCATACACCTTCAGAGCAACTCCGAAACACTCTGATCTTATCAACAGGTTCGATATGGGGCTTATAAGGTGGGTAGTATAAAACAATAGTTAATAATGCATAGTGAAAAGTGAATAGTTATTGTAGCCCGGCTCATTGCCGGGCTTTTATAATGTTTAACAAAAGTGGCCATACGACTTTTGGTTAAGAAGTTTTAATAAATCACTATTGACATATTTTTCTGTACGTAATATATTACATACATAGGTAATATATTACGTACAGGAGGTGTCGATTTGAAGGATTCAATTCAAAGGAAATTTCTAGAGGAACAGGGATTCATTTTCGCAAGCTTTTTTCAATTGGCAAATAAACTTCAGGTTATTAGTGACCAACATCTTGAAAGCGTTGGCCTAACTACCAAACAGTGGTTTTTAATTGCCGCTGTTCAGAATTTTAAAACTCCCCCGACTCTTAGTGAGGTATCCGAGCTTATTGGAAGCTCCCGACAAAATGTAAAGCAGCTTGCGATAAAGCTGGAGCAAAAAAATTTCTTAACGATGGCAAAAGATGATCAGGCATTAAGACTGATATTAACTGAACACTGTCAGAAATTCTGGAAGGATCGTGATGACATGGATAAAAAGTTTATAGCCGACATACTAAGCTGCCTGTCTGAAAATGAAACCCTCACCCTTTCCCAAAGTTTTAAAAAGATTATAAGTAAAATAAATGATAAATCAGGGCTTATGCAGGGGGATAAGATATGAGCAAGAATATATTGTTTCTATTATTAGCATTAGTGTTGATAGCAGCTTTACTGGTTTATTTATCCCAGAATCTCTACAGGGAATATAAAAAAGAAGTAAAACAAGCAGTTGAACTGGGCTCAAATACCGTAAACAGTATCTTGACAGAAAAAGATACAGCCCATTTGCCAGCACCTGTTCAGAAATACCTTTTTTACACAGGTTCCATCGGTAAGGAAAAGGTACATAATTTTTACTTGACTGCAGATGGTGAGATACAGCTGAATAAAAAATGGTGCAAAGTTGGTATAAAGCAAAATAATTTCACAGGAAACAATCTTTTACGCTTATTTTATCTTGATATAAAGGGCTATGTTATTCCTCTTTATGCTCTACATGCCTATACAGACAAACAAGCAAGCATGCTTGTAAAACTGGCAGGGTTGCTTCCAGTAGTTGACGTTAAAGGTAAGGAAATGAGAATCAGTGATACAATTACACTTCTAAACGATATGTGCATATTTGCTCCGGCATCACTTATAGACCCTAGAATTGAATGGGAACCGATAGACTCCCTTTCAGCAAAAGCTCATTTTAAAACCCAGTACTGTACAGTCTCAGCGACATTATATTTTAACGATAGCGGAGAACTTGTTAATTTCGTTAGCGAAGACAGATACTATCACAGAGAAGATGGTTCTTTTATAAAAACAAGATGGTCTACTCCTATGAAAAGCTACAAAAAGGTAAATGGATATATGCTTGCTTCAGATATTGAGGCCGTCTGGAACTTCACGCAAGGTGATGATAGTTATTTTAAATTAACAAATATTAAAGAGTTAAAATATAATTGTAAAAGCCTAAACTAATAGCTGTACTAATTATTAATAACATATATTAACCTACTGTAATTATTTATTTGACAGAACTATCCGTTATTGTATACAATTATACATGAATACAACGATAATTTATTTATATGGAATAACAAAAAGGGTGTTTATAATGTTTAACTCTATTCCCAAGCAAATTGCAGATCGAATGAGATACCTGGAGCAAATTGACAGGCAAGATAGAATTGACGGTACTCCCAGGCTGGAAAGACTTAGGCAGATTCCCGAAGAAACCGGGAAATTCTTAGCTTTGCTGCTCTCCGTCTCACCTCCCGGACAAATTATCGAGATAGGTACAAGTGCCGGTTATTCCACCCTCTGGCTTGTACTAGCCTGCAGAGAAACAGGCAGAAAAATTACTACCTTCGAGATTTTGGAAGATAAGGCTTCTATTGCCGGGGAAACTTTTGAAGCAGGAGCTGTTACTGATGTAGTCGAGCTTATTAAAGGAGATGCCAGAGAAAGCTTGGCTAACTATAATGACATTGCTTTCTGCTTCCTCGATGCAGAAAAAGAGGTATACATGGATTGTTATGAAAAGGTAATTCCAAACATGGTCAAGGGTGGCATTTTTGTCGCTGATAATGCAATAAACCATATAGAAACCCTTAAGCCCTTTATAGATATGGCTTTAAGCGATGATAGAGTTGATGCAATGGTAGTACCCATAGGAAAAGGCGAGCTTGTCTGCAGAAAAAAGTGATTAAAAGGTATTTAATTTAATTGACAAAGGCTACTTTAGTATGTGATACCATTTATATAGTTACCTTCTCCTGATTCTACCAATAAAAGCTTTCTATCTTTATCGATCTGATAGGTATGGTAATAGTATGAGATAGCTTCTTCTGTTTCTACCTGTATATTTATATGAACCAAGTTATTGCTGCGTTTTAGGAAATTATATGTTACCTTGTTATCCTTTTCCGAAAATTCTCTGTTCAAGTTTTTTATTATTACAGAAGCATTGGCATACATATTAAAATACTTTCGGGTAACAGGCTTTGCAGTATATTCATGAAAGCCTTTAGAATCCACATAGAAATAATATTTTTTCCATGTATGCCCTACAGAAAAACCATCACTTTTATATTTTATCATGTCATATGATGAGCAAATTACAGTAAAGGAATTACTTCTTCCAAATATCGCCGCCCCCGGGGCTCTGAAGCTTTCAATACATTTTCCTTTGGAGACGCTCAGCAGAATGGTCTGGGTGCTGGTGGCATAGGATAAGTCATAGCGAAAATAGGTTTTTCCGCCAAGTTTAATACTACCGAAGGTATTAGGCAAAATGTATTGTTCTCCTGCCACCTTGCTGACCTTTCCACCGCTGCCGTACCATATGTCCACACAGAAATCAAATTGATATTCATTCTTTAAGGTTTTTTCAGTGAAAACAAAAAAGTACCCGTTGGACCCGCTGGTATCAAAGTTGCCTGATACCGTTTCAACATTGTAATCCTTGTATTTGCTGTCCTGCTTTAAAATGATATTTAACAGGTCTTTCGAAGAACTCTGGGATTGCTTAGCCTGACTGGTAAAGCAGAATGAAAGTATAACCAATAACATACACAGCAACAAAGAAACCTGACGCATTCTTTTCATCTTTATAATAACCCTTCATAGTTTTTCTTGTAGTTAAAATCTGGTAATCAAAATATATTTTTATTATATAATATGATGCTACCAAGTCAATACCGTCAGGCTATTGTGTAAATATCAATTTGTCAGTCCATTGAGGAAAATAAATTTTTTTGCCTTATTACATATCTGATGTTCATATCTTATAATGATATCTCTTTTAAGGATATTGCTTTATCAAGCTGTGCCGCTCCACTTGCCGCATTTGTCTCCCCAGCAGGCTACCGGATCATTGTTAAGAGTTATCTGAACAATTTCACAGCAGTTGGAGCAGCCGGTACATTCCTTACTTTCAGTAGAATAGGATCCACTAAGTTTATCAAAACCCCTGAAATGCGTTTTACCTGAATTGGCTTCGACATTTTCTCTGGCAAGCAGAGAAACCCCGTAAGCACCCATAACATCAAAATGCTCGGGTATTATTATTTCAACTCCCAACGCCCTTTCAAACGCCTTTACAATGCCTATATTTGCTGCAACTCCGCCCTGGAATACTATGGGGGAATCCAGCCGCTTCCCTTTTGCCAGATTGGCAAGGTAATTTCTTACCAAAGCTTCACATAAACCGCATATTATATCCTCTCTTGAATGACCCATCTGCTGTTTATGTATCATGTCACTTTCTGCAAAAACAGCACACCTTCCGGCAATTCTAACGGGATTTTTTGATTTGAGAGCACAGGACCCGAAATCCTCAATAGGAATACCGATTCTCGAAGCCTGTCTGTCGAGAAATGAACCTGTGCCTGCAGCACAAACAGTATTCATTGCAAAATCATGGACCACTTTATTGTTTAATAAAATAATTTTAGAATCCTGTCCTCCAATCTCAATAATTGTTCTTACGTCGGGTATGGTTTTTTGAGAAGCTACAGCATGTGCTGTAATTTCATTTTTAACAACATCGGCACCTACAATTGCCGCTGCAAGCTGTCTGCCGCTTCCCGTGGTCCCAACACCGGATATCTCTATATTCTGTCCTATACGCTTTTCAATGTCTTTCAAGCCCTTTTTGATGGATTCTATAGGCTGTCCTTCAGTACGGATATACTGCTTGTCAAGAACCTTATCCTCCCCATCAATCAAAGTGATGTTTGTACTTACAGAACCAACATCAATACCCATATAACATTTTATTCTGCTCATTCAAGTGTTCTTCCCTTCTCTTTCTGATCAAGTCAACAAATGCTTCAACTCTTGTATTAAATCCTGCCTCTCCCGTCATTTCATCTCTGATTATGGTCATCACTGGTATCTGATGATTTTCTTCAACAGCGGTCAGGATTGCCTGGGATACTATTTCAGGCATGCAGCCCAATGGATAAAGATGGATGACACCATCATATCCATCTTTTGCGTAAACAACAGTATTTCCTATGGTGTGATGGGCATGCCCACCTACCATACTTTTCAAATATACCCTTGATGCTCTTATATCCTCTCCCTCAAAGGGCAGGTGAAGAGCTTTCTTAAGCATGTCGTCAATTATCCAACCACTTACGGTTACCTGTCTGTCAACCTCTACTCCCATATTACCCAGCATTCTTTCAATGGAGAAATTGGCGTAGGGCTCTATTGTTGTGTAAATTTCACCTACTATTCCTACTTTCAAGGGTTTAGCCCTCTCATTTACAGGAAGCCTTTTCAGTTTCCTTTCGGTATCTTTAAGGAATTTTAGAATTTCCTTTGAACCCTTACATTTCATCACCTCAGTCTGAAAGCTGCGGTAAAGTCTGTCAACGCTGCCGGTTTCCAACTGTCTGGCTCTTTTTATCCGGGCTAGTCTTTCAATATTATCAAGCTGCACTGCTACATTTTTGGCAGCGTTTACAACCTTGGCAACATTGAGAATATTTGTAGTACCGCTGACTTTTTTTACTCTGGCGGCAAGTTCCTTAAAGCCCTGCTCGGGTACTTCCAGGGTTATTATATCCATTTTAATACCTATTTCAGCAGCTGTTTTTTTCAGCATTTCACCGAAATAGCCCAGCTTACAGGGTCCGCAGCCCCCTGTTATCAGCATCGTATCAGCGCCAAGTTCGTGGGCCTGAAGCATATTTCCTACAAAAAGCTTAAAGGGCAGACAATGAGCTTCTGCGGTGTATTTAGCTCCCATTTCCAGAGTCTTATTTGTGTTAAACGGAGGCACAATATATTCCGAGCCAAAATCATCTAAAAAGGCTTTTGCAGTAATATAAGTATTACCTATATGAGGAAATGTTATTTTCAATGGTACCCCTCCTGACAATCATATCTACAAAAGCTTCCAGCCTTGTACAAAACCCCGCTTCAGCAGAATGTTCGTCCAGAACCAGCTTCATAAAGGGAATGTCACTTTCAGACCGTATTTTCTTTTCCACAAGTTCTATTACAAAGCTATCAACGCCACAACCGAAGGAAGTAATTGCTATAATGCCGTCAATTCCGCCATTTTCTATGAGTTGGATAATCCCTCCATATGCACGAGTCCCATAATCCCAAAATAGCATCTTGTGGAGTTCTTTGCTTCTTTCCTTGGACTCCTGGTAATCCAGCATGTCAAGGGTTACCACTCCAATCCCATAGTCTCTCAGCTTTCGGATAAGTTCCATGTTGATAAAACTGTCATAAACCGTGTAGCAATGTCCCAATACGGCAACAGTTATGTTGGTACTGCGTTTCTGAATAACTCTCAAGGGCATGGCACCTATTTCCTGTTTGAATTCATCAGACATCACCCCTGATTTCATCACCTGCCTCTCATTTTTGTATGCCTTCAAAGCATGTTCATATGCAGCTTTTATTTTTTGCTTATCATCTGTTATAAATTCTCCGGTATATAGGGCAGCCAGCCATGAATTTTTATCTGATTTCCGGAGATTAATTTCGGTATCAATGATTCTTGGCATTACCTTTATGGAGTTCCTTATCATATCCTGTACTCCGGCTACCTCCGGACATATATATTGCTTTTTTGAAATACTTGTAAAACGAGGCAGAAACATAAAGTCAGCTTTTCCAAGCAGATTTATCACATGCCCGTAATATGCCTTGATAGGAAGACAAGCCTCTGATACGCAATTATTAGCGCCTTCGATTATTATATTTTTATTTGTTTTATCGGATATTACTATTTCAGCGCCCAATTCGGAAAAAAAGTTTTCCCAAAGGGTAGAAAATTTGTAATAATATAAACCTCTCGGTATTCCAACTTTGACCATAAAAGCCTCCATAAAAACTCATCACAAAAATAAATGGCATAAAAAAATCCACTCTCAATTCAATTATTGACGTGGATTAAAGTTGTTATACCAATATATATTTTTTAGAGTCAGGCATTATTTAACAGAAGCTTTATAAATAATTCTTTTAAAGTAGCTTTCCGAAACAATTCTGCTGAAAATCAACTGAAGAACAATGTATACTACTGCAATTTTTAAACTGGCACTCCAGAACTCCTTGTAAAGGTCATTTCCTCCCATTATTGACTGGATTATAAGCATAAGGCAGGCTCCCATAAATAAACCGAGTATAAGAGGAACATAAAATAGAAAACCGGTCTGGGTTTGTATGAATATTCTGAACTCCTTTCGCAAAATTCCAAGCTTTCTCAGCTGTGAATATTTTTTGGCCATTTTATCGGTATTTTCATATTGCCGGAAAAGCAGTATCAGGATTGTTGCTGCGAAAAACAGAATACTTATAAAGTTGGTAACAAATACAAAGGTCGAATAGATGTGTTTCATTAAAGTATACGCTGCATAATCACCAAATACGTTAAAATGCTGAGCAAGGGGATTACTGTTATCTCTTAATTCATTCAGCTTCTTGAAAACAGACTCTGTTTTTCTCCATTTGTCTACTCTTATATCATGTATCGTCCCATTAAGGTTATTGTTAGAGCCTTCAAGCTCCTTATAATCTGCATCGTCTACAACTAATAAATATCTGTCAGCCAGAACAATTTCACTGCTGAAACTTTTATTTATCACAGTTCCCTTCATAACAAGCTTTTTGGATATAACTCCATTTGTTATTTCAATTTCAGCGAGCTTGCTTTCCGGAGGAACAGCTAATGGATCTGCTGCAAGTATTTGTGCCTCACCTCTGACTACGGGAGATTTGTCACCTGTCATTGAATAAAGTGTGGATTTACTTATTATACAAACCGGAACAGCAGGTATGTCTTTAGTCAATTCTAAAACCGGAGTGCCAACTTCTGACTGATTTGCACTTTCACTTTTATTTGCAAAAGTACATGGGTATTTGAAATGCTCTTTTAAGCCGGAACCACTTTCCCTGACAAGATCCTTCACATAACTATCGTCGAATTTATTAACGCCCAAAGCTTCTACATAAGTTATTACCTGTTCGGGAGTCCTTTCAACAATATTTTCTGCTATACTCAGTAACGCAAAGGTCGATGCTGAACACAAAAGAATCATCCCGCTTAATATACTTAGCAGGAAAAGTACCTTAGCATTCTTTTTTGATGTATATTTCAGTTCTGAAAGGCTAAGTAGACTTCTGCCGTATAACTCCTTATTCTTTTTAACCAGACCTGAGAGAATACCGGTAATATGCGATATGACAAGGTACATTCCCACCATACCGGCCATTATGGACAGTATGATCGGTATTTTTTCCATGGCTATTTCTCTGGATACAGCCGCAGCAACAGAGGTTGCAGCAAAAACGGTCATCAATATTACTCCTGCAGCCGCAATGCCCCAATGAGATTGATCGGTATATTCCGACTCTCTGTCTGAGTTCATAAGCTTTCTTATATTCATTTTGCGCCTAGAAAGAATAGTCATGAGTATGTTTACAACATATATCACAATAAATACGGCAGCTGTAAGAAAAAAGCTTCTATAATCCAGTACGAATTTTCCGTTTTCCTCTCCAATTAAATTCATATTGATCATATATACCAGCCTGGAAAATACAGCTCCGATTGCTATTCCTGATACAATGGACGAAATGAGTACTACAAGGTCTTCAAGAATTATCAGTTTTGTTATGTCTCCGTAAGTCATGCCCATGGTCATATAAAGACCGAATTCCTTTGATCTGCTCTTGTTCTTACTGCTATTGATATAGCTTATGAAACCAACAGAAAATAAAGACAATATGACAACCATCATTGAGAATACATACTCCGCTCCCATACCTGCCTTTTCCATAAAATCACTGATTTCTTTGCTGAAGGTAAGATTGCAGAAGATGAAAAAAATAGAAATTGTGAAAGTACTGCAAAGAAAGAAGGCGATGTATTTGCGAATTCCGAATTTGAAATTCTTCCATATAATTCCATTAAATGTCATTATTATTCGCCTCCCCTTCCAACACAGCAAGGCTGTCTATTATTTTCTCGAAGAATTGGCTTCTGCTGCCGTCTCTGGTCTGTTCAAAACAAATTTGTCCGTCCCTGATGAAAATAATCCTTTTACAATAGCTGGCGGCGAAGGGGTCATGGGTAACCATTAAAATTGTAGCCTTCTCTTCCTCATTGATTCTCTCAAAGCAACCCATGACAGCTTTAGATGATTTCGAATCAATGTTTCCGGTAGGTTCATCTGCAAATACTACAGCAGGATTATTGACAAGGGCCCTTGCTACTGCAGCTCTTTGCTGTTGTCCACCCGATACATTATAGGGATGTTTGTCTGCTGCCTGCTCAATATCAAACAGTCTGATATATCTGTTTATTCTCTCCTCTATATGGAGCATGGGCTTTTTATCAAGAATAAGTGGAAGCATTATATTCTCTTTCAGTGTAAGACTGTCCAGCAGATTGAATTCTTGAAACACAAAACCCATTCTCCGCCTTCTGAAAAGAGCGAGCTCCTCAGCCTTCATTGAGAAGAGATCTTGGTTTTCTATTATTACATTACCGCTTGTTGGGACATCTATTCCACTAAGCATATTAAGCAGTGTGGTTTTCCCGCTGCCGGACGGTCCCATAACTCCAAGAAACTCACCTTCATGTATTGTAAGCTCTACGCCGTTCAAAGCATTTGTACTCTGCTTGTTTTTTTGGCCATAATATGTCTTAATAAGATTTTTTACTTCCATTAATACCATTTGTATTCCCTCCGTTTGATTTCCTTTAACCAAATTATAAAATTACGGAGAATAAATATGTATTTAAAAAGCTTTCACAAGACTTACATTTTTGAAAGAATACATAATTACGTTGAGACTAAAATATTAATTTGGATTTATTATATTATAAATTATTGAAACTCTGGTACCCGAACCCGGTCGGGATTCCACAACCACCTCATGGCCTAGCCCCTGTGAAATAAGTTTTACTATGTATAGACCTATTCCTGTTGCATTTTTCATCTTCCTCCCGTTTTCTCCAGTAAAGAAGGGGTCCATTATCCTTTGAAGGTCGTGGGCCGGAATTCCAATTCCATAGTCAGTTATTGATAATATAATCCTTTTGTCTTTAATTTCAATTTCAAAATCAATTTTTTTCATTTTTTCGGAAGTATTTAAATTTGAAGTATCAGAATACTTTATTGCGTTTGAAATTATCTGTTCCAGCATTACAGAATTCCATTTAGAATCGGTCACAATCTGAGCTTTTTGATTTCCGTTTGAAATTGTGTTGGGCCTGACATTATTATAAATAAAGCTCCTCTTTTTACTGTTAATAATTCTGGATAATTCTGAACATAAATCAACAGCCGCCGGTTTATAATCCTTGTTAAATTCGTTAATACGCAGATAATCCAGTAGGTTGTTCAGCATTTCAAGCTGTCTTTGGTTTTCTTCTGAAATATCCCTGATAGTGCCGTTCAATAAGCCTTCATCTTCATTTTCATAAATCGTTTCGGGTATATTCTGAAGGGCAAGATTAATAACTGTTACAGGAGTTTTCATGGCGTGGATAAATTGTGATATAAATCTTAGGAATTCAAGGTTTTTCTGTTTTTCTTCATTTAGCTTTACGTTATAATGCTTGTGGATTTTTATAAGAGTTGAGTTTACTTTTTTTATATAGTTCCTGTTGGAGTATACCTCATCCGGCAAATTTACTTCTCCTATGTCACAAATGCGCATAAGCTTCCGGTATGAATAATACTGTACCAGTAAAAAAGGGCCGAAAATAACACCGGAAAGCAGACAGGGATAAATCCATTCCCTGCTGCCCAGAGATAAGTTAAAGAAAAGTATAATAACTACAGTATTTATAATAAAAATCAGCAGAAGGGAGAGCTTATCTTTAAGGAAACTATAAACAATAGACAATTCCTGTTTCATGTGCCTTCGCCTTCCTTCTTACGGGATAAAGCTTCCATATCAAGATAGTAACCTGTTCCCCGCTTAACCTTAATTGGATTGAAAAAACCAAGTTCTTCAAGTCGAGACTTCAGTCGGGTAATATTTACCGAGAGGGTATTTTCTTCAACAAAGGTTACATCATCCCATAGTTCTTCGAAGAGTTCCTCTCTGAGAACTACCTTACCGGGTTTCTCCATCAACTTTTTAATCAGTTTGTACTCGTTTTTAGACAGAACAACCAGCTGAGAACCTCTCTTGATAGTGAGTTTTTCAGTATCAAGTTCAAGCTCGCCGGCTCTGATTACTGAATCAGTAAAATTATTTAATGCCTGACTTCTTCTCAGAAGAGCTCTCATTTTTGCAATGAGAAGCTCCAGGTCAAAAGGCTTGGTTATATAATCATCAGCGCCGAATTCAATGCCCATCACCTGTTCACTGCTGCTGTTCCGTGCCGATATTATAATTATTGGGGTATTGGAAATACGCCTCATATATCTTACGAAGTAAAAACCATCCAGATACGGAAGATTAATATCCAAAAGGACTATATCAGCACCTGATTGTTCAAACTGCTTTTCAACATTTTTAAAATCAGTTACCTTATCAACCACATAATTATATTTGGTCAGCATGTCAATTACTAAGGTCGACAGTTTCAGATCATCCTCCACAAGGAATACCTTCGGCATAAAACACCTCTAACTTGTCATTTCATAAACGTTTATACAGCTCTTATGCATTCAATTCTACATTTCCTAATACGGGGTAATAAGTATTAAGTACATTAAGCTATTTATCTTGTATTTTTCTTTGCCCAGTTTTCTATAGCCTTTCCTAGGGTATTCCCTATCTGAACCTGATTATCATAGCTTGCAAGCCACTGATATTCCGCAGGATTGGACATAAAGCCACCTTCTATCAGTATTGCAGGAGATTGAGTTACAGTACATACCGACAAGCTCTGCCACCTGAAGCCGCCATCCTTGCGTTGAAGGTCAGCTACTAATGAATCCTTGACAAAGCCTGCAGCAGCTTTGGAGCTGTCCTTCGAATAAAGTACCAGAAGCCCTGTATGCTTGGTGTAATCTGCAGTCACATCCATGGAATTATTATGTATGGACACCGCAATATCGGGCTTTTCCCTTCTTATCATATTTGCTCTTTCAGAAAGACTGACAGTCTTATCACTTGTTCTTGTCATAATAACCGCAGCACCCAAGTTTTGCAGATAATTCTTGGTATTCAGGGTAATAGCAAGATTGATCTGTTTTTCGTAAAGACCATACTTACCCAAAGGTCCAATTGCACCCGATTCACTTCCTCCATGCCCCGCATCAAGTAAAACCTTCAAGCCCGTTAAAGGCTTGCTGCCGGTACCAGAAATTTTGGGTGCATTCTTCAGAGATAGTACAAGTGAGCCGTTTTTGTATGCAGCGTAATAACCGAAGTAATTGTCCTCTGACTTTAAGTTGAAGGTATATTGGGCGGTACCATTCAAATTACTATAGCCTATGGATTTAAAAACTGATGCCCCCGGTACTGCTGCAGCGGTACCTATCCCCTTTGTATTATAAATATTCAGTACTACTTTTGAAGATGATACATCAATCCCAAATACAGCATTAACAGGCATCTTAAAAGTAATGTCAGTATAGCTTCCATTATCTTTTAGTGATATTGCACTGATCTTGTTCGCTGCAAGTGCTTTGTCATTTACTACCTTTACATACCTGCTATCTGTCCAGACCCCGCTTTGCAGCAGGTAATATCCGTTTTGTTCCCCTACAATATTATCTACCGCTCCGTTTATCAGCGGTGTAACTCTTGTAAAGTCGGTTGAAGGTCCTGACCTTGCTACAGCCTCTGCCTCAGAAGTACTAATCACAGCATATTTACTATATTTATCTGATTGAATACTCAAGGTATTGCTCTGCTTACTGGTTATCCTCTGTCCTTTGTACTCCATAACATATACAGGTTTATCAAGCTTAAGTATTCTTTCGTTACCGGGGACCGCAGGCATTACAAAGGTTCCCTTGTATCTTGCAGGCACGATGGTTCCTCCGTTTGAATCCATATCACCTGAATTTGTTAATTGAACCTTATGCTTTCCCATTTCGACCCATACTGTTGCTCCGGTAGGCGCAACACAGGAAAAATCAACCTTTTGTCCGGTTTTCAGGGTCATATTTGCAGTAGGGCTAAAGAAGCCCCCTCTGAATTCAGCCTTGTTCATCCGGTATGGAGTTGAAGCTGCACTTGCTTTTCGAGTTATTTTTAATACGGTCTCTTTATCTTTATGCTTAAATACAAGTGTATTTTCCCCAACCGTAAGCTCTTGATATATAGCAAAATATCCATCTTCGGAAGGTGTAATCTGATTTCCGTTTAAATACAGCGGCTGTCCCGGGTCACAGCTTCCCATAATGCTAACCTTTGAGGATGAGGTTTTATACCCGTTATCAGGTGCAGCTATAACCAGCTGGCGATCTTCTGGTACAGGACTTCCCGGATCCCTGCCGGCCACATAAATCCCTCTGAGTTTTTCCTTGACACCTAAACTATTAGCTTTCAGTTTGGAGTAACCATAGAAGATACTCCCGCTGACTGCTTTACTTTCTCTGTTCATAGCAATCTGTTTTGGTATCTGAAGGGGATCCAGCCATTCGTTGGCTTGTGAGGTGTCATTTATTTTGTAAGCAGCATGTCCCACATATAATTTAACTTTACTATTGCTGCATACGTTTTTCCACCAGTCAAGCAAAACTGAATAATCAGCTACCTTAAAGCCGATATTCCAGTATATCTGCGGTGCTATATAATCCAAATAAGCTTCCTTTACCCATTTCTTTGTATCGGCATAGTGATCGTAATAGGTTGAAATTCCCCCCTGAGTGTCTGACCCTTCAGAATTTTTGTCCTTGTTGGACCATATTGCAAAAGGACTGATTCCGAACTGTACATCAGGTTTTATAGCTTTAACAGTGTCATATGTACTCTTAACAAGGGTATCAATATTATTTCTTCTCCAATCGTCCTTGTTTTTGAATGAGCCTTTATACTTAGCATACGACTTTTTGTCGTCAAAATCCTTACCCTTTAACTCACTTTTTGCAGGGTAAAAATAGTCATCAAAGTGTATACCGTCCACATCATAGTTGTTAAGAATTTCAGCCACTCCATCAGTAATCAGCTTTATGGCCTCAGGGTATCCCGGATCAAGATATAGCTTCCCGTTGGCATCGGCAACAACTGCATCCGGAATCTTTCTGGCCGGATGGTTGGCAGATAAAACATTTATGCCTTTGTCAGTTTTTGAAGTTGTTCCCATGGAGAGTCTCAGTGGGTTCAGCCATGCATGTATCTTAATTCCCTTTTTATGCCCCTGCTCTATTATGTACGCTAACGGATCAAAATCCTTATCATTGGCTTTTCCCTGTTTCCCTGTCAGGTATGCTGACCATGGGAAAATAGATGATTTATACAATGCATCTCCCGTTGGACGAACCTGAAAGAATATAGAATTGAGTCCCATGTATTGAGCATTTTCTATTATCGCATCAAGCTCTTTCATTTGCTGCTCCGCACTTAGCCCGGGCTTGGAGGGAAAGTCAATATTACCTACCGTCGCAATCCATACTCCACGCAGTTCTTCAGCTTCCGGCAATTCCTGTGCATTTGCCACACTTCCCCGGTACTCGGGTTCTGTATAAACCCTTGATCCTATAATTGGGAAAAGCATTAAAATCACAAGTAAAAGACAAACTACTCCCGCTTTTTTCTTCATTTTTTACCCCCACATCTATAAAAAAAGTCAATAAATTAGAAATTTTATCTAAAAATACATTTCTATTATTAATATAAATCATTTTGACCTGATATCTCAACAAATCTCGGCATTTTTAATATTTTCTTAATAATTGGAGGTTGGGGGTAAGAAGTTAGAAGTTTGATGTTGGAGGTTGGAAGTTGGAAGTTGGAAGTTGGAGGTTAGAGGTTGGATATTCGAGGTATCGTATTGTCTTACAATTTACGCGAGTACACCTTTGAAACAATGGGAAGCACGGTTAAAAGCAACTGCCATCGTTGTTGGCAAAGAACAGGCCGTTTACCGACAAAGTGACAGGAGGTCACATTGAGTCCAAGAGCCACATGGATGCGGCTTGTTGGACGACGGTTATACGGCCTGTGATGCACCTTACAAAGATGTGTAGCTTTCTTTGTATGCAATCCTAAATACAAGTTTATGTGATTTACCAATACATTTCCATATTACATTTTGGAAATTAGCATGTCAACACAATTGCAATTGTATTCAGTAACCTGTGAGGCTGCGTTTAGCAACCGGAGGCACTTGTTAACGTAAGTATTGGCAGATTATTTTTACGCGAAAAAACAGCTCTCAAATTTGAGAGCTGTTTTAAAAATATTTTAATTTAGAATATATTAAATTCCAATTAAGCCTTACCGTCGCAGCCGAGAACATTTACCATCTTATTCTTAACAAGTTCCTTTATAGCAGCTCTAGCTGGTGACAAATATTGTCTTGGGTCGAAGTGACTTGGATTTTCAGCAAAATACTTTCTGATAGTTCCAGTCATAGCAAGTCTTAAGTCTGAATCAATGTTGATTTTGCAAACAGCCATTTTAGCAGCTTGACGAAGCATATCTTCAGGAATACCTATTGCATCAGGCATTTTACCGCCATTGTTATTTACCATTTCTACAAACTCTGGAATAACTGAGGATGCACCGTGAAGAACTATCGGGAACTGAGGAAGTCTCTTTTCAATTTCTTCCAAAATATCAAATCTGAGCTTTGGTTTTTGACCTGGCTTGAATTTGAATGCACCGTGGCTGGTTCCAATTGCTATTGCAAGTGAATCAACACCAGTCTTAGTAACAAATTCTTCAACCTGAGCAGGATTAGTGTAAGCAGCATCAGCATCTGACACGTTAACATCATCTTCAACACCTGCAAGTCTTCCTAACTCACCTTCTACAACTACGCCTCTTTCGTGAGCGTAATCAACAACCTTCTTAGTTAACGCAATATTGTCCTCGAATGAGTGATGTGAACCGTCGATCATTACTGATGTAAAGCCACCGTCAATACATGACTTACAAAGTTCGAATGTATCACCGTGGTCAAGGTGTAAGCAGATAGGAAGATTTGTTTCAATAATTGCTGCTTCAACCAACTTCATAAGGTAAGTGTGGTTTGCATACTTTCTTGCTCCTGAAGAAACTTGAAGAATAAGTGGAGCATTTACTTCTTTAGCTGCTTCAGTAATACCCTGTACTATCTCCATGTTATTTACATTGAAAGCACCTATAGCGTATCCGCCTTCATAAGCTTTCTTAAACATTTCTGTAGAAGTTACTAATGCCATTTTTAATGCACTCCTTTTAATTTTTATTTTATTAATTTTTTTCCTATAACCCTCAATTTTCAGAACCTTCGTCTTAACTTCAGCCCTAAAACTTTGAATTCCATTTTATAACGCATATATCCGGATAAAATCTTTCACCGTTACTATTTTATGAAAAAATCATCTCAAAATCAAGGGATATTTGATATTTTTTTGTCAAAGCTGTTAACTAAGAAGCTTTTCAGTCTATAACACAAGCTCTATATTTATTCATATCCAAAAAATAAGTATATATAAATAATACTTATAAATTATTATAAATAACACTTATAAATAGTTAATAATTTTTGAAGGAAAATTATGTCCTTACTTTCAATTATCCAATCTTCAATACTGGCCTTTTTTTTTTTATTAGAAATGTTAATAATAATAGTGCAAGAAATGTATATGTGTAATTGCATTTTGATTTTCAATATGCTATATTTTAATGTGATTGCGTATTGTAATATCAGACCTTCTAATGAAAGGTTTGGTAAAAACAACGTACATTTTATACAAATTAATATATATTATTAGGAGGTATATACAATGACAGTTTTAAAGGGTGCCGCAATTTTCGGACAATCCGGTGGACCAACTTCAGTAATTAATGCAAGTGCCTGCGGTGTATTTCAGGAAGCATTAAAGCAGGAAGCAATAACAGCTGTATACGGTGCAGCTCACGGTATCAAGGGTATTCTTGATGAAAAATTCTATGATATGAGCCAGGAAGATCCATATGAGCTCGAATTATTAAAAACTACTCCTTCTTCTGCTTTGGGATCAGTTCGTTACAAGCTTAAATCAGCTGATGAAGACGAAACTGATTACAAAAGACTTGTTGAAGTTTTCAAAAAATACAACATCAGATATTTCTTTTACAATGGCGGTAACGATTCAATGGATACTTGCAACAAGGTTAGCAAGTACATGCAGAAGGTTGGTTACGAGTGCAGAGTAATGGGCGTTCCAAAGACTATAGACAATGACCTTTTCGGAACAGACCACTGCCCAGGTTTCTCAAGTGCAGCAAAATACATTGCTACTTCTACTATGGAAGTTTACCACGATGCCAGAGTTTACAACACAGGTATGATCACAATTCTTGAAGTTATGGGAAGAAACGCAGGATGGTTGACTGCTTCAACAGCTTTAGCTGCTTACAAGGGTGCAGGCCCTGATTTAATATACCTCCCTGAAATTGATTTTGATATGGATCAGTTCCTGGCTGATTGTACAGAAATTTATAAGAAGAACGGAAATTGCATTGTTGCTGTTTCAGAAGGTATCAAGGACAAGAACGGAAAATATATATCAGAATATGGTTCAAACCTCGCTCAGCAGAAAGACTCCTTCGGACACGCTCAATTAGGCGGTTTGGCTGCTACTTTGGCTGCTATAGTTAAAGAAAAGACCGGAGCTAAGGTACGTGGTATCGAATTCAGCCTTCTCCAGAGATGTGCTGCTCACTGCGGTTCAGCGAGCGATGTTAACGAATCCTACATGTCAGGTCAGATGGCTGTAAGATATGCAGTTGAGGGTATGACTGACAAGATGGTTGGTTTCAGGAGAGCTGAAGGAAAAGAATATAAGTGCGAAATTCAGCTGCTTGACTTGAATGATGTTGCAAACACAGAAAAGAAGATACCAAGAGAGTGGATTAATGAGGCTGGCAACGGCTTAAAGCAGGAATTCATAGATTATGCTCTACCATTAATTCAGGGTGAATCAGCTCCTCCTAAGGAAGATGGTCTTCCAAGATTTGCAAAGCTTAAGAAGGTTTTGGCTACTAAATAAATAATAATCAGCCGGGTCATAGGCAAATAACCATATGGGCTATTGTCGAGTGACCCGGGTTATGTATAACACAAAAAAAGCCGTATGCTTTATCCAGCATAGCGGCTTTTTTTGTAGATTTAACCTTTTTGTGCTAATATTGTGTTTTATTAACAATGATACATACAACTGAAGAAACATACTTGACTTTTTTGGTACAAAATCGTAAGGCATACGGATTTCATACTAAATAAGCCTTCTTGTACTATGTTTTATTGTAATACAGATAAAACATCATCTTCAAATAGTCAAAAAATGTTCTTTTACCTTCCTTGCTTTTACTTATACAATCCATCTCATTTCTCCCCTTTTATATATTGTAAGACGGCCCTGAAATGGTTGAAATAACCATTCCTACCGAATTCCTAAAATTATGATACATAAAACTGAAGAAATGTTCTCGACTTTTTTTGTACAAATTTTGCATGGTTATTTATCTCACAATAACCGGCACCCACAATTCATTTTCCGGCTGGTGTCCTGGGGCTAAAAAGTTCTCTATACAGGGCAAGTCTGCGAGTTCATACCCAGATGTGGGCAGCCACTCTGTATAAAGGCGTTTCCATGCATCAGTTACATTTGGAAATACAGCCCAGGTGGCGGGCGGAATTACACGTTCCTCCATTCCCTCAGGAACCTCTCCGCCATATCTTGCTCCCATAAAATAATCAAATTCCTCATCAGTAATTGCGGCTGCTTTTCCGCATACTCCCAAAACACCTTCCAACTTTAATTCCGGCTTTTCCCAGGACATATCAACAAGCTTTTGCAAAAAACCGCTTTCCTTTGTTTCACCCCATAACTTAGGGATCAACTCAAAAGCTTTATCCGTTTTTACGGTACTTTTCTTCCCAACAATCCTTAGTTCAAAATCCAACTTTTCAATTCTGTAATCCATTTCACAATCTCCTTTAATAGATATTTGAAAGGACATCCTTGGATAGGCCTTAAGTTGAGAACCCTTATCCCTTGCTTCAGAAGGCCTTATTCCATGTAGCTTTTTGAAGGCACGGCGTAAATGCATCAGCAGAATCATAACCATACTTAACGGCAATGTCAATTATTAGCACATCGCTCCTTTGGAGCTCAAACGCCGCCAGTGTAAGACGTCTTCGCCTTATATACTCTGATAGGGTTATTCCGGCCATTGAAGAGAACATTCTGGAAAAATGAAACTCGGAACAACATGCTGCCTGAGCAATTTTAGTATAGTCTACTTCATCAGTTAAACTATTTTCGATATAGTTCAGTGCACTGCTAATACTCTTAATCCAATCCATTTCTAACTCCTTTCAAGTAAAATATTAAACAAAGTCAACGTGTTATGTCCGACATTTGATGCACCTGTGTGCAGGGTAACTATTTATTTATGAGAGTTTATAGATTACTTTCTTTTCGAACTTTTGATTTATTTTCAAATTTTTTCGGCGGTATCCCTATCAATTAAGCTTCGTAATATTTTCAGAGCTTCACTGTACTTGCCGTATTTAGTACCATATTGCAAATTAAAGGCATAGTCAAAATCCTCAGGATTTTTTCCCTGGTTGTGCTGTACTATTGTTTCCATTTTATCCAAGGCTTTCACCAGCTTTGACTCCTCAGTCTCAGCCGAATTGTAATCATACCACAAATCTAAAATATTCTGCCCAATACTATCAGGTAGTCTCTTTATAAGCTTTTTTACAGCCTGCTCCTCCCTCATCAGTTTACCTTGGGGATCATCCTCCATTTTTGCAGAAACATCTCCTTCATATATCTCACCAAAATCATGAACAATACACATCCCAAGTACTCTTCCTATATCAATCCCGGGAAATTGATCTGCCAGAGCCAATGCGAACACCGCTAACCTCCAGGAGTGTTCAGCGACACTCTCCACTCTGCCTTCAGAGGTCCAGGCAGTTCTTGTCACATTTTTCAGTTTTTCAACTTCCTTTATAAATTCTAAAATGTCAATCAAATTATGGGGATTTGTCATATCCATATATAGGTCCTCCAAACCATGTAAGAAATAACCACTCTAATATATATTTAATTAATTTATAACTTTAATTATACAACCTACTATTGAATTCAGATAGGCGATTTTATCCAGACCTCAGGCCTTTTTAAGCAGTTTTGTTATTTATGCAGCTTCACTGTATCTGTATGCCGCATTTCGTTCATTCTACAATATATGGTTTCTCTATCATCAGTAATACCAATATATAGTAGAAAAATAATTCTTTTTGTCGTTATTATTAATAATATCTATTGACTTATTACTAAAGTATCCTTTATACTTAATATATAAACTAAATACTAATTAAATTTATTATTGATTAAAACTGTCATGCAACTGGCGGAAGTGGAGATTACCACATGGGAGTATGACTTTTACAAGCCGGCCGCCTGGGCGCTAAAATGCCCAGGCGGCTTTTATTTTGCTACTTTTGTGCATCTGCAGAGTAAATCCCTGGCAAATAATTGTATAAAGGGAGGCAATAATTATGGAGTTGATTTTTCCCCATTTCAAAAGCGGTAAATGGAATAGTACAATTGATGTTCAAGATTTTATTCAAACAAATTACGTACCTTACGACGGTGACGAAAAATTTCTTTCAAGTTCCAGCTTAAAAACAAAGCATTTATGGGAAACCTGCAAAAGCCTTCTAATTGAAGAACATCTCAATGGGGGAGTTCTTGAAATAGATGCAGAAACCATATCGGGTATTACAAGCCACAAGCCCGGATTTATTGATGAACCCTATGAAGTTATTAAGGGCCTTCAAACAGACTCACCTTTAAAAAGGGCTTTCATTGCCAAAACCGGATACAGGATGTCAAAGCA
>JAEZKZ010000060.1 GCA_023415305.1 Bacillota bacterium
ACGCTGGAGACCACAGAAACGGATCCGGACATCCTGCGACTTATTCGATCTGGATTCATTGCGGAGGACCACCCACAAGCTCCGGATCGAGGAAATAAATCTCGCAGCGGATTCGGTACCAGCTAAACATCTCCTCCTCTGCTGGTGAAGGAACGCCATCCAGGAGAAAAAGTAGCTGCAGGACCGGCAGAGAGATTCAAATAACGAGAGTATTTGATATAATTTAAAAAAACGTACATAATGTACACTATTGACAAAACGTACATTGTGTGCGTATAATAATATTAGATCCGTAGAATAATAAAATATAATCTTATCATCTTAAATTTAGAAAACTATAACCAATTACTAAACCAGCAACTAAACCAACAAAAAACATAAAAATAAAAACCTATACGAAAAATCAAAACTCTTATAAGCCGATAGAAAATTAAAATACTAATGTACGATACAGGAAAAGTAGAAGGATGAATATAATGAACAATACTATAAAAATAATTTCAGCTACGGATGCTAGGAAAGATTGGAGCCAGCTTATTGATACTGTGGTTCATGATAAACCACAGATGATAAGCCGTACTAGAGATTATGTTTTAATGACAGAAGTTCATTTAATGATGGAAATTTTGTCCAAGTATAAATACGCTGCTACGAGGTATTTAGAAGAGGATAATTCGATAACCTTATCTTTGAATGAAATGGATATAGCTGTTAACGGTTCCACAGAGGACGAAGCCAGGATGAAATTAGCTCAGGATATATTAGAATATTCAGAAGAGTTCTATGATGAATTTCATTTCTGGAGCAAAGCTCCGAATCGTAAAAAACATGTTCCTTATGTAATGAAGGCTCTTATCTTACAGGATATTGAGAAGATAGGAGAAGAAATAACATGCCACGATTTAAAGAATTAAAACGCTTCTGTGATAATGATGGTTGGGAGTTATATAAAACTACAGATCATTATTTTTATAGAAAGACGGATGAGAATGGAAACATTAAAAGAACTAAAGTATCAATGGGTTCTGGAGAGATCCCAGAGAGGTTATTTAAAGAAATACTAAAAAATCAGTTGCAAGTCACCAAAGAATATTTTAATGAGAAAATTTAAAAAGATAGGTAAGGGATTGGTAAAATATCCTTTACCTATCTTTTTTAAATTTATGAATTTAGTATTGATATTTTTATAATATAGTTATATAATTATATAAAATCATAAATATATATTTATATAATTATATAACTATATAATTTTAAAGAAGGAGCATATAATGATAATTGCATATTTAAATGAAAAAGGTGGGGTAGGAAAAACTTCGCTATGCTTTAATGTTGGTTGGTATCTTGCAGAATTAGGCAAGAAAATATTATTTGTTGACTTAGATGGTCAGAGAGCTAATTTATCATTCTTTTGTAATATTAAGGACAGGGAAAATAGACCTTCTATGAAGGATGTATTAATGGATGATATAAACGTAAACGAAACGATCATTCCAGTGAAAAAAAATATTGATATTATACCTGGAAATGTGGAGCTTACCGAAATAGGTAAATCAGTCAAACACACTTCAATGATTGAAGCTTTCGAGTCAATAAGTAACCATTATGACTATATATTTATTGATGTAAATCCTACTCCTACTAGGATTCACGTATTAACTATGGCTGTAGCTAATTATCTTGTAATACCTATGTTGCCGGATGTTGCTACACTGGAAGCAAATAAGGGAATTATTGAAACCTATTCACTTGTAAAGAAAAGTAATATAAATAACAAACTGCAGGTATTAGGAATCGTATTTAATAAATTTAATTCCAGGACAAATTTATCGCAACAGGTATCAGATGTAACAGACCAGATTGCTAAACAGTTAGATACATCAGTCTTTAATACCAAGGTGAGAAACAATATAGCATTATCAGAAAATGTAGGACAACATATAGGCATAACAGATTATGATCCTAAAAGTAATGGAGCTATAGATATAGTAGCACTAACAAGCGAAATATTAGCGAAGGTGGTATAAATTATGGGAAAGAAAGCAGCTTTATTTGATACAGATGAATTTAATATAGAAAAAGAATTAAAACAAGAAAATATAGAAGAAAAGCAGCAAGTAGTTAAACCGGCAGAAAACAAACCGCTAGTTTCTGAAACAAAAGCAAAGTATATGAGACTCGATTTAAAAGGTAATAATCATGCATATGTTTCTTTTATGGCCGATATCGAAAATATATCTATGACGCAATATATAAATAATCTTATTGATAAGGATAAAGAAAAAAACAAAGAAGTATACAATAAGTTTATAGAAATTGAAAAAATCAAAAACAATGTATAAATATATAATTATATAATTATACACTATATAAACCGGGATGGAGAGATTTGCATTAGTGTTTGAAATATAGAAAAACCTCCTATTTTTTTATTGCGATGTCGCAACACTTAATATGTATTCTTATTATTGGCAAGAAACTTATTTGTGGGCAAATATCACTGTTAAGAAAACCATAAAACTTCAATGGACGCACGTGCCGATCAATTTGGTATGTACGTCCTTTGTAAATAAAAATTTGACATAAATTTTACGTCATTACGTCACTTAATACGGACAAAGTGGCTATTTTTATATTCAAAAATTGAATTTATAAAAAAGAATAGGGTTAAGAATAGTAAATGCCTAAAATACAGGGTTTGCGACCGTACATATTTTATAAAAACACTATGTTAAAAATGATCATCTTCAAAGCCTTATAAATAAAGGGAGAGAACCGTAGAAATGTACGTATCGATAATAGGCTATATATCATATATGATATATAGCATAATTATTAGTGGAATAGAGCTGCATGTGAATGTCAGACGGTTTTTCTGACAGGAGCATGCGGTAGCGATATGACACTGACAATTACACGTATATATCCGTATCCGGATATATACGGAGGTCTTGCAAAATCGGTAAGCAAATGCCGGTATGAAGGGGTGAAGCATCATGCAGCAGCATGATGAGAAGGAGAGTAGTAGCGCTAGATACTGGAGATAAGAGATATTTATTCAATAGAAAATTGATTATTAAAAAGAAATCACCAAATAATTTTAAACAAAAAATCTCTTAAACAGCAGTAAATTCATGGGGTTAGCAATAAAATATTAATAAAAACTTAAAAAAAGAAGGCATGAAACTGTATCATAGTTTCATGCCTTCTTGTCTGTATCAGAAACATACTCCTTAAGAACGGTTATTACCAGGTTATTAAAAGTCCTGTTCTGTTCTTGTGCTAATACTTCTAACCGAGCTTTAAGGTCTTTTGGAATTGTTAGAAGTGTGCGTGTATTACTTTCTGCTATTTTACCACCCATAGAAACCCTCCGTTATAAAAGCTTGCTGATGATAGAATGATAACACTCTAAAAATAACATGTCAAGCAGATATATAGTAGTTGACAAGTTGATATCAGCTAGATATAATTATAAACATAAACTTATTAATAAAAAATAAGCAAGTGCCGTCTTTGGGAGAGAAACACTTGCTTACTACAACAAAACGTAACCGATGACAGTTAACAATTCTAATTTAGATCATAATTGTCCTGTTGTCAAAGGGTTACCTAGAAAGGACGGAATTATGGATAATGAAAGTCTCTTTACGGCTATGGGTCTGATTAAAATGCTATCTATGATGGAGGAGGAAGTTGATCAGTTAAAAAAAGAATTGCAAAAATTTAAAGACTGCGAGTGGTATTTTACGGAGCAAGAAGTTAAAAAAATATTTTGTATAATAAAAAAAGAAGTAGCAAACACCTTTGCCGAGATGATATTAACCACAGAAGGGAGTAAAGCTAGGGAAGAAGCGGTAACCGTTTATAATTCTGTGATTTTGGATGAAGCATTTTTCTCACTTTTATATTACAGTGGCATAAGCGTAAGTGATTTGCTTATGCTGCCATTAGATTCTTATAATCCGGAGAAAGATGAATTCTCATGGAGAAAATCAGGAAATGGAGTTTGTATCAATTTCACGCTTAACAATAAAAAAATTCTATATTCACTAAGGAGCCATTTGCAAATAAATAAGCCAAAAAAGTTTTTATTTGAAAGTCCCGGAGGGGATCCTTTACCGCTTAAAGCAGTAGAGAGCATGTTCGAATGTTATTGTGAGTTGGCTAAGATTAAGAATGATGAAAAGTGGCAATGCCAAGCTTTAAGTTATACAGGTATAAAAAATTTTGACAAGAAAATCCAGTGAATTCAAGGGTTTGCAGGTAAAATCATATTTGTTGAAATATGGTATTTAAAGGGAATATAATGGAATTATGAGATATTAATACATTTATAAGAAAAGAGGAATGAAAATGAAAGAAAACAGAAGAATAAACAAAAAAGTATCATTACTATCAATTTTAATAATTTGTATCACTATCTTAACAGTAACGGATCCGGCTGAAGTGTCAGCTACAGCATCGAATGTAAGTATAGATTCATTTATTAAGCAGCTGGGACAGGCGATGAATTTACCGGTAAATTCATCTACAGCAAACCCTTATCTTGATGCTGCTGTTAACACTGGAATTATAAATCCAGAAGATTTTTCTAATCTTAACGCAAAGATAACCAGGACAGATGCAGCTGTTCTTTTAAACAGAGCTGATGAATATCTGCATGGTGATACTGTAGATTCGAAACTCGTAAAATTTGTTCTTGAAAAAAGAATATCCGATATTAATAACGTTCCTGAAGCAAAAAGAACCGCAGTGGCGAAGATCTTTGCAAAAGGTATTATAAAGGGCTACAGCAATGGATATTACATAAAAAACAGGCAGTTTAGGGGAGATAACTATATTACAAAATCTACAGCCAAAAGCCTAATCAATCTGATTATTCATCCGGAAACACGAGCAAAGCTCAGCCCAGATGGGATGCTGATCAGGACCAACAACCTTCCTAAGAACGCAAGCAGCTATGATTATATCCTGGAGTGTTATCCTAATAAGTTTTATGAGAGAAAATTTGATTTCATGTTTTCAGAACAATACAAGGCAGGGAAAAGAGATTCGCTACGTCAAATTTATCCGGTTAATATGAAAAAATCCACCTTCAGGACTTGGAATGATGCATGGGCGTTTTCTGTTGAAATGGATAAGTATCTTTATGATTGGACCGACAAGGCCGAGACATACTTGAACTATCTTTTCAATGTGGATTACCGAACCGTGGATGATAAATGGATAGAAGGTCTGGCTTCATGCTACGCTAAAAGTAATATTGATGAAGCGGAACAGATCCGGAGTTATTATATAAAGCACATAAAGGAAAATAAGGTTGTTGTAGAGAGCTCCGTGATAGCAGTTGAACCATCAACTCTTTATGATGATGGAGACTATTGTATGAGGGCCTATGTGCGTTATCGTATTACTGCAGATAATATAAATGTGAAACAAAACAGATTACTTCGATGCGCGTATCCAGCGTTGGATAATTTAAAAAATGGAGTTTGGAGAGAAGGAATTTTTGATATCCGGTTTGGTACTAATAACGGATTTCAAGGGGATGGATCATACTTTGCAATAGATATTTTAACTAATTTTGTTGATGAATATAATGTGTCGGTTGAATAGGGGGCTTCTATGACGAAAAAAATTTTGAACAGATGGCCTATCTTTCTGCTGATTTTAAGTACTATTTTTTTTGCTATTACATTTTCGTCACATAATGCAAAAGCAACTGTAGTGAATAATTCCGAATCGTTTTATAGAGTTTATAATTCAGATGATGAGCCCGTATTAACAATAACAATGAGTAAAGGAAATATCACTATTGAAGGCAAATCTAGCGCTGCTTCATCAGATATTCGCTGGAGAACGAAAGGACTCACGATTACAAGAAGCCGAATTAATTCATCTGATACAACAAAGGGATATACCGGTCCGGGTCCGGTAAGTGATGCGTACGGCAGCGGTTATGCAACCTTGATGTTTGATAGTGCGATAAACAAGGTTGATAACAAGGTAGGAGATACCGTCACTACAACCATTACCTTCAGCGCAGCCCAGGTAGAAGCTGCATTAAAGGACGATTTTGACGATATAACGAAGGATACTACAATATACCTGCATGGAATATTTGAAACTTATGATGCCGGCACGTCCATTGTCCGTAAAAGTAACCTTAAAAACTGGAAGGACATCATGAATGCAGAAGGATGGGGATCAGGCACTTTAGATGATTTTGCAAAATATTTTAATATGCCGATCGAATTTGAACCTGCAGCGCAACCTAATACATTGTATTACTATACTGAAAGTGGAGTAAAGATTGGGAGCAAAGAACTTGATTCTGTGTTACCAAATGAAAAAGTATATTGGACTAATGAGCCGGCCGAAAAAACCTATTCCGGCAAGAAATATTCCCTGGTGGAGTATTACGTGACCAAAAAGAGGGATAAAACTGCTTCAAAGATAGTGGAACATAGTATTGATGATAAATATCCCCTGGCACAAATCAGGAGCAATAACACAAAGGTATACCTGGGCGGTATGAATATTGTCCTGGTCTACAGAGGGAAAAAAGATCCTACACCGACGCCGAAGCCAAACACTACGCCGACACCGGCACCAACGCAGGGACCAGTGATCACGCCGATCGCTGAAAGGGTGACGGGAGACATGTCTCTGCCACAGGCCGTAGGAAACATCCGGGCAGATGATAGGGGAACGGAAAAATTTGTTGTAAATCTGGGTGTACCTACAACAGAAAGCCTTTATACGGATGTGACTTCCGATCAGTACCTCATGGGATACGATCTGGAGAAGAAG
>JAEZKZ010000079.1 GCA_023415305.1 Bacillota bacterium
GCACAAGTGAAATACTTTTACTGACCTGTCTCACTGTTTCAATGGAGTATTTGCTGAATTCATCCTTTGTTATGGAAGAAACATAATTATTGGTTATGCTTATATTAAAAATCAAGGGCAAGGTTGCGAGAAATATGGTAATACAAACGATTTTGACAGATAGAGAGAAACTCATAACTTTAATATATAAGTTATTTAATATTTTCATTTACGATTCTCCTGATAGGATATGTATTCAGTTATTAACAGTAGTTTAACATAAACCTAAAGAAAAACAACCGCTTTACATAAAAATAATATACCGACTTATATTTTGCTCCGTGATAAAATAAGAACATCAGATAACAGTTATAATTTTTTCTCCTTCACTACTAATATTTTATATAGGTATACATATGTATTTATATTATTCATGAGGGTGAATCAATATAGAGTTTACATAATCCGTATTCTGCGGTTAGTCATACTCTTTATAAATTTGCAAATAATTATTTTAAAGGAGAGGAAAATAATGAAGAAACGAATTATCTCAGCACTTATAGCTATTTCTTTAGCAGTGACAACTGCTGCATGCGGACAGGGATCAGAGAATACAAGCAGCAGTACCAGCAGCAATACAGGCAGTAGCGAATCAAGTCAGACTGCAGCACAGGAAACAATAGCTGAAAAGGATTTAACACCAGTAACACTGATAACTCCATGGGAGATTTCTCAGGATGCAATCGACATGTTTACTGAAAAGACAGGTATTGAGGTTAAGCAGGATGTAATAACCGGTGGGGACTCGGCATATGAAAATGCCAGAAATGCACGTATGGCCTCGGGTGAAAATCTAGATATTGTAGCGGTAAACCAGGCGGCAGCCCGTGATTTTTCTTCAAAGGGCTACCTGGTTGATCTTTCCGGTGAGAGTTTCTGGGATAGGATCAGTGATACTGCAACCACGGATATTACCAATTTCTTCGGGGGAAAAAGATATGGCGTGAGCTATGAATCTACTGCTCTCGGTGTCTGGTATAACAAAGATATCTTTAAAAAATATAATCTGACACCTCCAACTAATTTCGACGAATTTATAAATATATGCAATACCTTAAAAGATAATGGAGTGGCTCCTCTGGTGCAGGGAGGAAAGGATGTATGGCCTCTTGACCAATTTTTAAGATTAGCTATGAATCAGCTAGTACAAACATATCCCGATTTTCAGTCTGATCTGGAATTAGGTAAAATAAAGTGGACAGACAAAGAGGTTGTGGATGTGCTCAAAGAAAGATTGGTTACCATAACAACTCCTGAATATTTTGGCTCAAGCCTCCTTGGGACAAGCTACGATCAGTGCTGGCAGATAATGCTTCAGCAAAAGGCTGCCATGTGGGTTATGGGAAGCTGGGCGGTTGAAGTAATGACCAAGTCAAATGTTGAGCCAACCTTTGAAGTTGGAGCCTTTACGGCACCTAATAATGCCAAAGGTACCGAACAAATAATGGTTGGTGATACCTTCACCAGAATTTTTGGAATACTTGAAAAGAGTAATAATAAGGATAATGCCAAAAAGTTCCTGGCAGGCTTGGCCGAACCCGAAATTGCTGAAAAGAATATTGAAAAGAATCTGATGATATCCAACGTAAAGGGTGCAAGCTCTGCCAAACTTCCGGCCAGCCAGGACTGGAACAATATATTGACGCTTAAGGTTGGCAATACTTATGTTTTCCACGATGAAGTAAATAAAGTAATAAATCAGCTGCTTACAAATGTGGTTGCAGGAAAAATGACCATAGACGAATATGCGGCGCAGCTTCAGAAGGCACAGGAAAAGGATAACTCAGCTTTAAAGAAATAATACCTATGATGTATTGGCCTATTATGTTAACAAAATATAATAGGCCAATATAAATAAATTGTAAACATATTTTCAGGTAATTCCACATTATGACTTTTATTACAATGTGAATATCTAATTTTAATAAATAACTTTATATATATAGAAGAAGGAGATAAATATGTGGAATCACTATAAGAATAAAATATACCCATATTTACTGGTTTTACCGATACTTTTAGTATTTACGCTGGTAATAGTTATTCCAATGCTGGAGGGGCTGAGGATATCCTTCACCGACTGGGATGGAATATACTCGGTACCCAATTATGTAGGCTTTGACAACTATATAAGATTCTTTAAAAATCCCGATTTTTATAATGTGCTGTTGGTAACTGTTAAAATGGGTGTAATCATAATTTTTTTACAGAATGCTTTTTCCATTTTTCTTGCAATCATGCTTCAAAAAAATAGCTTGCTTAACAGCTCACTTAGATCCTTGTTTTTTATTCCCGGGCTACTGACTACAATAGTTATCGGATTGATTTTTTCTTATATATTCAGCTCGAGTTTTGGTATTATAAATCTTTTAGCCGATAAGGTGGGCTTGGATTCCATAGCCGCCATCGATTGGCTTGGTGACACAAGATACGCATTCATTTCGGTTGTCATTACCTCAATATGGCAATCTTGTGGTATCAGTATGATGATATATATGGGAGCTCTTAAAAATATACCTTTGGAATACTACGAAAGTGCCTATCTGGACGGGGTTACAGCAGTAAAGAAATTCAGGCACATTACTTTTCCCCTGCTGGCCCCTGCAGTTACAGTTAATATGCTTATGTCGGTTATCAATTGTATAAAAATATTTGACATACCGTTTGTTATGACTAAGGGAGGGCCGGCAGGAGCTACTAAAACCATTGCTATTCTTTTATACGAGGATGCTTTCTACGGGCGCAACGCAGGGTATGCAGCGGCAGAGTCCTTTGCCTTACTGCTGATAATTTTTATCATTTCCATTTTACAATCCCAATACTTCAGAGCCAGGGAGGTAAATTTATAACATGCCGGCTAAAATATCTTTTGATAAAGTAATTAAAGCTGTAAGTATAGCAATCCTGCTAATATTTATAGTTGTGACAGTATATCCTTTAATTCAGACGCTACTGATTTCCATTAAACCGATTGACGAATTCACACTGAACCCTGTTGGTCTTCCTAATAAAATAAGGCTTGAGAATTATATGGATGCCTGGAAGGGCGGGAAGTTTGATTCTTTGTTTTTGAATAGTATTATCGTTACCTTTTTTACAATAGTTTTTACCATACTTTTAGCATCTCCTGCGGGTTTTGCACTTGCAAAACTTAAACTTAAAGGTGAAAAATTTATTTACAGTTACTTGATTCTTGGAATGATTATCCCTTTTCAGGTTATTATGGTACCTTTAATGAAGTATGTGAGAATGTTCCATGCCATCAATAGAATTGAGACCTTGATTGTCATATATACAGCAACCAGTATAATTCTTCCGGTTGTTATGTATACAAGTTTTTATAAATCTATTCCTGATGAAATTATTGAAGCAGCTAAAATAGATGGATGCAGTATTATAAAAGTATTCGGAAAAATTCTGTTTCCACTGACACCCTCCATAAATGCAACGGTTGCAATATTGGTGGGAATGTATCCCTGGAGAGATTTTTTTATACCTCTGCTGTTTGCAACAGATGAAAAGTCAAGAACCCTGGCAGTGGGAATATATAGTTTCTCAAGTTCTTTTTTTAATGATTGGACCATAATCTTTGCAGCAATGGTCATCCAATCTATACCCCTGATTATACTGTATCTTGTTTTCCAAAAAACATTTGTTGAGGGGATAACATCCGGTGCGGTAAAGGGATAATTACTAAAAAATGCAGATTGGAGAGATGTAGAATGCTGGTTCCATATATTAGATTTGATGGGTCGGAAAGTGCGAAGCAAATGAGCAGGATATTTGCCGAAAACTTACAGGATCTTTTGCTAAAGATAGATGATGGTAAAAATGATTTTGACAGGGGTTTCTTTCATACATCAACAGTACAGCATGAAGGAACTTGTTATTATAATGAAATATGGTCTAGAGATGCAGGCAGAGGGCTTATTGAACTGGCCAGACTGGGGTTTAAAGACGAGGCACGCCAGGTCGCTGCATATCTTCTTGAAAATATAAATGAAAAGGATCACTGGGGGAGAGCTATTCCGAATAATTACTCAGCTGATAATGAAACTGATGGAAATGCTCTGATACTATTGGGTATTTCAAGAACCTGGAAAGCAAACAATTTTGAAATTGATCTTGCAAAAACTTACCTTGCAGCCACTCTGCCTGTTTTTAAATGGATGGAGAAATTGATGGACAGCAATGAATTTTCATTGCTTCCAAGCAACTCTGAGCTCTCTGGCAACCCTAATACGCCATATTCTGTTTTTGGAATATACCCGAACTATGCGGCGCTGGAGGCTATTTACGCCTTCAGAGCTATGGCCTGCAAAGCGGATTTGGAGGAAGAACAATATTATGACATGCTTGGAAAGCGGCTGGAGAAAGCAATCCGGGAAAATTTGATTTCAAGGGGTCAAAGTATTCTGACCCCAAAGAATATCTGGCTGAACGGGATAGACTCCAGGGACGGCAGACCTTACGAATTTTCAGAATGGGACGGAACCTCCTGGCCCATATATCATTGGACAAGACAACTCCCGTATATATTAAGCAGCGACATGAGAGAAATCAAGTTATTACAAGACAATATGTATAATACAAACCTCAGTTCATATGAGTACATTCTAAATTATATGTCAAACAGCAGGTATTTCAGAAAATATGGATTTGTAAGCAATACTGGCTGGACTGGAACTGGGGAACGTCATGATGATACAATGTGCGGTTATGGACAGGGTTTTATGACCCAGGCAGCTTTACTCGCAGATGACGTAAATACATACAGCAAGCTGCTTGAAGGTGTTGCCAGGCTGGCATATGACGGAGATGTTGTTCAGCCCCTATCCTTTGAAATGAATCCATGGGTTATGCATGAGTGCTTTAATTATGAAAACTATGAAGAAGGATATGATCATACTTTTGGAGTAAAATCCGAGGGGAGGCCTCAGATACTTGAAAATCCAGGGGACGAGGGCAATTTGGTTCAAGCTGCCGAAATACTGAAAGTATTTGCCATAATTGCAGGAGTTGATGACTCCAATCAGGACAAACTTATAATCCGACCTAGAATACCCTGGATATGGGATGATATTTATGTAGAGAATTATCCGGCGGTTATAGATGGTGAAAGCACAAGAATTGAATACAAAATGACACATGAACGCTGGAAACGTACTTGTACAATAAAACTTAAAAGCACTGCCAGAATAAAAAATGCCGATTTTAGAATTGGACCCTTTCCTGCATACTTGAAACTGCCATCAACATTTGAATACTATGTTGAAAACAGTAAAGGTGCATCATGGATATGGATCAGAGACATAGAAGGATATGAATACGAAAAAACCATAAGCTTATACAAATAAGTCTGAAACTAAATAGGGAAGGTTTACAAAAATGTGGGAAGCAAAATGGATTTGGTCGGATAACGATAATAATGAGGAAATAAACAGATGGTTGTGTTTCAGAAAAAAATTCCTGGTTGATTATGACTTTAATAGTGTTCTAATGAAAATATCGGCAGATTCAAGATATATCCTATATATAAATGGAATGGAGATCAATAGGGGACCTGCCAGATGCTGGCCCTTTGAGCAAAGCTATGATGTTATTGACATAGGTAACTATTTGAAAAAAGGAATGAACGTTATAGCTGTACTGGTTAATTTTTATGGAACATCTACCTCACAATATATTCACGGCCGAGGGGGCCTTTTGGCACAGGCGGAATTCTTTAATAAAGGAATGCCGACAGCCAAGATATGCACAAATACAGATTGGCTTTGCAAGGAGCATTTTGGGTATGTATCAAAATTATGCAGGATAAATGTTGCTCAGCCGTGGATGGAAATATATGATGCACGGAAGTTTGACAGCAATTGGATTAGTACCGATTACGACGATTCTGACTGGAATCGGGCTGTCGAAATAGGTACTGTGGGCTGCAAGCCCTGGAGCAACCTAATGGAAAGAGATATACCCTTATTGGCCTCCAGTGAAAAATATGCCGGCAGGGTACTGGCGTATAAAACTGTAGCATCCGGCGGAACATATGTGAGCATAGATGTAAAAGCCAACTTTTTCCCCGGATGCCATGACACAATTGATAAAAAGTTTCTGGGTTTTATAGCCACTTATATAATTTCTCCCTCCAGTATGAAAATAAATATGGAACTGGTATGCAGGAATACGCCTGAAAGACCTGAACGTATAAAAGTCAACGGCAGGGAATATATATTCGAAACAGGTGTGAATACACTTGAGATAGAACTTATCGAAGGCAAAAATTTATGTCTGATTGATATCAGCGGGTACTATCAGAGGTTTAATATGAATTATCTCTTTGAGTGCAGGGAGATATTGACATTTATCTCCCCTTTTACAGGGCATGATTCTGATTTTTCAACAATAGGACCCTTTGAAGCCGAAAGCATTCTCAATATTGTAGCTGTAAATAATGAACTGAATTTTGAGAATAAGAATTATATAAACATATGGGAGAATAGTTATGTAAATATACAGGATTACAGCAAATGGGCAAAACCTGTAAATGACAGATTTTATACCTATGAGAATCCACATACTTTCAGTTTGACCCATAAGGTACTCCGGGAATTACCTGTTTCTGAAGCTCTGAACAATATGATCATCCCAAACTTGGCGCCCTTTGAATTATTACCATATAATAATGATATCAAACAGATAATTATTGATTTTGGATGTGAAATATCGGGTTTTATAGAGTTTGATATTGAAGCAAACGAGGGAGTAAATATTGATATTGATTTCAGTGAATGTATTTATAATGGAAAAATCGAATATGCCGGCGATATGAATACCGCAATGCGTTATATAACCCGGCAGGGCAGACAGCGGTATAAGTCCCATCTGAGAAGAGGCTTCAGATATGCCATATTGTCTATAGGAGGATATAATGAAAAAATATCCATATATTCAGTAAGAGCAATTGAAGTAACTTATCCTGTAGCTCATACAGGCGATTTCAAGTGTTCTGATTATGAGCTGAATCAAATCTGGGATATTTCAAGGCGTACACTTTTGTTGTGCATGGAAGATACCTATGTGGATTGCCCGGCTTACGAGCAGGCTTACTGGATTGGAGATGCAAGGATAGAAGCCCTTGTTGCATACTACGTGTTTGGAGCATATGATTTAATGAAACGGAGTGTAAAAATGGTTGCCGGATCCATGGAACAACCGGGTTCCATGGAACAACCTCGCTCCATGGAAAAATCCCGTTTGCCCGAAGCTCAGGTACCTACAGGGTGCAGCACCTTTATCACCGCATGGACAATGCTCTGGGTAATCTCCTGCAGGGAGTATTATGACTATTCCGGTGATATTGAAGGAGTAAAAAGAGTTTATAAAGATATGCTAAAGACTGTTAAAAGACTTGAAGAACACCTCAATAAGGATAATCTACTTGAAATAGACGGGTGGAATATGCTTGATTGGGCTGGTATGGATACTCCGGTATCAGGAGTAGTGACACATCAATGCGCGCTGTTTGTAAAGGCCTTGCGGGATACGGCCTATATTGCTGAAAAACTAAGGGACTCCAATACGGCCGAAGCTATAAACAAAATAGCAGAACGAATAGTCAAGGCCATTAATTTAAAACTGTGGGATAATAATAAAAATGCTTTTATTGATTGCATACACAAAAATGGTGAAAGATCTGAAATAATCAGCATTCAAACCAATATAATGGTTTATTTGTGTCAATGTGCCGATTCTGATAAAACCCGATTTATTGAAAATTACATTGTGGATATTCCTGATAGTTTTGTACAAATAGGCAGTCCTTTTATGTCATTCTTTTACTTTGAAGCACTCTCAAGGCTGGGACGCAATGACATTATTCTGTGCAGAATAAAAAGTGACTGGGGTATGATGCTAAGAAATGGTGCCACTACCTGCTGGGAAACCTTCAAGGGCTTTGAAAAAAACCGACTGACACGCAGCCATTGCCATGGATGGTCTACAGCCCCAGGATACTTCCTTGGGGCAAATATCCTGGGAGTAAAGCCGGTAACGGCGGGATTTGATGAACTGATAATACAGCCCGACCCTTCGGGACTTCAGTGGGCAAAAGGAGATGTTCCTACACCTCATGGACCTGTTCATGTAGAGTGGGAGTATGTTGACAACAAGTTTAATATCCAGGTAAGTGTACCCGAGGGTTGTGCTTATACAATAAAGTATCCTGAAGAGAGGGAGGAAAAGAATGGAACCCAGCTATGAAAACTGTAGAAGCATACATTGTATGGGAAATGGTAAACTGGCGGTATATGAAGAAGGACCAGATATAATTCAGATATTCGGGCCACCTTACAGTTCACCATCCTATATGAGTTTCTCGGTCTGCAAATCAGACAATATTTCAATTAAATCTGAACGGGAAAAAGAAACTGCAATCTGGATACACAAAATCTATTACAATAATGAACGAGTCGGTCAAATACTTGATTTTGTTGACAGTGAACTTCCGTGCTTTATAAGGATAAATCAATTTGACAGGGATATTGATTTCATGTTAGAGACGGGGGAAAAGTGGAAAACTGTCCCAAATACCTCAAGATATGATAGCAGGAATGTTGATATTGGATATGTTTTTACTGCAGAAGCAGGAATATCTGTTTATGAGCATGTCAGTTATCCCTGTCCCAGAGCAATATTTCACCAGGTGCTTATCAGGGGTGGAATTCAGGTTTCGGAGGAAAATGACAGAAAACTTATTAAATTCCGGCGGGGAAAAAGCGTTATGTTTTGCGCCGGAGGAGCCAATTATCCTGAATGCATGGAGAATGCCAAAGCTGTATTGGATGCCGACATCAATATTCTACTTGACCGCACAAGGGAGTATTGGATAAACTACAGCAATGAAAGAAGGGATTTTAAAAGAGCCATTCCTGATGGCTTCGTTTATAAAGACCAGCTTCTGTCGATGATTGACAGTGTTTCAATACTTTTAAAAACCCAGCAGGGTGTTGACGGAGGAGTGCTGGCGGGACATAATTACCATCTGGCCTATGTAAGAGATCAGTATGGTGTGGCTAGATGTTTTCTGGAACTGGGATATTTAAAGGAAGCCAGAATGATTTTGAATTTCTACTGGGAAATATGGAAAAGGCATGGAGTTATTCATAATGCACAAGCTATCGGTATAGATAACATATTTCATATTCATGAAAATGATGAGGTGGAAATCACAGCCTATCTTATTATTCAGGCCTTTGATTATTATGAAAAAAGTAATGACAGATCTTTTATAACGGAAATTTTCCCAATGCTGGAATGGGCCTGGAATGTTCAGCTTAAGCACATTGAGGGAGATATGCTGCCATTTAACGGCGATGAAACTTATATAGCCGGAGGAATACTACCCAGGAGTGCTATTAATGACGGATCTGCCGAAGCCACCTTTCTGTTTGTTGCAGCGGGAGAAAGACTGATAAGGTGGTTAAAGGAGAATGAAAATGCAGGCGATGTCAGTATTCTTTCGATGATTAAAAGCTGTGAGGATATTATCCGGCAGGTAAACAGCAGTTTTCCAGGGAATTTTATTGTAAATGGCAACATTCTTACCAATAATACTAACAGGTGTAACAATAAGAATATTCCCCGATACAGGCATGGAGTGTGCCAGAGCTGCGGGTATTTCGGCTGGAACGAGCGTGATTACAGCGACAGATATGTATGTTACAAGTGCTTCAGCCCTAATAATTCCTACGAGGAAGATGATAAAAAAGAGTATTATATCCAATCTGTAAAGCTTATGCCTTTATACATAAAGAGCTCTGCTTTTGATAATGAGATTATGAAAGAAATGATCTTAAAGCTAGCGGAGGAGTATGGGCATACTGGTAAATTACCCTCCTGCAAAGGCGGTAATCTCACTGTGGGGTATGATTACGGCATATTACTTTACAATCTGACAAAGGTGGGACATAGACTGGCACAGGATGTTTTTCTGAAGCTGATTTCTGTTATTGACTCAGCGGGAGCTTGGTCAGAGTACTATGAGAACGACTGCCCCTCAGGAACGAGATACAGACCCTGGGAAAGCGGAATTAATCTTGAAGCGGCAATCAACTTTGCATTGAATTGGGATTTGAAGGTTGATTTGTAACTAAGTTAAATATTTAAAAGCGGAGACAGGTAAACCCTGATCTCCGCTTTTTCTGCATTCTACAAAACAGCGCAATACATTTTGTAACACAAAGTCCCGGTATTTTATCGTGATTAATTGAGAATTAGACTTCCTTAATAATTACACAGATGGTAATATATAGGTGAGCAGATCGTGTTTTAGAGGCGGAACTATTATATGAACCGGGGTATGTTGGCTCGTTAATTAATTGGGAGATGGGCTACGGTAGATTTTCCTCTAATTTCCCAACTGGAAAAGTTTTTCATCCAGAAGGGTTACAATTGTGAATATGACCATTTAAGAGTTGTTTATCAAAAGGAATATCCAAATAAGCAAAAGGCATACATGAATATATATTTTGATTTCAGAAAATTAGAGCAAATGATTTTTGAATTCAAAGCTCCGCATTTAAGTAAAGTATTAAGAAGTTATGACCAGATTGACGATGAGCTGAAAGCACTGGTATTTAATCGTACAAAAATATGCGATGGCTGCGGTTATTGCATTCAAACTGATAAGTCGGGAAAACGGAAACGTCTCGCAATTAAACTTGAGCACTATGGGGAAACGAGCGCCAAATATCCGCTGTTCCCGTCATTTGTCTGGAATGATCTAACCGAAGGAATGATAAAAATTGTTAAAAAGTTGTTTACCTTTTAGAAGGCGTATTATATGCTAATTAACTACAATAATAATTACTGTAAATGTTAACGCACAGTCGGATGCTTCATATTCCTGGAGACTTGACAAAAGACATCTGTGAGTGATAGAATTATTCAGTGCATTATTTTTGTGCCTTTTTTTGTGTGTTAAAAAACGGAGGAGTTAAACATTGTTAGAGGATTTAAAACACTGTAAAAAAACAGTCGGCGTTAAACAGTCTACAAAAGCTGTGGAAAACGGTGTGGCAGCAGAAGTAATTATTGCAAAAGACTGCGAACAAAGGGTTGTGAGAAATATCATCGAACTTTGTGAAAAAGCATCCGTTACAATAACATATGCAGACTCTATGAAGCAGCTTGGAAAAGCGTGCGGTATTGAGGTTGAGGCCGCTGTTGCATGCATTCTAAAGTAATTAGTATATAAAGCATAGTTACAATAGGATTTTTTGTTTCAGTTATATTTATCTATCGTCCCAGCTTGGTTTGGGGAGGATATATATATAATATATTAAGTGTAAAAACACTTTATTTATCTTGAAAGGAGGTGTACTAATGCCAACATTTAATCAGCTGGTTAGAAAGGGCAGAGAAGTTATTGAAAAGAAATCAACTGCTCCAGCTCTCCAGAAAGGTTTTAACTCACTGAAGAAGAAACCCACAGATATAAGCAGCCCTCAAAAGAGAGGTGTTTGTACTGTTGTTAAGACTTCAACACCAAAGAAGCCTAACTCAGCGCTTCGTAAAGTAGCCAGAGTTCGTCTTACAAATGGTATAGAAGTAACTGCGTATATTCCTGGTATAGGTCATAACCTGCAGGAACATAGCGTTGTTCTTATCAGAGGTGGAAGAGTTAAAGACTTACCTGGTGTAAGGTACCACATTATCAGAGGTACTCTTGACACTGCCGGAGTTGCCAAAAGAATGCAGGCCCGTTCAAAATACGGTGCTAAGCGTCCTAAGGCAGGTGCCGCTAAAAAGTAATACCACAGCGTGCTGACAATTAAAATGTTAGGTGCTTAGTACGTGATTATATATATATTAAATGCTTGATTAAGAGAACATAGGTTTTATAAAATGATCTATTATCTGTTAAACTGTTAAGATATATTAAATGAATCTCCGTTACAAATGGAGAGGACCTCGCACCTGTAGCAATATCTGTATCATGCAGAAGCTAGCTGCGAGGAGATTCATTGTACTTGCGCTGACGTCGGTTTAAACCACGAGTACCTGTGATACGTTCTATGGGTATAACCCATACAAAATGTTATCATAAAAGGAGGGAAGTAAGGTGCCAAGAAAAGGTCATATTTCAAAAAGAGACGTTTTACCTGATCCAATATACGGAAGTAAAATAGTTACCAAACTCATCAACAATGTTATGTATGATGGTAAGAAGGGTGTAGCTCAACAAATCGTTTACGATGCTTTCGATATTCTCAAAGAAAAAACTGGAAAAGATCCATTGGAAGTTTTTGAGGAAGCTATGGCAAACATTATGCCTGTGCTGGAAGTAAAAGCAAGAAGAGTTGGTGGTGCTACCTACCAGGTTCCTATGGAAGTTAGACCTGATAGAAGACAAGCTTTGGGTTTAAGATGGCTTGTTGATTACTCTCGCAAAAGAGGCGAGCGTACTATGAGGGAAAGACTTGCTGGTGAATTATTAGACTCTATCAACAACATGGGTGGAGCATATAAGAAGAAAGAAGATACTCATAAAATGGCTGAAGCTAACAGAGCATTTGCCCATTACAGATGGTAAGTATATAAGACCATCTGTAATGTAGTATCGTTGGTAAACGATAGTGTATTTATAGAAGGTAATTTTATTATTTTCTATACTGCATCTTTGCAAAGTTGGGTATCATAAAAAGATAAATGCGCAATATAACAAAAAATGAAGAATTGATAAAAATCGCATATTTGAAATAATTGCAGATTTATATTTGTCAATTTGGACTATCGTGAAAGGAGGGTAATCATGCCCAGGCAATTTGACTTACAACATACAAGAAATATCGGTATAATGGCTCATATTGATGCAGGTAAAACTACAACAACAGAGCGTATACTGTTTTATACAGGTAAGACTCACAAGATCGGCGAAGTTCATGAAGGTGCTGCTACTATGGACTGGATGGAGCAGGAGCAGGAGAGAGGTATAACCATTACTTCTGCGGCTACAACAGCTCAATGGAAAGGTAACAGAATAAACATTATTGACACGCCGGGGCACGTTGACTTCACTGTTGAAGTTGAAAGATCTCTTCGTGTACTCGATGGTTCAGTAACAGTTTTCTGTGCTAAAGGTGGTGTTGAACCCCAATCTGAAACAGTTTGGAGACAGGCTGATAAGTATGGAGTTCCACGTATGGCATATGTTAACAAGATGGATATTATGGGAGCCGATTTTTATAATGTAATCGGAATGATGAAAGACAGACTACATTGTAATGCGGTACCAATACAATTACCAATTGGTAGTGAGGATAGTTTTACAGGTATTGTTGATTTGATTAACATGAAGGCTTTGATCTTCAAGGATGATTTGGGTCAGTTAATCGATGAGGCTCCAATCCCTGACGACATGGCCGATGTTGTTAAAAAATATCGTGATCTATTAATAGAATCAGTTGCTGAACAAGACGAAGACACTATGATGAAGTACCTTGAAGGTGAAGAACTCACTATTGAGGAAATTAAGACTGGAATCAGACTAGCAACCATTGGTTTAAAAATGATTCCTGTTGTTTGTGGTTCATCATACAAAAACAAAGGTGTACAGCAGATGCTGGATGCAGTTGTTGATTTTATGCCATCCCCACTTGATATCCCGGCAATAAAGGGTATGTCAGTAGACGGTGAAACTGAAATCGAAAGACCTGCAGATGACAATGGTCCTTTTGCAGCTCTTGCATTCAAGATTATGACTGACCCTTATGTTGGTAAACTCTGCTTCTTTAGAGTATATTCCGGAACATTGAACTCAGGTTCATACGTTCTTAACTCTACAAAAGGTAAGAGAGAAAGAATCGGTAGAATTCTGCAGATGCATGCTAACCATAGAGAAGAAATACAGGTGGTTTATTCAGGAGATATAGCTGCTGCTGTTGGTCTTAAGGATACAACAACAGGAGATACTCTTTGTGAAGAAAACAATCCTGTTATTCTCGAATCAATGGAATTCCCTGAACCTGTTATAGAAGTAGCTATTGAGCCTAAAACTAAGGCAGGACAGGAAAAGATGGGTATTGCATTACAGAAGCTGGCTGAAGAAGATCCAACCTTTAGAGTTCATACAGATGCTGAAACTGGTCAAACCATTATCGGCGGTATGGGTGAGCTCCACCTTGACATCATCGTTGACAGAATGCTAAGAGAATTCAAGGTTGAAGCTAATGTTGGTAACCCACAGGTTTCCTACAAGGAAACTATCCGTAAGGCTGTTAAGTCAGAAATGAAGTATGCTAGACAGTCTGGTGGTAAAGGTCAGTACGGTCACTGCGTAATCGAAATTGAACCGAGAGAACCGGGTGCTGGTTACGAATTCGTAAACAAAATCACTGGTGGTGCTATTCCTAAGGAATACATCGGACCAATCGATGCTGGTATACAGGAAGCAATGCAGGCCGGTGTACTTGGCGGATATAACGTAGTTGACGTAAGAGTTACTCTTGTTGATGGTTCTTACCATGAAGTTGACTCCTCAGAAATGGCGTTTAAGATTGCAGGTTCTATGGCATTTAAAGATGGTTGTAGAAAAGCAAGTCCTGTTCTTCTTGAACCTATCATGAAAGTCGACGTTAACGTTCCTGAAGAATATATGGGAGACGTAATGGGCGGACTTAACTCAAGAAGAGGACGTATTGAAGGTATGGAAGCACGCAGTGGCGCACAGAACATAAGAGCAATGGTTCCATTGTCAGAAATGTTCGGTTACGCAACTTCACTCCGTTCTTCAACACAGGGAAGAGGTACCTTCTCAATGGAAACCAGTCACTTCGAAGAAGTGCCTAAGAGTATCCAGGAAAAGGTTGTTGCAAGCAGAGGCGTTAAGAGTAACGACTAATTTTAAGTTAATTGCAAGAGTTTAACTCTTGTTAAGGAATGATTAAGTAAATTTACTCGTTCCTCAAATAAACCAAAATCTACAAAGTGGCGCAATGCGTCTTTATGAAAGGATGGAGATTTTAAAATGGCTAAGGCTAAATTTGAAAGAAACAAACCACACGTTAATATCGGAACAATAGGTCACGTTGACCATGGTAAGACTTCTTTAACAGCTGCTATCACTAAAGTTCTTGGATTCCTCGGAAGAGCTGAAGTTAAAGATTATGGTTCAATTGACTCAGCTCCAGAAGAAAGAGAAAGAGGTATCACAATCAATACTGCTCACGTTGAGTATCAAACAGAAACAAGACACTACGCTCACGTTGACTGCCCAGGCCACGCCGACTATGTTAAGAACATGATCACCGGTGCTGCTCAGATGGACGGTGCTATCCTCGTTGTTTCAGCTGCTGATGGCCCAATGCCACAGACAAGAGAACACATCCTTCTTGCTGGTCAGGTTGGAGTTCCATATATAGTAGTATTCTTGAACAAGTGCGATATGGTTGATGACGAAGAACTTATCGAATTGGTTGAAATGGAAGTTAGAGAATTATTAAGCTCATATGACTTCCCAGGCGATGATACTCCTATCGTTAGAGGTTCAGCGCTTGCAGCTCTTGAATCTACTTCAACTGACGTTAATTCTCCTGAATATGCTCCAATTCTTAAGCTTATGGATGAAGTTGACAGATATATCCCAACTCCTGAAAGAGCAACTGACAAGCCATTCATTATGCCAGTCGAGGACGTTTTCTCAATTACTGGTCGTGGTACTGTTGCTACCGGTAGAGTTGAAAGAGGTATTGTTAAGGTTGGAGACGAAGTTGAAATCGTTGGTTTGATGGAAGCTCCTAAGAAGACTACCGTTACTGGTGTTGAAATGTTCAGAAAGCTTCTTGATCAAGCTCAGGCTGGTGATAACATCGGAGCCCTCTTAAGAGGTATCCAGAGAACTGATATTGAAAGAGGTCAGGTTTTAGCTAAGCCAGGTTCAATCAAGCCTCACACTTACTATGAAGGTCAGGTTTACGTTCTGACTGCAGCAGAAGGTGGAAGACACAAACCATTCTTCAATGGTTACAGACCACAGTTCTACTTCAGAACAACTGACGTTACAGGCGTTATCGAAATTCCAGAAGGAACTGAAATGGTTATGCCTGGTGACCACATCACAATGAAGATCAAATTGATCACTCCTATCGCTATGGAAGAAGGACTTAAGTTCGCTATCCGTGAAGGTGGTAGAACAGTTGGTGCTGGTAACGTTTCAAAGATTATCGAATAATATTATCCGGTAATTTCGATTGTTAATAGATTTAATAATCACATAAATGGAAAAGAACCGATAGCGGGCAACCGAAATCGGTTCTTTTCTTGTTTCTATGTCAATAGTTGGGTGTGTAAGCTTACTAAAAACTGTCGCGTTTTTTCGTGTTTTTTTTAACAAAATACTACTTACATATAAGATAATTATGGTATAATATATGCTGGTGTTTTGATTATTTTCATATGGACGAAAACTAGTTATCAATTACCATATTTTGTTTTACATCAAATATATAGGACGTACAGTCCAGGTCTCAATGGAGATATAATGCCCACAAGGGTAATATATAAAGGCAGAAATACCAATGCAATAAGAAAGCAATTAAATTAAATTTTAAAATAGTTATGTGAAGGGGGAACTCAAATGAATTACTCACATGAAGTTGAAAATATGTGTGTTGTAAAAAAAGGTCCAAATCATGGTCCTGCTCCAATACCTGAAGAGGGTAAGTGGGTTAAAGCAAAAGAAATTAAAGATATCTCCGGTTTGTCACACGGTATAGGCTGGTGTGCACCTCAGCAGGGTTGCTGTAAGCTTACATTGAATGTTAAGGAAGGTATTGTTGAGGAGGCTCTCGTTGAAACACTTGGATGTTCAGGTATGACTCACTCGGCAGCTATGGCAGCTGAAATCCTTCAAGGAAAGACCATTCTTGAATGTCTCAATACTGACCTGGTTTGTGACGCTATAAACGTAGCAATGAGAGAAATATTTAAACAGCTTGTATACGGAAGAACACAGTCAGCTTTCTCAGAAGACGGCCTTCCTATCGGTGCTGGACTTGAAGACCTTGGTAAAGGTTTACGTTCACAGGTTGGTACAATATTCGGAACTAAGGCCAAGGGAGTTAGATACCTTGAAATGGCTGAAGGCTACATATTAAACATAGCATTGGATGCTGATGACGAAGTTATCGGTTATAAATTCGTACACCTCGGAAAGATGATTGATATGATCAAGAAAGGTGTAGATCCTAAAGAAGCTTATGAAAAGAATATAGGCACTTACGGCAGATTTGCTGAAGCAGCTAAAATAATAGATCCTAGACACGAATAATTGAGGAGAGAGGTGAATACTGTGGTTAGATTTGAAGGTTATGAAAGAAGAATAGCTCAAATAGAAAAATGTTTATCTGAGTACGGATTTAAGAGCCTTGAGGAAGTAAAGGACTTCTGTACTTCAAAAGGAATAGATGTAGACTCAATCGTTAGAGGTATACAGCCAATTGCATTTGAGAATGCAGTATGGGCTTACACTCTCGGATGCGGTATCGCACTTAAAAAAGGTATAAAGAATGCAGCTGAAGCAGCTGAAGCTATAGGTATCGGTTTACAGGCATTCTGTATCCCCGGTTCAGTTGCAGATTCACGTAAGGTTGGTTTAGGCCACGGAAATCTTGCAGCAAAGCTCCTTAAAGAAGAAACTAAATGTTTCTGCTTCCTGGCTGGTCACGAATCCTTCGCAGCAGCTGAAGGTGCTATCGGTATAGCAAAGACAGCAAATAAGGTTAGAAAAGAGCCACTTCAGGTTATCTTGAACGGCCTTGGTAAGGATGCTGCATTTATAATTTCAAGAATCAATGGTTTTACATATGTTGAAACAGATTATGATTTTTCTACCAACACTCTTAATATTGTAAGAACAAAGGCTTACTCAAACGGAGACAAGGCTAAGGTAAGAGTATATGGTGCAAATGATGTTCTTGAAGGCGTTGCAATTATGATACATGAGAATGTTGACGTTTCAATAACAGGTAACTCAACTAACCCAACAAGATTCCAGCACCTGGTTGCAGGTACATACAAGAAGTGGTCCTATGAAAATGGTAAGAACTATTTCTCAGTTGCCTCTGGCGGAGGAACAGGAAGAACCTTGCATCCTGATAACATGGCTGCGGGCCCTGCCTCATACGGTTTGACCGACTCAATGGGTAGAATGCACGGAGATGCTCAGTTCGCAGGGTCATCTTCAGTTCCGGCTCACGTTGAAATGATGGGTCTTATCGGAGCAGGTAACAATCCAATGGTTGGTATGACAGTTGCTGTTGCTGTTGCAATTGAAGAAAGCGCTAGATAATTAAACAAGCAAGTTTGTATAAAAACACCAGTACGAGCGCATTTGCGCTTTTACTGGTGTTTTTGGTTTCAATATTGTGTTATTTCGGTTCTAGTCTGAGAATATTGATTAGAGATAAAAACTATGGTATCATTAAATGGAAAAAAATGGCAATTAAGGTGAAGTGTATGAAATCCAAAACATTGAAAGTATTTATTATTTTGACATTTATACTAATATTGTTCAACGGCTGCAAGAATGATTCAGATATTAACTCTATTGAAACCAAGTAAAGCTGGAAAAAGCTGATAGTCAAAAAAACTATATTTACGCAAAGCAAGAGCTTGATAAAGCTACACAACAAATACTAGAAAATGATAAATTCCTAAAGAGTCAAGAAGGTATTGAGTTTCAAGCAGATTCATGGAGATTATCTAAAGCGTATTTTGATGGAGACAGAAAATATATCAAAAATAATATGTTAAAAACAACGAAAGATATTAACTGCTATAGTGAGAATGAAGGGTTTTCAAAGATAGAATATATGATTTTTCGGTTTTTAGATTATGACGCCGAAAATCAATCAGCTAATGCTGAATATATTATTAAAATGGAAGAAACAGATTCTTTTATGTACTTTGACTTCAAAATGAAATTGGATAAAGGGAAATGGAAAATTGTAACTTATGGATTGGACGCATAGGAAGGGGAGTATCGAAGACTACCAAAATAATCGCTGGCAATACCCCCGCCTTTGCTTAAGATTAGCTTATAGCATTAATTTTTTCACCAAAGGTAGAAAAGTTTAATTAACTTTGCAGCATCCATATCTCTTTCTGATATTAAAAATAATTACATACACCTTAAAACCATGCAACAAAACCATGCAACAAAACCATGTAACGTTATCTTTACAAAAGGTGCATCGTATGCTAAAATAATTAAATATAAATAATTAAATATATTTAATTATTTATAACGAACTAAAAATATTAACTTAATACAGACTATTTAATATAGATATCTCGGAGGCGGCATGATTGAAAAAAGTATTGCCTTTATTTCAAATTACTTTTGGAGGGAATCCATTAGTAATATAAACAGAACCTTGCAGAATGAGTCATCCGGTTTTAATATGAATGATTACTATTATTTGACCAAGATATATGAAATGGGGAAGCCTAAATTGGGTGATTTGGCTGCGATGCTGAGTCTTACTAAACCTGCCATATCAGCTATGGTGAAAAGACTTGAAAAGAATAAACTGGTTATTAAGACACAGTCTGAGGAAGACAGAAGAGTCTTTTTTCTACAGTTATCGGAAAAAGGTCTCGCTATCATTGAGGGGGACTATAGGTTATATGAAAGACTTGCCGAGCTGTTAAAGGATACCTTTACAGTTGAACAGGTAGAAATTTTAAGTGAGTCCCTCAGCAGGGCGGTTCAGAAATTAAGCGGGAACTCAGCAAACAGAGAAGCAGGTGTTAAGTAAATGAAAAGACTAAAGTACTTCTTTCTGGTAACTGATTTAGGCTTTATTTTGTATTGGATTATTACATTGTTTCAATTAATACCTGATGAGTTCTTATTCAAGGACTATAAAAATTCCATTATGGTTTCATGGAACTGGTCATTTTTACCGATTGACTTGCTCATATCATTCACCGGACTTACCGGCCTGTATTTGTATAAAAAAAGGCATAAGGCATGGAAAGTGTTAAGTCTGCTTTCACTGACACTTACTTTTTGCTCTGGGCTTATGGCTATTTCCTTTTGGGCCATCAGGAAAGACTTTGACCTCACTTGGTGGGGTGTTAATATGTATTTAATAATATACCCACTGTTTTTCTTGAAAGGACTTGTAAAAGATTTAGCTGAGGAAACTGTACCGGGAGGTAAATAAGATAGTGAGATGGCTTCTTTTATCAGCAGCGATAACGTTTGAAGTTACCGGAACAATTATGATGAAACTATCGGAGGGCTTTACCAACGTAAAATATTCAATATTAATGCTGGTATTTTACATTCTTAGCTTAGGTATGCTAACATTAGCACTAAAAAAAATACAGATTGCAACAGCATATGCAACCTGGTCAGGGGTTGGTATCGCATTATTGACGATAATAGGTTTTATATTCTTTAAGGATCAGCTCAGTTTGCTGAAAATTGTTTTTATAAGCTTAATTATAATTGGTGTAGTCGGTTTGAATCTACTGTCGGATATTCACTAATACAGGATAACTCCATAGGAGAATAAGATAAACTAATCTTAATAAAGTACCAAACATTTTCACTATTATATCGTAGAATATTATGTCGGAGTTGCAAAATACATCATGGGAGAGAAAAGATGAATAATGATATAAAGCTGAACAATGGTATAATTCGGAACAGCGATTTAAAGACAAACAACATTGTAAAAATAAACACTGATTTACTGAAGTCAAATAGCGCTACCGGATATTTTTTAAGACTTTTATTTATACTCTTAATACCTGCTGCCCAAGGGTTATATTTTATAATAAACCATTCAACAACAACTGCATATGACATAACCATATTTCTTGATAAGTTCATACCTTTCAATGAGTGGTTTATAATACCCTATGTATTCTGGTATTTTTATACATTTGGAGCTTTGCTTATTTTGGCTTATACAGACTATAAAACGTATTTCAGACTGCTATTCAGTATAGTAACAGGTATGCTGGTATGTTTTCTGGTTTATGTCCTTTTCCCTACTACCGTTCCAAGACCATCCATAGAAGGAACAAATATACTTAAACAATTGGTATTATTTATATATGGTAATGATAAGCCTTATAATTGTTTTCCAAGTATTCATATGATGGATACTCTCTTAATCACTTTATTCATTTTTAAACATAACAGAAGTCTGATATTAAAGCTATCTTCAGCTTTTATCTGTGTATCAATATACCTTTCCACCCTTTTTGTAAAACAGCACAGTATTCTGGATGCAGTTGCCTCAACAATACTTGGAGTTGTGTTGTTCTACGTATTTGAAAACGAATATGTTTTAAGAAAAATTGAAAGTATAAGAGGAATGATAACCTTCGGAAAGCGGGTTGAAGAGCTGTCGGAGTAGATGCTTTACCAATGAATAAAAATATTATATAATTTTGTCTGTTGTATAAATATAAAATATTTGTATAATAAGAAATTATATAATATTTTTTTAGGTTTTATAACCAAGTTGGTATTTACATGCTTGGAACCTGTATGGAGGTCATTATGGGCTTTAAGAGAGAAGATTTAAAAGACGCACATCGTATTGTAATAAAAGTTGGGACATCCACATTGACATATGAAACCGGCAAAATCAATTTCACAAGGATAGACAAGTTGGCCAGAATTATTTCGGACCTGTCTAACCAAGGAAAGGAAGTAGTGCTGGTTACTTCAGGCGCAATCGGCGTTGGGGTTGACAAGTTAAAATTACCCGAAAGGCCAAAGACCATACGTGAAAAACAGGCTGTGGCAGCTGTCGGTCAATGTGAACTTATGCATATGTACAGTAAGTTCTTTTCAGAATATGGACATACCGTTGCTCAAATTCTATTAACAAGAGACATTGTTGGGGACGATACCTGCTCCAGAAACGTTGTAAATACCTTCGAAACACTGTTAGCCAAGGGAATTATACCCATTGTAAATGAAAATGACTCAGTATCCATTGTAGAGCTTAAGGTTGGACAGAAAGACACCTTCAGTGAAAATGATACATTATCTGCTATAGTTTCAAAATTAATCAGAGCTGATTTACTTATAATACTTTCTGATATTGATGGCTTTTATGATTCTGATCCCAGGAAGAATCCCAATTCTAAAATGCTTTCTGTTATTAAGGAAATTACTCCTGAAATAGAGTGTTGTGCTGACGGTGCAGGTACAAAGCGTGGAACGGGCGGAATGGTCACTAAAATCAAGGCGGCTAAGATTGCTACAAAGGCAGGAGTAAATGTGGTGCTTACAAACGGAAGCCATCCTGAGGCTGTCATGAGTATTATAAACGGTGATGAGATAGGAACTGTCTTTGTTGGAAAAGAGTAGGGGTTATACATGTGAAATAAATTGAAAATTAAATTGAATTATTAACCTTGAAACTGAAAAATCCAGTAAGATAAGCTCTTACTGGATTTATACTGTATTTGTAGAAATAAACATTTATCACGGAATACCATATCAGAACTAAGGCCGTGTATTAATCAATGTCAATGTTCGTTTCACTCAGGTAGAGACATACCTTATCCAATAAATCAAGTAATATCTCACTTTGCTCAGTTCCTAATTTCTCAATAAGACCGGAAAATAAACAGGTAAAGTATTCAATAGCTTTTTTAACTATCTTTTCACCCTTTTCTGTTAGTTTTATATCAGCGACTCTCTTATCTTTTGAGTCAACACATCGATCAATATACCCCTTGGAGCTTAAACTCTTAATTAATTCTGTAACGGTAGGGGAAGTTACAAACATTCTTCTGCTTATCTCAGAAATGGTAATGACATGCTGGCTTTCACGGGAAAGGTACTCAATACAGAGTAAAACACGCACTTCACTTTGCTTTAAGCCTAATAAAGGCTGCTTATGGCGTTCGACTCTTGTCAAGCATTCAAAGGTCTCTATAAATCTTCTAACATCTACGTTTGGTTGTTTATGCAAGAAATTCACTCCATTTCATGAATACTTCCATTGAAATAATGGCTGTATCTCAAAGCTTTAGTATATTTTATTCACAACCATTATACCTTATCGGCATACGTTCAACAACGTCTATTTTAATAGATTCCCAGGGCGCATATCAAATATTCAAATATTATTTTATATGAGTTTTGTATGGATTACGCTGCTGATTCATCATCATCATACTCTTCTGCTATATCTTTGGAAGCGGACTTGTTTTTTAGGAATAATGAGAGTACAACTCCAACAAACAAAAGAAAAGCACCTATATAAAATACACTTGTTAATGCATTTCCCATAACGCCTCGAACCATTCCCATCATATTTGAGAATAAGTCCTGAAGGCTCTCGGGTATAGTCGACTGTATTGCAGCAAGTTTGTTGCTATCCAGCAGCATTTGCGGATTTGCCATAGCTTTAAATTTTTCTGCAGTTGCTGTATCTAGTTGAGTAAGATCTACTCCGGTACCGGAGGCCATTACTGTTTCCATATTTCTTGCCATTGATGAATTCATTATAGCCCCAAATATAGCAATGAAGATAGTTCCCCCCAGGTTTCGGAAGAGCGTGGTTGATGCTGTAACTACACCAAGTTGTGAATCTGGAGCGGAATTTTGAGCTGTTGTTGTAAATACTGTCATACCAAATCCAAGTCCCACACCAAAGATAATTAAGCTTATAGCTGCCCAGGCAATATTATTCATATTGGCCATTATAATCATACTTCCGCTCATAATACCTAGGCCCAGCACGGCAAATAGCCTGTAATTATCGCTTTTAGACATCCATCGACCTACTAGTGTACTAAAAATAATCATCATAAGGGACATAGGGATATTTAATAAACCCGAAATTGTTGCGGATAAGCCCTTTACACCTTGAATATAGAAAGGGATATACGACATGGCTCCCATCATACCACCGCTCATAACAAAACTTGCTGCAAAAGAAATAGTTACACCCTTATTTTTAAACATTGAAATAGGCATAACAGGATTTTGGGCCTTACGTTCAACTAGAATAAGGAGAATAATTCCCAGTAAAGTAGCCGCAAAAAGACCTATAATTTGGGGTGAGGCCCAAGAATATTTTGTACCTGCCCAGGAGAAGCCTAAAAGTAAGGTTGTAATAGAAAGTGCAAGGAAAAGTGATCCCAAATAATCTATGGATTCAGAAGAATTGCCTTCTGTTTTTGGAAACAAGCGCCAAATCATAACGAAGGCAACCATGCCCAAAGGTAAGAAAAGCCAGAAAAGCCACTTCCAGGCGATATAATCAACCATTATGCCTCCAAGGACTGGTCCAAGGATACTTGAAATACCGAAAATTGACATCATGACACCTGTCCACTTTGCTCTTTCCTGTGGAGGGTATAAATCACCAACAGCTGTAAGCGAAATTGACATCAAAATGCCCCCACCAATTCCTTGAATTCCACGGAAGGCTATCATATAAAAAATATTCGATGACAAACCTGTTAAAAAGGAACCTACCAGAAAAACTGAAATCCCTATAAGTAGAAAGATTTTTCTCCCATAGATATCAGATAATTTCCCAAATATTATGGTAGAGATTGTTGAGGTAAGCATGTAGCCTGTAATTACCCATGAATAGTAATCTATTCCCCCCAATTGAGCAATAATTTTTGGTAGTGCCGCACTGATGATTGTTTGATTGATTGCAGCGAAAAACATTGTAGCCATAAGCGCTATCATGACTGTAGTTTTTCTCTTTTGCGTTAATTGATGCATAAATTTTACCTTTCATAGAAATATAATATTTTTCAAGGTTAACAACAGGAAAATTAATTAGGTTGTTAACCTAATTAATTTAATATAAACTGTTTATAAGAATTAGTCAATACATTTTTCATAATAGTCAGACCCTCAGGGTTCGAATCCGCCATAAGGAAATAAAACAAAACAAGCCCTGCTGCCGCAGGGCTTGTTTTGTTTTATTTAGGCTCTATACTAAACGTTGGGGTAGAATAAAAAAAATGAGGCATAATGCTTCGAATTCTTGTAAACTGAAGTTACCACACCACACTTTTCAAGAAGGAGAATGTATATGCCTCATACAGATTATAT
>JAEZKZ010000111.1 GCA_023415305.1 Bacillota bacterium
AATAATATAATTTTACCGAAATTGAATTATTGACAAAAGCTGCATTAGTTAGTATAATATCAGTTGTCGGTTTTCAAGAGGTTACTTATGAGAGTAAATGTGTCTGATATTATTAAAACTGAAGGAGCAGGGGTAGATATCAATTTTGTTGATGATCTGCCTAAGATACGGGAGTATGATACTTCAGTAGAGTTTAAACCTTCTTTTAAGTTTACGGGGCGCATAGTTAATTTAGGTGGCCTGTTAAAGTTAAGTGGTGAGCTTCATTATGAGTTTAGTGCAAACTGCCTCAGGTGTCTGAAACATTTAGATATGACTGAAGATATTGGGGTTGAAGAAAGCTTTGTCGAGGTTTCAAAATCCGATGATGTTGATGCATATACATTTGAAGGTAATGTTGTTGACATTGATAAGCCACTTATAGACAACATTATTCTTGCAATGCCCATGAAGATTGTATGCAGTGAAGACTGCAAAGGGTTATGCAGGACTTGTGGAACCAATTTAAATATTAAAAGATGTAAATGTGATGAGAGCGAGATAGTAGACCCAAGGATGGAAATACTTAAAGATTATTTCAAGTAGGTTTCTACTTTGATGGTTGCATTATAGTAGGGAGGTGTTATTGATGGCAAATCCAAAGCGTAGATGGTCCAAGGCAAGAACAGGTAAAAGAAGATCCCAGTGGAAACTGGCATCACCAACTCTAGTAAGCTGCCCACAGTGTCATGTTTTCAAGCTGCCTCACAGGGTATGTGGTGAATGTGGATATTATGATGGCAAACAGGTAGTTAAAGTAGAAGCTAAATAATAATATGTCATTAAAGCAGCGGGATTAATCTCTGCTGCTTTTTGATTTATCTGGATAAAAACTTGCGGTTTAGTAAATAACTGACAGGCAAGTGCTACCCATTAGAATAAAGTTTGTTAAAAAGGCAAATTGTATAATAGTAAAAGTTACTGGTAGTTTCACAGATATGAATATATAAAACAGTGAGAAGGTGCTTTCCTTGAGTAAAAACAAAATTAAAATATGTACCGTCCTTTCGGGCAGCATTGCAGAGGAAGCAGGAATCGAGGCTGGTGACATGCTGTTGTCCATCAATGGGGAGTCTATAAAAGATATATTTGATTATAGATACTATCAGGCTTCGGAAGAGCTTCTTCTGGAGATTGAGAAAGCGGACGGCGAAATATGGGAAATAGAAGTTGATAAAGATGAAAGTGAAGAAATAGGCCTCGAATTTGATGATTCTCTAATTGATGGCGCAAAAAGCTGTACCAACAAGTGTATCTTTTGTTTTATAGATCAACTTCCTAAGGGTATGCGAGAAACTGTTTACTTTAAGGATGATGATTCTCGACTTTCCTTTCTTACAGGGAATTATGTTACTCTGACTAATGTTAAAATGGAAGAATTAAAAAGAATTATTCATTATAGAATGTCTCCGATTAATGTGTCGGTACATACCACCAATCCTGACCTTAGAAAATTTATGCTTGGAAACAGGTTTGCCGGTGATGTGCTGGAAAAAATCAAAATGCTTACAGACAATGGGATTGAGGTTAACTGTCAGATTGTTTTATGTAGAAATATTAATGATAACGAGGAACTGGACAGAACTCTGGAGGATCTTTCGGGGCTGGTACCCGGAATTAACAGTGTATCAATAGTACCTGTAGGGATCAGCAGGCATAGAGAAAAATTGTTTGACTTAATACCTTTTGATAAGGAAAGCAGCGGACAGGTAATTAGGCAGGTACATAAGTGGCAGAACAGGCTGCTTAGGGAGAAGGGCTCCAGGGTGGTTTATCTTTCAGATGAGTTCTACATCAATGCTGATGTAGAACTGCCTAAATATAAGGATTACGAAGGCTTTCCTCAAATAGAGAATGGAGTAGGTATGGTGGCTTCCTTTAAAAAGGAGGTTTTTGAAGCCTTAAAAAATAAAAAAGCCCATACTTTATCAGAAAATAGACACGTAAGCATTGCAACGGGTAGACTAGTTAAAAAAATTATATTACAATTGGTACAAGAAATAAATTCTAAATTTCCAGACTTACGTGTTGATGTCTATGATATAGAAAATGATTTTTTCGGACCATACGTAACAGTTTGCGGACTACTTACCGGACAGGACATTTCACGGCAGCTTAACGGGAAGGAACTGGGACAGGAACTCTTAATCAGCAGAAGTATGTTAAGAGCCGGAGAACATGTTCTTTTGGATGATTATACAGTTGAGCAGCTGGAAGCAGAGCTGAATATCAGAATCCGTATAGTTGACAGCAGTGGAGAGGATTTTGTAAATGCATTAATTGGTAAATAGAGTTTATAACAGTTCTATAAAATTAATGGCAGATGTTTAAATAGACACGGAGGTGTAAAGTTTGGGAAAACCCATAGTAGCAGTTGTCGGCAGGCCTAATGTCGGGAAATCAACTTTTTTTAATTATCTCGCAGGAAGCAGAATATCCATAGTTGAGGATACTCCAGGAGTTACCCGGGATAGAATATATGCCGAGATAGAATGGCGAAGCAAGAAATTTACCTTGATAGATACAGGTGGTATAGAACCATATTCAGAAGATATAATAATGCAGCAGATGAAGCGTCAGGCCGAAATTGCAATTGAAACCGCAGATGTTATAGTTTTTATGGTTGATGCTAAGGATGGAATGACGGCTACCGATAAGGAAGTAGCAACCATGCTTAGAAAGTCACAGAAGCCGGTTATTCTGACTGTTAATAAGGTTGATCGTGTCGGGGATCCACCTCCGGAGGTATACGAGTTCTATAACCTTGGAATGGGGGATATGGTTATCATATCTTCAGTTCATGGTCTGGGAATGGGTGATCTTCTGGATGCAGTTTTTGAGCATTTCCCCGATGATATAGACAGTGAAGAGGATGAAGATATTATAAAAGTTGCGGTTGTAGGTAAACCGAATGCCGGGAAATCCTCATTAATAAATTCAATTCTGGGTGAGGAAAGGGTTATCGTCAGCAATATACCCGGAACAACCAGAGATGCCATTGATACACATGTGGAGAATAATGGCCAGAAATTTACCTTTATTGATACTGCCGGTATCAGGAAAAGGGCAAAGATAAACGAGAGCATTGAAAAGTACAGTACCATCAGATCCTGGACAGCAATAGAGAGAGCAGATGTATGTCTGATTTTGATTGATGCTGAAGACGGCGTCACTGAGCAGGACACAAAAATTGCCGGTTATGCTCATCAACAGGGTAAAGCTTCAATAATAGTAATAAATAAATGGGATTTAATAGAGAAGCAAACAGGAACTCTTGAGGAGTACAGAAAGCAGGTACACGAAAAGCTGGGCTTCATGACCTACGCTCCTGTTCTGTTTATTTCTGCGAAAACCGGACAACGTGTAAATAAAATATACGAGTTGATTAAATTTGTTGCAGATCAGGCTTCATTCAGAATTTCTACAGGTATGCTTAATGATTTGGTCAATGAAGCTATAGCCATGGTTCAGCCTCCTTCAGATAAAGGAAAGAGGCTCAAGATATATTATATGACACAGGCTGGTATCAAACCCCCGTCCTTTGTTGTATTTGTTAATGACCTGGAGTTGTTTCATTATTCATATGAACGGTACCTTGAGAATCAATTGAGAAAAAACTTTGGGTTTGAAGGGACTCCAATCAGATTCATACACAGACAACGTGACAAAGAAGAATAATTTACAGTACTGCAAGTAAGAAACAGAGCCATCAGGTTCAATACTTTCAAATATCAAAGTCCTTGCAATATGGCAAAGACTTGAAAAGCGCACATGGCCAATTAACCTCCTTTATTCGCCCCACTGCGGATATTGGAGTAGATAAATTTCATTACATTTTGAGGCCACAATGTTGGCTCAAGCCAGTATATTGGCTCAGGAGATTAATATGGGAGTTTTTATATTAAAATTAATAATTGTCATAGTAATAGGATACCTCCTTGGAAGTTTGAATACCTCCATAATCGTCGGTAAGTTATATGGTACGGATATAAGGAAGCACGGCAGCGGGAATGCGGGTATGACTAATACTCTCAGGACTCTTGGTAAGGCAGCAGCAGTTATGGTGATTGTTGGAGATGTTCTAAAAGGAGTATTATCTTATATAATTGGTAATCTAGTATTCAATACAATGCCTGAGGCTGCAATGACCAATATTGCACAGGTTGGCGGAATGGCCGCCGGTATAGCTGCTATAGCCGGACATAACTGGCCGGTTTATTTCGGTTTTAAAGGCGGAAAAGGCATACTTACTTCAATTTCAGTTGTTATGATGATGGATTGGAAGCTCGGTCTGATTTTACTTGGAATATTTGTTATAATTGTAGCTATAACAAGATATGTCTCTCTTGGATCAATTATAGCTTCAATAGCGTTTCCTATAACTGCATTTATAAAAGGAAACGGGCGTGTTTTTATAATTTTTTCTGTTTTTTTAGCCGTTCTGGCAGTTGCCAGACATAATGCCAATATTAAAAGATTACTTAGTGGTTCGGAATCCAAATTGGGAGAGAAGAAAAAGGCACACGGTTAATATACTATTTTTAGGATATTTTATTTTAATCAGGAGGGGAATATGAACAGAAATGTTGCAGTTGTCGGAGCTGGTAGTATGGGTACAGCGATGGCTATATTATTATCAAAAAACGGTAACAATGTGAGACTTTGGTCTCCTATGAAAGATGAGATAAGTATGCTTAAAGCAAATAGAGAACATGTAACCAGATTACCCGGTGTTAAGGTTCCTAAAAGTGTAGAATTCACTACTGATATAAAGCTTGCTGTTGCAAATGCCGATGTGGTGGTACTTGCAGTTCCGTCCCAGACTACAAGACAGAATTGTAAAACACTCGCCAATTTAATTCATAAGGATACAATTGTTGTAACCTGTTCAAAAGGAATAGAGGATGGTACCTGCAAATTATTGGCTGAAATTATGCAAGAGGAGCTTCCTGACAATAATATAGCTGTCTTGTCAGGTCCAAGCCACGCTGAAGAAATTGCACGAGACATACCAACAACTGTTGTTGCTGCATCAGAAAATATTGAAATAGCCAGATTTCTTCAGGACTTGTTTATGACACCTAATTTCAGGGTGTACACAAATACTGATGTTATAGGAGTAGAGCTTGGTGGGGCCCTGAAAAATATAATTGCCCTATGTGCCGGTATTTCAGACGGTCTGGGCTTTGGTGACAATACCAAGGCTGCGTTAATGACCAGAGGTATTGCTGAAATATCCAGATTGGGCGTCGCTTTGGGCGGAAATGCAGATACATTTTCAGGCTTAACCGGAGTAGGTGACCTGATTGTTACCTGTACCAGCATGCACAGCAGGAACAGAAGAGCAGGAATTCTTATTGGACAGGGAAAATCAGTTCAGGAAGCTCTCGAAGAGGTGAATATGGTGGTTGAGGGTGTTGCAACAACAAAGCCTGCATACGAGCTTGCTAAAAAGCATGGAGTATCAATGCCTATAACCAGCGAGGCGTACAGTATTTTATTTGAGGGCAAGGAACCAAGATTGGCAGTGGGCGATCTGATGACAAGGGATAAGAAAACAGAAATGTAGAAGGAAATTAAATTATTATTAATAAATGAAGGCCGGCACTATGATAATGTCGGCCTTTATTTGTAAGAAACTGTTAACAGCTATTCCTGCTCTGATATTATTACATTGGCAGTCGCAAGGATTTCTTCACTTTTTGCGGTGGTTTCCTGAATAGCGGCAGAAATAACCTGAATATCATTACTGACGAGTTTTACCATATTGTCCAGTTCATCGGATACTGCTTTAATTCTATCAATATTTTCTGCCAACATTTTCTCATCAGCTATAGTTGATACAGCTGCAGTTTTTGATTGCTCCGATAACTTTTTAACTTCATCAGCAACCACTGAGAAACCTCTTCCGGCTTCACCGGCTCTGGCTGACTCTATAGCTGCGTTAAGTGAAAGCATGCTGGTCTGCTCGGAGATTGTCACAATCTCATTTGTTACATTATTGAAATTAAGGATGCCTTGCTCCATCTGTTTTACACTGTCCCTCAGATTAGACGAAGCCCACATGATTCTACTGATCTCTTCACCGATATTACTTATGTTTTTAGCGCTCAATGAGCTTCCGTCGGCAACCTCATCCAATGCCTTGCAGATATCGGATATTCTACCGTTAAGATTCTGAAGTTTCACTTCCCTTTGTTTCTGAAGGCCTTGTAATTGGTTTAAAAATGCTTCTATTTCCTGATTTTTTTCCTGAAGGATGCTCTTTTCCTTATGGACTTCAGCCATATTATAATCAATACAATTCTCCACATGGTTACAGTTGTTATAAATGGACCGTGCCATCTTTATACAGCTTCCAAAACCACAGGCATTACAGTTTCTGTTCCTTGAAACCTCATCAAATTTGTTCAACTTTTCAAATATGTACTCAAGTTCATCCGTATTTGGTTCCTTATATAAAGATACATTAACAGGTGTATACTTTCTTTCAAAATCATCTACCTCAAGACTGGAATCAAAATATTTTAAAAGCTTGTTAGGTTTAGACTTGTATTTTCCCACTTTCCTGTTTTTTAAGTTTTGAGTTAGTCTGTCAATGTCAGTAACATCAACATCCTTGCACGTTCCTGAACCAATATTGCAGCCGTGTGAACAGTTTAAAATATCTACAAGCAAGGGAAGCTCCTTTTGATATTTTTTTCTATCACTGTATTCATCAAGGTACTTATATGCGTATTCTGTTCCTTCAACCTGCTTTACAAAGGCCTGAGGATAATAATGGTAAACATTCTCCTTCAAGCCTCCAGGTGTACTGTATATTTCGCCCAGACTATAGCCGCTCAAGGTAAAGTCCTCGTCAGGTAGTGCTTGAAAATTTATGTGCTTTTCATCGATAAAAGCTTTAAGCTTTTTGAGGGTTACATTATATTTTACGTAACCTGAGGTATCTTTATCATTTATTTCAGATATCTTTCCGATGCACGGAGATAAAAAACATAATTCTTCATCTATGTTTGCATATTTTTTCAGGTAGATGGCCGTACACATCATTGGGCTGTGAACGGGGGCAAGGTCGCTGATAAGCTCGTGTTTATATTTTAATATATAGTTGACAATTGAGGGACAGGGCTGAGCTATTACCGAGCTTAATTTCTTCTCTTTAATAGTTTTCAGGTAGGCCCAGGTAGTTATATCAGCCCCCAGTGAAACGTCGTATACATTTTTAACCCCCAAAGACTTCAGATAGGATATGAATTTTTTATAATTGGAAAAGTTAGTTTTTAGGGCAGGAGCGGCTATAACAGATATTTTTGCGCCGGCCCTGAGAGAATTAATAAAATTCTCAGTATCGTCTGTATAGTATCGAGCAGCGTGGTCGCATACTTCAATGCATTTACCGCACATGATACATTTTTCACTGTCTACTGAAATGTAATTTTTACCATTGTTAACCGATGAAACATTAGCGTTCTTTACGGGACAACTGAAGATGCACTTATTACAACCTTGGCATTTTTCTATGATAGTACTAATCACTGAATTCATAAATAACACCTCGCTCTGGTAAAATTTTGTAGTGCTCGTAATTTTATTATACTATGTTGCATTTTGTAAAACAATGTATTATTTTATCAAAATTTCAACAATAATGTTGTTATAAAAACTTTTATACCAATAAGGAAATATAAATTCTATTTTTACAACCGGTTTAGTATTAAATTTCTGCAAAATAAAGATAGTTACAAAGTGTGCATGTCCATTTACTTGTTTCTGAATTATTTTTTCAAAGCAAATTATTTTTTGTAATATTAACTATTTTCGGACATATATTTAATATTGAAAGTGACATTATACATAGTCCTATTGGGCATGTAGCAATATAGGGGAGGGTTCTGAGCGTGGAAAAATTCAATATTTACCAGCAAATAGCTGAAAGAACTCAAGGGGATATTTATATAGGTATAGTGGGACCTGTCAGAACGGGAAAATCAACGTTTATCAAGAGATTTATGGATTTGTTGGTTATACCGAATATTGAGAACACGTACCAGAAGGAAAGGGCAATAGATGAGCTTCCACAAAGTGCGTCGGGAAGAACCATAATGACCACTGAACCTAAATTCATCCCCAATGAGGCAGTAGAAGTAATAATTGACGAAAATGTTCAGTTGAAAGTGAGAATGATTGATTGTGTCGGGTATATGGTCAGAGGTGCAATGGGACATCTTGAGAATAATGCACCGAGAATGGTATCCACCCCATGGTATGAATACCAGATACCTTTTGAGGAAGCGGCAGAAATAGGAACAAAAAAAGTAATCAATGAGCATTCCACAATAGGAATAGTTGTTACTACCGACGGAAGCATCTCAGATATTCCAAGAGAAGATTATGTAGATGCTGAAAAGCGTGTAATTACAGAACTTAAAGCAATTAACAAGCCCTTTGTTGTAATAATAAATACAACCAGACCGAGAGATCCTGAAACCGTAAAACTCCGTGATGAGATGGAGCAAAAATACGGTGTAACGGTACTGACAATGGATTGCCTGCAGATGAGAATTGATGATGTTGATTCAGTTATGGAAAAGATTCTTTATGAGTTCCCTATTTACGAAATAGGTATAAATATTCCAAGATGGGTAGAGGCATTGGAGGATTCACACTGGCTTAAGGGAAACGTGCTTGAGTCCATACGTGATACCTTTAAGTCGGTCGGAAGAATCAGAGACATAAAAAATGCAATGCCCTGCTTCGAAAATTATGATTTTATAAAAAGAGCCGTAATTGACAGAGTCAGCCTAGGTGAAGGCTCGGTTCTTGTTGATATATCAACTACGGATGGGCTGTTATATAGAATCCTTAGTGAAGAATCCGGTATGGAAATTGAGGGTGAACATAGGCTAATTACCCTGATAAAGGATCTTGCAAGAGTCAAAAGAGAATATGATAGGGTGGAATATGCCCTGCATGAAGTTAAGGTAAAGGGGTATGGAATGGTTTCACCGCAGCTGGAGGAACTTTCACTTGAAGAGCCTGAGATAATTAAACAGGGTAACAAGTTTGGCGTTAAGCTAAGAGCCAGTGCTCCATCAATTCATATGATTAGGGCCGATATTGAAACTGAAATAGCTCCGCTGGTTGGTACAGAGAAGCAGTCTGAGGAACTTGTTACATATCTGCTGAGAGAATTTGAAAATGATACGGCAAGATTGTGGGAGTCCAACATTTTTGGAAAATCACTTCATGAGCTTGTAAATGAAGGCTTGCAGAATAAGTTGTTCAGAATGCCGGAAGATGCACAGCTTAAGCTTCAGGAAACCTTGCAGAAAATAATAAACGAAGGCAGCGGCGGTTTAATCTGTATCATACTTTAATATTCCATAGTACTCAATATTTATTATGAGTATTATAAGCCCGCATTTATGGTATTGGCATTTATCATATCTTCTTAATCATGGCTTAATTTTAACACTTAACATTACATATTGGATGAGGTATCATCCAAAAAAGGTGCCCAATACGGGTGCAATATACCAGGTCGGGAAGTGCCCGGCCTGGTATATTTAGTTCTTCAGAGTTTAACATTGTTAAAGTTCTCATGCAAAATTCTTTTTAGCGGTTTATATAATGCAGATATTATTACAGCTGAAATAAGAAATTCAGGAAGCATATAGCTGCCGTTATAGATCAGGGAATATAAGTAAGGACTCATTCCTTCAGGAGCGTAGGATGCCCATAAAATAATTCCTGATATGTAGTGAAAGGTAAATCTGGATGTAAGAGCAATTGTAACGCTTCCTATGGTCATAATAAGATTCTGTCTGAATAGTCCAGCAAACCCAAGACATCCATAGGCAAAGATATAGTCAAGAAAAATCCCCAATGGGTGATATGAAAATTTGGTTCCCAGCGCAAACTGAAGGAACCCATAGACTAATCCTGCCAACAGACCGGGTTTAGCTCCCCAACGAATTGCAAAGATCAAAACAGGGATCATACTCCCGGGAGTGATTGAACCACCGTTTGGCAATTCGTACTTAATAAAACTCAACACTTGGGCCAAGGCAATCATTATGCCGGCCTCCACCAACATTCTGGTAGACATTTTTTTCATGCTTAACTCCTCCTTAAAAGTAAAAAAATGCCATACCTGTTTGGAAAAATGCAGCATGACAATAAAATTTCCTACGCTGGCATTACCCAGATCAGGTACAAGAGATGCACTGCATCTCTAAGGGTATAAAGTAAATATACTTAATCTCAGCCGAATCAATTTTCAGCTCCCCGTCAGGTAACAACATAACTTAACAATTCATACTAATACAAGCATTATGTAGTTTGTTATGCTATACCTTCATATTAAGTTTTTCGGATAATTAATTAGTCCAGAGACATTATAACAGATGGTTAGACTAATATCAAACATTTTATCTGTTATTCCTATTCGTAAATAGTAAAAAGCTTACAAAGGTAGTATATGGTACTGTTATAAAAAATATAGAAATAATCGAACAAATGTTTGCATTCTTTTTTTATTTTGATATAATATATATGCGTTATTATATGATATGGATTTTATTAACAGTAGTGTATGAGAAATGGTATCTGATATTGGCTTTATTGAAGAGTTTTTACTGATATCAGCCAGAAGAAACGGAGTTAAAAAATGATCAGGGACAATATATACATTAAAGGTGCCAGGGAGCACAATCTTAAAAATGTGGATATAGAAATACCAAGAGATAAATTTGTCGTTATTACCGGCCTCAGCGGATCGGGCAAATCCTCATTGGCCTTCGACACAATATATGCCGAGGGACAGAGACGCTATGTCGAATCCTTGTCCTCATATGCCAGAATGTTTTTAGGCCAGATGGAAAAACCCGATGTGGATTACATAGACGGCTTATCTCCGGCTATATCCATTGACCAGAAAACCACCAGCAGAAACCCGCGTTCTACAGTGGGAACTGTTACGGAAATTCACGATTATCTCAGACTTTTATACGCAAGAATAGGGATACCTCATTGTCCTAAATGTGGAAAGGAAATCACGCAGCAAACTGTGGATCAAATGGTTGATCAGATTCTTTCCTTCGAGGAAGGTACAAGGATTCAACTTCTGGCGCCTGTAGTCAGAGGCCGTAAAGGCGAATATCACAAGCTTATCGAGGATGCCAAGAAGGGTGGCTTCGTCAGGATAAGAGTTGATGGACAAGTTATGGACATCAACGATGAAATTTCAATGGATAAAAATAAGAAACATAATATAGAGATAGTTGTGGACAGACTTATAATTCGTGAAGATATACAGAAAAGGCTGTCAGACTCACTTGAAACAGTTCTTCGTTTAAGCGGTGGAGTAGCAATAATAGATGTTGTTGGGAAGGAAGAGATACTATTTAGTCAGAATTTTGCCTGCAGTGATTGCGGTATCAGTATTGAAGAGCTGACTCCAAGGATGTTTTCTTTCAATAATCCTTTCGGGGCTTGTCCTACATGTGCCGGTTTAGGCAACCTTCTTAAGGTTGACCCTGAGCTTGTTATACCAGATAGGTCGGTATCACTTGCAGAAGGAGCTATAGCTGTTTCTGGCTGGAATGTAGAGAGTGAGGATGCTTATGCCAGAATGATATTCAATGCTTTGGCAAAGCATTACAAGTTTAAACTGAACACGCCTGTTCACAAGCTTCCAGTAGAAGTTATGGATATAATACTATATGGAACCAAGGGTGAAAAGATTAAAGTAGAATATGAGAGAGAATATGGAAGCGGAACCTACATGGCGGCATTTGAGGGTATCATAAATGTGGTTGAAAGACGTTACAGGGAAACTCAGTCTGAGAGTATGAAGCAGTATTACGAACAGTTTATGAGTAACACACCTTGTCTGGACTGCAACGGTGCCAGATTAAAACCTGAAAGTCTCGCTGTTACAGTAGGAGATAAAAATATTCATGAACTGTCTATTATGTCTGTTGCAGATGCAAAGGAATTCTTCCTTAATGTGGAGCTGACCGAGAGACAGAAAATGATTGCACATCAGATTCTGAAGGAAATAAATGCCAGAATTGGTTTCCTTGTTGATGTTGGGTTGGACTATCTTACGCTTTCAAGAGCTGCCGGAACTTTGTCGGGAGGGGAAGCACAGCGTATCAGGCTTGCAACACAAATAGGTTCAGGATTGATGGGGGTTTTGTATATACTTGACGAACCAAGTATCGGTTTGCATCAGAGAGATAATGAAAGACTGCTGACTACACTGAACCGTCTGAGAGATCTGGGAAACACTCTTATAGTTGTAGAGCATGACGAGGATACAATGTATGCCGCTGATTACATTATTGATATGGGACCGGGCCCGGGCATCCATGGAGGATACGTTGTAGCCGAAGGACCGCTTGAAAACATTCTGAAATGTGAGGAGTCCCTGACAGGACAGTATCTCAGCGGCAAAAAGAAAATTGCCCTACCTGCCAAACGCAGAAAGCCAAATGGAAAATGGCTGGAAATTAAAGGAGCTAGAGCAAATAACTTAAAAAATTTGAACGCCAGGATACCATTGGGAGTGTTAACATCAATAACAGGAGTCTCCGGATCGGGCAAAAGTTCTCTAATAAACGAAATCCTGTATAACAGTCTTGCTAGCAAGCTGAACAGGGCTAAAACCAAGGCAGGGGACCATGATACCATAAAAGGAATAGAGCATCTGGACAAGGTTATCAATATTGATCAGTCTCCTATCGGAAGAACACCAAGATCCAATCCTGCAACCTATACAGGGGTCTTTGATCATATCAGAGATGTTTTTGCCTCTACTACAGAAGCAAAGATGAAGGGATATAAGAACGGAAGGTTTAGCTTTAATATTAAGGGTGGTAGATGTGAAGCCTGCAGTGGTGACGGTATAATTAAAATTGAAATGCATTTTCTTCCTGATATATATGTACCATGTGAAGTTTGTAAGGGTAAACGTTATAACAGAGAAACTCTTGAGGTCAAATACAAGGGAAAGAGCATTTCAGATGTCTTGAACATGACTGTGGAGGATGCTCTTGAGTTCTTTAAAAACATACCTAAAATTCAGAAGAAGCTTCAAACCCTATATGATGTCGGTTTAGGATATGTAAAAGTCGGGCAGCCTTCAACTACACTATCAGGCGGTGAGGCACAGCGTGTCAAGTTGGCTACAGAACTTTCCAAAAGAAGTACCGGAAGTACTTTATATATCCTGGATGAGCCAACCACGGGACTTCATGTTGCTGATGTGCACAGACTTATTGACATACTTCAGAGACTTGTGGATGCCGGTAATAGCATAGTAGTTATTGAGCATAATCTCGATGTTATTAAAACCTCCGATTATATTCTGGATCTTGGTCCTGAAGGCGGAAATAAAGGCGGAACAATTATTGCCCAGGGTACACCTGAGGAAGTAGCCAGGGTTGAGGGTTCCTATACGGGAAATTATTTAAAAAAGATATTGAAGCAAAAAAAATAATAAAATAAATAAGCATGAGTTCCTATAAAATTATGAGTTTATAGGAACTCTATTTGTATATAAGTTATATGATGCTATAGTGTTTGTTAATTCTATGTTAAGTTTATTGTAAATCAGTTAACAATACTATATAATGGAAAAGGTTTAATGTTATATTTTGTCGAAAGAAGGTACTTCATAATGTTTAGAATTACACCGAAAGAAGAAATATTTTTTGATTATTTTATTGAAACTTGTGAAATTATATGCAAGGCTGCCAATCTTCTGAACGATTTAACAAACAACTATGTAAATGTCAATGAAAAGATTATAGCCATTGAAGAAACAGAACATGCTTGTGACAACAGCGTACACAAGATTCTCAATGAACTTAACAAATCCTTCATTACTCCTATTGACAGGGAAGACATATTTACTATTGCAAAAGAGTTGGATAATATTACAGATGATATTGAAAGCACAGCTCACCGCTTCAGTATGTTTAATGTTAAAGAAGTAAGGCCGGAGGCTCTTGAACTTACTAGTCTTGTTGTAAAAGCCACCGATGAACTCAGAAATGTTATGATTGAAGTTAAAAATATGAAAAAGAGCAAGGAGCTTCGGAATAAAATCATTGAAGTAAATAATGTAGAAGATGAAGCGGATACTATATTCAGGGATGCAATGGCCAACCTTTTTACATCCGAGACAGATGCAGTTGAGGTTATTAAATGGAAGGCAATTTTCGAATTGTTGGAAAATACAATTGATGCATGTGAAGATGTAGCAAATATAGTAGAAGGGGTTGTAATGAAAAATGCTTAGTGTTGCATTAATATTCGTTGTGGTGCTGGCACTGGTATTTGACTTTATTAACGGTTTTCACGATACTGCAAATTCTATTGCTACATCTGTTTCCACCAGAGTTTTATCACCCAGACAGGCCATTTTGATGTCAGCGGTACTCAATTTTGTAGGCGCATTAATGAGCAGCAAGGTTGCTAAAACCATTTCCGAGGGTTTGGTTGACGCATCCATGATAAAGGTACAATACGTTATAATTGCCACTCTGATAGCGGCAATTATATGGGATTTGATAACCTGGTACTTTGGCATACCAAGCAGTTCCTCCCATGCACTTATAGGTGCCTTAGTAGGGTCCTCCATAGCTTATTCAGGTGGTGTAAGCATTGTTAAATGGGAGGGAGTATGGAAAAAGGTTATATTGCCATTAATCACTTCACCTCTAATCGGTTTCTTTATTGGTTTTGTTTTCATGACAATACTTTATAAACTACTTCGAAATTTTACTCCTAGATTTATAAATAAATGGTTTTCTAAACTGCAGATATTATCTGCAGCATTCATGGCATATTCCCATGGTAACAATGATGCTCAAAAGTCAATGGGTATTATTACTCTTGCCTTGGTAGGTGCTGGTCTGAATGGCGGACACACTGACGTTCAACCCTGGGTAATGATTGCATGTGCATTGTCAATGGCATTTGGAACTTCTATTGGTGGTTGGAAAATCATAAAGACCATGGGTGTCAATATGATCAGACTTCAGCCGATAGGTGGATTTGCTGCTGAAACAGGTGCTGCTATTGTCATTGAAACCATGACACATTTTGGAGCTCCCGTAAGCACAACACATGTTATCTCAACTTCCATAATGGGTGTCGGTGCTTCCAAAAGATTATCAGCTGTGAAATGGTCTCTTGCTAAAAATATAGTTTTGGCATGGGTTATAACTATACCTATAACAGCTTTAATGGGCGCATTTATAACTACAATATTTAAAATGTTTGTTTAGTTTGAACAATATATAATCGGAAAATGTGTTGGATATAGCTTAATCTATTTGTAATGAGTGTTATATATAAACAAACATATACAAAGCGGTAAATTGAACCTGGGTTTGATTTACCGCTTGATTTATATTATTGGCTGGTTTGTTTTTTACTTTTTTGTAACAGATTGTTTACATTTCAAGTAATTAAAAACAGGGATTAAGCCCGCATCGGCTCGTAACAAAGACCATAACCAAGTTTTTTTAAATTGTTTGATATTCAACACCGAATATAACTTAATAGTGACAAAAACGGTTCAAGACCCGTTAGACCTAAGAGTTTACTTATGTTATACTATTAAAAAACATATGTTTTGAACATATTATATAATGAAAAAAATTAAGACTTTTATGGAAATAATATAGTATATATGTATATATCAACAGTGATCTGCTGATATGAAATCGGCCATCATTAGCCGGGGAGCGTTATAAATTGTGTGGTAAATAAGTAAATTGTTATGATATAGAAAGTAGTATTTGTGGTATATATTTATGTAATCCGGTTGTAGTTGCGAGGTACGACAACACGTAGTTCAGATATTTTTGGGAGGTCAATATTGGCCTTGAAAACAACACGGTTTTAATATATTTGGAGGTTAAAAAATGATAAAATGCTCAATATGCAATAAAAATATAGCAGTAGTTTTTGTAACTAAAATTGTTGAAGGAAGGCAAATACAGGAAGGTCTCTGTGTTAGTTGTGCAAGGAAACAGAATTTACAGCCTATAGATCAGCTGTTGTCTCAGACAGGAATGACTGAGGAGGAACTGGACAATATAAGCAAGCAGGTTGGTGATATGCTTGAAGATATGGATGGCAATGATATACTTGAGTCTTTGCAGGGTGACCCCGGTAATGTGAATCAGACAAACCCCTTTTTCGGAATTTTAAATAAAGCTTTCCCGAAAGCTGCAGGCCAGAACGAGGACTCTCCTGTTGTAAGTAATCAGGAAAAGGGCAGTGAGGATGATAAGGATAAGAATAATACAAAAACAAAGGTACAGGATAAGAAGGTCAACAAAAAGAAAAAGTATCTTGATATGTATGGGTCAAACCTGATTGATAAAGCAAGAGAGGGCAGGATTGACAAGGTAATTGGAAGAACGAAAGAAATAGACAGGGTAATTCAAATATTAAACAGAAGAACAAAAAATAATCCTGTGCTCATCGGTGAACCTGGGGTCGGAAAGACAGCCATTGCAGAAGGACTGGCCGTTAGGATTGCTGAAAAGAGTGTGCCTCAGAAGTTGTTCAATGCAGAAGTATATCTTTTGGACATGACCAGTGTGGTTGCTGGTACGCAATTCAGAGGGCAGTTTGAAAGCAGAATGAAAGGAATCATCGAAGAGGCAAGGTCCTTTGGTAATATTATTCTTGTAATTGATGAGCTTCATAACATAATGGGGGCTGGTGAAGCAGAGGGAGCCATGAATGCTGCCAACATTCTCAAGCCGGCTCTATCCAGAGGCGAAATCCAGGTAATTGGAGCAACCACCCTTAATGAATACAGAAAACACATTGAAAAGGACTCAGCTCTTGAAAGAAGATTCCAGCCTGTTATAGTTGATGAGCCTTCTATCGAGGAATCAATAGAAATTTTGATGGGTATAAAGCATTATTATGAAGAGTATCACAGGGTAAAAATAAGCGAAGAAATAGTAAAGGCAGCTGTTAATTATTCCGAAAGGTATATTACAGACAGACTTTTGCCAGACAAGGCTATTGACGTCATTGACGAAGCAGGTTCCAGAGCAAACCTTAAGAATGTAAAGCTTGCAGAACTTCAGTCATATAAAGATGAACTCCGAAAGGTCCAGGAGGAAAAGGAAACAGCTATATCGGCTGACTCCATAGAAGACTACCAGAAAGCGGCTGACTTGAAAGTACATGAATGTAGGCTTTTAGGACTTATAAAAGATATAGAAGACACAAGTAAGGATGTTGAGCTTACAATAGATGATGTAGCAAGTGTTATCGAGGCGTGGACAAAGATACCTATTCAAAGACTAAGTGAAGAGGAATCCCATAAGCTTATCAGCCTTGAAGAACGACTCCATAAAAGAGTTATCGGACAGAATAAGGCTGTTGAAGGAGTAGCAAGAGCAATACGGAGAAGCAGGTCCGGCTTCAAGAAAAAGAAAAAGCCGGCGTCCTTTATATTTGTTGGCCCTACCGGTGTCGGTAAAACAGAGCTTGTTAGGGCTTTGGCAACCGAATTGTTTGAAAGTGAGGAAGCTCTGATAAGGCTTGATATGTCAGAATATATGGAGAAGCATACAGTGTCAAAGCTTATAGGTTCTCCTCCGGGTTACGTGGGTTATGATGATGCAGGACAGCTTACCGAGAAGGTCAGAAGAAAGCCCTATTCGGTTATTCTGATGGACGAAATAGAAAAAGCCCATCCAGATGTATTTAATATGCTGCTTCAGATACTTGAGGACGGAAGATTAACAGATAGCCATGGCAGAACAGTTAGCTTTGAAAATACTATTATTATTATGACCTCAAATGCTGGAACAAACTTTAAATCAAGCGGTATCGGTTTTGCAAATAACGGTTACACTACTTTAGAAAGCAAAGTAAAGGATGTTCTAAAGGAAACCTTCAGACCTGAGTTCCTTAACAGGATTGATGAAGTTATAGTCTTTACCGAGTTAAATAAAGATGAACTCAAACAAATAGTGGAATTGATGCTCGAAGAGGTATATACCGAGGCCGAAGAAAAAGACATCAAAATCAACGTATCCGATAAAGTCAAGGAATTTATTCTTGAAAAGGGCTATGATATCAAGTTTGGTGCAAGGCCGTTAAGACGTTCAGTCCAGAATTATATTGAAGACCGGTTATCGGAAGAGTACCTTAAGGGGACGATTAAAGAGGGGTCTCTTGTAGGGGTTGACCTGAACGACAACCAAGAAATTGAACTATCTATAATATAGTAATCTATAAAATATGTAGCTGTGTGGAAATTATTTCTGCGCAGCTATTTGTCTAATAAAATCTTTCCTATTAACCATTATTCCAACTTGCGCCATAATTACTTATTTAATTTTTTTATTGCAAATAGTACTAATTAATATTTATAATAACTATATATGATATTTTACTTTGTTACCTTTCATAATTCAGCTGTTTAATAGCAGTATAGAGTGGGGTGAAATTAATGAAATACTCAAAAAAGGTTTTGGGTATTGCAATTGTTACTATATTTTCAGTTGTTATGGTCGCGTGTGCAGGAAGTAAATCTAAGAATTCTGATAATTCTCAAAATCCTGTAGTACCTGAACGTATTGACACAGTTGAGTTAATGACTACATGGGGCGGAGTTGACAGTAAAGCGGGAAGCTTAAAAGAGATAATAGCTAAATTTGAAAATGAGAATAGTACTATAAAGATATCAAACCAATCAATATTTGGTGATGAATATTTACCTACCCTTAAAACACGCTTTGCATCAGGAAATGAACCTGATGTTTTTGGGCTCTGGCCGAGTTCGGACATCAAGTATCTGGTTAAAGCGAATAAACTTGCTGATCTGACCGATAAGTTGAAACAGGACAGGACATGGATGGACAGTTTCAATCAGGCCAGTTTTGAATATACAACTTTTGGTAACAGAATATACGGTATTCCATTTGAGTTGGTATTTGAGGGACTTTTTATAAACCGGGATCTTTTTGATAAATACCAGGTTAAAAAACCTGAGAACTACGAAGAATTAAAAGCGGCAATCAACACTTTCAGAGCCAATGGTATAATTCCCATTGCCTACAATTCATCAGCAGAAGGTTCATACATATACCAGAACATGGTAGCAAGCCTTGGCGGCTGTAAAGGTATTGAAGAAAGCATCGTCGATGGAAAAATAAATAAATATTACATTGAAGCCATGAAGTATATTAAAGAGCTTTATGATATGAAAGCATTCCCAAAGGACGCTCTTCTTCTCAACAGCAATGAGAGAAACCAGTTATTTTTTACGAAACAGGCAGCTATGATCGTCCAGGGGTCCTGGTTTATACCCTACTTCGATAAGTATGACCAAAGTGTAGAAATGATTCCATTCCCTTCGATGAGTAACAGCGGTCCTAAGGTCCCAACCGGTTTGGGCGGAGGAACCTTTTACATCAGCAAAAGCGCCTGGGATACACCTATAGGCGAAAACACAACAATAACATTCTTAAAATTCCTTACATCAAAAGAAACCGCTACATACTTTTATGACAAAACCGCTTTATTAACCAATCTTAACATTAATCAGGAAACCCCTTACAGTTCTCTGGCACAAAAGAGCATAAATCTATACGAGAATATATTGGAGGAGAATAAGACCCCTATTCCTGATCATGTCATTGACAGGAGTATATGGAATGATATTGTTATACAGCAATTCCCTTATTTCCTTGAAGGGAAAAAGACTGCCGAGAATATATGGGATGAGGCAGTAGATAAAATGCAGCTAAACTAACCGCATGAAAAATATTATGAGGTCAAAATGTGGAATAAAATAACTTCAAGAATTTTCTCCAGACTTATGAGCGGCTTACAGTTCTACAGGAATATTTCTATTAAGAAAAAACTACTTTTGGTATTATATATTCAAATATTGGTACCTCTTGTTTTTATCGGGTTTTTCAGTTTCAAAAGCTCAGAAGAGATAATAACAAGTAAGTCACTTTCCTATTCCAAGGATATTCTCAGCATCATTGAACTCAGGCTTCAGGATACTGTAAGAAACCTTGATATAGTGTCTCAGGATCTTAGCAGCGATTATAGCATATACAAAGCATTGATAAATGATGACAATACCAGTTTAAACAAGCTATATAATTATGAATTGGAGAGCCAGCTTAACAATGTGTTCTTGAATGCTGCCATGACAAGAAATGAAATTGAATCAATGTGTATTGTCACAAACAAAAAGCAGTTCTATATTTATGATAACAACAAGGCAGAAGATTCAAATATCAAGTCGATAATACTTCAAAATTACACTCAGATAAAAAGATCTTCGGCAGCCGCAAACGGTAAGGCTGTTTGGTTTTTTAACTCTAAAAACGGTATTGTTCAAAATTCCTATTTAATCAGAATGATCTACAACAGGGACAATTATAAAGAAATAGGTTTACTGGTTGTACAAATTAATATGAAATTCTTTGATATGGTCTTACAGGGACTTGAATCAGAAGTTATGCAGAATACAACCATTCTATCCTCAAATAGTGATATTATTATTTATAAAAATAAAAATGCCCTTGATAAGTATAAACAGGTAATCGAGGATATTCCTTATGAAAAAAACTCTTTTGTGGATAAGAAGAATAGTATCTTTGTTGCACACACATATCTATCTGAACCGAGATGGAGAATAGTTACCTACATACCGCTCAAACAGCTTTATTCTGATGTGGAAAGCCTTAGAAACAGGATAATTTTGCTATGTATTGGTTCCATTTTAATACTGTCCTTTGTAAGCGTATTTATGTCCTTTGATATGATTAAGCCGATTAATCAGCTTGTTAAAGCAATGAAAGGTGTAAACATTGACAATATTTCCGATAGCTACATTGCCATAGAAAGAAAAGATGAACTTGGATTTTTACAGAAAACCTTTAATAACATGACTAAAGAAATAGATCATCTGGTTACGTGGATATACAGAGAGCAGATTACGAGGAAAGAGGCTGAAATCAAGGCTTTACAGTCGCAAATAAATCCCCATTTTCTCTTCAATACTTTGGAATCAATTAATTGGATGGCTCAGCTGAATAATGTTCCTGAGATAAGCAGTACCGTGTCGGATCTTTCAACCTTGATGGAGGCCAGTATCGGAAGGGATGACAGGCTTATAACCATCGAAGAAGAGTTCATGTATATTGACAAATATATTGCCTTGTTAAAAAGAAGATTTGAAGACAGAATTACTCTTAACAAGGAAGTAGATCCAAAAGTACTTTATGTAAAAATTCCAAGACTCCTGATACAACCTCTGATTGAAAATGCAGTATACCACGGTGTGGAAAACAGCAGAGGAAAAGGAATAATAACACTTTCAGCCAGTATACGGGACGAACTTCTTACAATAGAGGTAATAGATAACGGAAATGGTATTCCAGCTGAAGATCTACTAAAATTAAACAAAGGTTTGGAAATGGATAATGATACCTACTTCAAATCATTGTCCAAGAAACAGAACAAGAGTATTGGGATTGATAATGTAAATAGAAGAATTAAACTTTTCTATGGTGAAAAGTATGGTATTAAAATAGAGAGCAAGCAGTATATCTATACAAAAGTATCTGTTACATTACCTGCACAGAGTTATAATAAGGAGGGTTTTTATGTACAAAGTTCTAATAATTGATGATGAATCCATTATCAGAAAAGGAATAAAGAACATCATTAATTGGAAGCAATTAGACTGCGAAGTATGTGCAGATGCAAGTGATGGGATCGAAGGAATAGAACTAATAAAAAAGCATTTACCTGAAATTATTATTACAGATATCCGTATGCCCGGTTTGGACGGATTAAGTATGATCAAGCAGGTGAAGGGAATTGTGCCATACTCCAAAATAATTATCCTTACCGGATACAGGGACTTTGACTATGTACAGGAAGCAATAAAGTGCGGAGCTTTTGATTTTTTACTAAAGCCTTCTAAAATAGAAGAGCTTACTGCTGTTCTTACTCGTGCTGTAAACGATATAAATGACCAGAAAATCAGACATATGGAGATTGACAGGTTTAAACTGCTTTTTGAACAGAGTATTCCGATACTTAGGGAGAAACTCCTCTATGACATTATCTACGGCTTGAATACGAATGAATATGAAATCCTCGAGAAAATGAGGCTCTTTAACATTAACATTCAAAACTTTGTCCTGGTAGTTATGGAAAACGATTATGATGAAAAATCAAACAGCTCCCAGTATGACAAACATCTGTACCAGTTCGGTATCGTGAACTCTTTCGAGGAAATATTTGCGGAGAAGTACGAAGTACTAAGCATAATGCTAAACAGCAGCAGAGTCGGTTTCATTATTCAGAAACCTGACAGGAAAGAGCTGGACATTGCGGAAGTAAGTGAGAAATGTGGATATTTGCAGGAGGTAATCAATAACGGGTTTGGTTTCACAGTGACCATAGCTGTGAGCTCCGGGGGACTATCCCCGCTGGAACTTCCTGAAAAATTAAAGGAGTGTTTGGGCTCTCTCGAGTATAAAAGCTATATGGGTAATAACTCTATTATCCAATACAGTGACTTGAATTCATTTTTCAGATATGAAGACTATTCAATACTGGACAAATATCAGAAACAGCTGCTTGAAAGTATCAAGTCCGGAAACGAAGGACTTGTAAGGGTAGCGACGCAAAATATTGCAAGATATGTTACAGCTAATAAAATAAATATTAACTATATGAAGAACTTTTACTATACAACTTTATCTTCAATTAATAACATAAGAATTTCTGTCTCAGCCATAGAAGTTGATAAAAAACATGAAGAGGGCAAAGATATTGCCAGCCTTCTTAAGTTGATAGAAAAAAGTGAAAGCGCCGATGAACTGAACTCGTTATTGGAGGACGTCGCAGTCAGAATAGCCGAAAAAGTCAACAATTTTAACAATAAGAGTATTAAACTTATTCTCAGAAAAGCAATAGATTACATTCAGGAACACTATAATGAACAGGTTACTCTCAACGAAGTAGCCGAAAATATTTATGTAAGTACTTTTTATATCAGCAGAATGTTTAAAAAGGAGCTGGGAAAAAGCTTTGTAGACTACCTTAATGATGTAAGAATAGAAAAATCCAAAGAATTACTGAAGGACGTAAAATATAAAACTTACGAGGTCGCAGAGATAGTCGGAATTTCCGACCCCCATTACTTTTCAAAGCTTTTTAAAAAGTACTCAGGCATGACTCCTTCTGAGTACCGTGAAACTCTTGCATTAAAATAGAAGGCAGTTAAATATATTGTTGTTCAATCTTGATGTACAATGGAATTTATTGCATAAATGATTACGTAAAAGAGTAAGATTTGGATAAGATTTACAATGAAAGCGGGTTCACTCCATATAAGACACATTTTTATAGTAAATGTGTCTTTTTTGTGTTCAATTTTGTGGTAGGCAGATTGTCAATATATTTCATAATAAAGCAACATTGTCTATTTAGAAACAATGTCCATTTTTATAGAATTATGTTGCAAAGGTGCTCATCACCTTAAGCAACACACACACCGGTGTGTAATAAAAAAGGAGGACTTTTAGAATGTTTAAGAAGACAATGACTGCTGTTCTTGCAGGTGTAATGGCTTTAAGTATCGCAGCCTGCGGAAACAACGACAGCGCAACAAGCAGTACATCAACAGCAACGGCTTCAGCAGCACCAAGCTCAGTTGCTGCCGAATCATCAACAGCACAGGCAACACCATCTGCAGAGCCAGTAAAATTGACAGATGCAGAAGGAACAGTTGTTATGTGGAACTGGGAAAATCAGGATCAATTAAAAGAAACACTTAAGGATTTTTATACCAGATATCCAAAGGTAAAAGTTGAATCAATACCAGTAGCAAGTGCAGATTACGTTAAAAAGGTTCAGACAGCTGTAGCTGCAAAAACTGCTCTGCCTGACGTAATCAGAGGTGAGGTTGGTTTCAGAGGTACACTGTTTGATATGGACATACTTGATGACCTTGCGCAAGCTCCATACAACTTTGACAGTAGTAAGATGCCAAAAGAGGCATTGCCTCTCGTAACAAATAAGAATGGACAGGTATTGGGAGCACTTACTCAGTTTAATCCATCCGGTATTGCTTACAGAAGAAGCATGGTAAAAGAACTCTTTGGAACAGATGATCCAACTGCTTTAGCTGATAAGTTCAAGACTTGGGATGACATAATCAATGCATTTAAAGACGCAAAAATAAATGGTAAAAAAGTATATGCTTTCAGATCTGTAAGAGATATATTCCATATAGTTGATGGATACAATCCTACAAATCCTATCCAGGATGGCACTGTAAAAATGCAGGAAGTATACCTCCCTACTTTCGAACTTATCGAAAAGATGTGGAAAGCAGGAGTGCTAAACAAATATGATTTCTGGACTCCAGCTTGGACTGCATCCTTTGCTAAGAAAGATGACGTATTTTCAGCAGCAGCACCTTGGTTCCTGAAATACATTATTGAACCCGCCGATCCTAAGGGCAGCGGAGACTGGGGTGTAACTGTAGCTCCAGGCGGAATGTTCAACTGGGGTGGAACTGCTTTATCAGTTTGGAAGGACTCCAAAGTAAAAGAAGCTTCATGGGCATACATTTATGATCAAGTACTCAATGAACAAGGTGTAAAAAATTCCTTTGAAATTGGTATGAACATAACACCTGTAAAAGAATTCATGGATAAGCCAGGTTTCTACAGCAAGCAAGAACCATACTGGGGTAACCAGGATGTAGGTAAGTTCTTCATGGATAACATGAGTGCTGTAAAGGTTAAGGAGCTCGGAAAATATGACAGCCTCCTTGAAAACAACTTTGTTCTCGGATTAGGCGAAATTAAGAAAGGTAAGACAGCTCAACAAGCTGTAGATGCTATGATAGCTGACATTAAGAAGAGCGTACCTGAATTGAAGTAAGATTAGTATTCAACTGATGGGGAGAGGGTAAAAATTCCCTCTCCTTATTTTATGGCATAGTTTAATGAATTATAGAGGTGCTGCGTAAAATTATCTGGTGAACATAAATTTTTACGCAATAAAAGCCACAAGTTCTTTTCAATACTTTTGCCTACGTACAAGCACGAATAGGAGGTTTACATGAAAAATCTATCAAAGAAATCAACACCTTACCTTTTTATGGCACCGTATTTTATACTGTTTATATTATTCTCACTACTTCCGATACTATTTACGCTTTATATGAGCTTTAATGAATGGGATGGCTATACAGATATAAAATATGTTGGAGTTGGTAATTATGTAAGAATGTTAGAAAACGGTGATTTTCTTCTTTCACTTAAAAATACAGCAATAATTATGCTTATGTTAATTCCAATACAGTTGGTCCTGGCTATCATAATAGCATATATGATTAATTCAAAGCTGGTAGTGCATAAAGAAATATTTAAGACGGCAATATTTGCACCTTACCTTACTATCCCTATTGCGGCAGGTTTATTATGGGCATTCTTTTTTGATGGTACTGCAGGGACAATTAACTATTTTCTGCAGGGGCTTCATATAATCGAGGAACCGGTTGAATGGCTGGCCGACCCGTTCCTTGCTAAAGTTGTTGTTGCAGCAATTATGTTGTGGAGATATCTCGGGTACAGTGTACTATTCTTCATGGCTGGCTTTGTTTCGATACCTGAGGAACTGTTTGAAGCCGCACGTGTAGATGGCGCTAGGGCGTGGCACAACTTCTGGAATATATCACTTCCTATGATTAAGCCTATTACAATTTACATGGTTATAACTTCAATGATAGGTGGATTCCAGACCTTTGACGAGCCTAATATCATTTATACTCAGGGTAACTACCAGACTGGACCATACTCAGGCGGACCAGACCAAGGAGTTTTAACAATGGTTATGCTGTTGGGTAGGGGAGCTTTCCAGCTCAGACAATATGGTTATGGTAGCGCTGTAGCATTCGGAATGTTTGCTGTTATTGCTGTATTTTCATTTTTATCACTGAAGTTCATGACTGGGAGGGAAAAAGATGGAACAATCTAACAAGTTTTACTCCTTCATATTATATTTATTATTGACTCTTTGCGCAGTATTTACTATAGGCCCATTTTATCTAATGGTAATTATGAGTAGTTATGATACAACTGAACTTTTTATGGGGCTGCATCTTTTACCGGGCGATGACTTTCTTGTTAATATTAAAGATGTTTTTATAAATGCAGGTTTTGGAAAGTTCTATTTCAATAGTATATATATTGCGGTTACCACTACAGTATTGACTGTTCTTGTATGTGCAATGTGCGGATATGCGCTGGCCAAGTTTGATTTTAAACTTAAGAAGCTTTCGTACTACGCTATATTAATAACCATGATGCTTCCTACTCAGCTGGGCTTGATAGCATTTGTATGGGAAATGAATAAAATCGGCTGGTCTGATTCACATCTGTCTCTGATTATTCCGTCTGCTGCTAATGCTTTTGCAGTATACTGGATTAGACAATATACTGTACAGGGTGTTCCAACAGAGATTATTGAAAGCGGAAGAATGGACGGATGCAGTGAAGCAGGAATTTTCTTTAAACTTGTAGTACCGTTCATAAAACCGGCATTGGGTTCACAGGCCATGCTTTCCTTTATGGCTTCTTGGAATGCATATCTGGTTCCGCTGGTTTTGATCAGTAAACAGGAAAAGTATACTGTTACACTGGGATTGTCAACGCTTGATGCATTGTATAGAGCCAATTTCGGTGCCAGAATAGCTGCACTTGTAATTGGTACAATTCCAATGTTCATATTATTCTTGTTATTCTCCAAATCACTTATAAAGGGAATAACTGCAGGATCAGTAAAAGGCTGATATAATGATTGTTGCGAATATTTCCAATTAGTGTCATGGCACTTATATGGAGGGTACAATGTATAAGGTTTTAATAATAGATGATGAGCCAATTATAAGAAAAGGAATCAAAAACATAATAAATTGGAAACAGCTGGACTGCGAGGTTTGTGCTGAGGCCAGTGATGGTGCAGAAGGAATGGAACTTATTAAAAAGTTACTTCCTGAGATTATTCTGACTGATATACGTATGCCCGGATTAGATGGCCTCGATATGTTAAAACAGGTAAAGGATATTGTTCCCAATTCCAAAATAATCATAGTTTCAGGCTATAGAGAATTTGATTATGTACGAGAAGCAATAAAATGCGGTGCTTTTGATTTTCTTTTAAAACCTACCAGGCTGGAAGAACTTACAGCAGTTCTGGCAAGAGCTGTAGATATTCTGAATGAACAGAAATTAAGACATTCGGAATTTGATAAGTTTAAATTACTCTTTGAGCAGAGCATTCCCTTGCTCAAAGAGAAATTGCTTTGTGATATAGTTTTTGAGATAAATAGTAATGAAAATGAAATAACAGAAAAAATGAAGCTATTTGATATTCATATTAATAACTTCGTTTTTATTGTAATTGAGAACGATATGGATGAAAGTTCAGTTAATACACAGTACGATAAGCAATTGTATCAGTTTGGCATTATAAATTCTTTTGAAGAAATTTTAGCAGAGAAATATGAGGTTCATGTAATAAGCCTCAACAGTAACAAGGTTGGCTTTATTATACAGAATAGTTCACATTCAGGCATAAATATGACTGAAATATTTGAAAAGACTGCTTATCTTCAGGAAATGATATTCAATGCCTTTGGGATTTCTATTTCAATAGCCCTAAGTACTGAAGGCTCATCAGTTTTTGAATTGCCTGAAAAACTCAAAGAGTGTCAGTATTCACTTGAGTATAAAAGTTACCTGGGTAATAATTCCATAATCCAATATAGTGATTTGAATTCCTTCTTTAAGTATGAAGACTACTCTTTGCTTGAGAGATACAAAAAGCAACTGCTTGAGGGTGTTAAGGCAGGTAATGAGGCTCTCGTGAAAGCTTCTTCGGATAGCATAAGTAATTTTATTTCATCCAACACAATCAGCATTAATTATCTTAAGAATTTTTACTATTCTGCTTTGTCATCAATTAACAACATTAGAATTTCGGTTCTGGCAGCTAATTCTGATAAAAAGCATGAAGAGGGCAAGGATATTGCAAGCCTTATAAAGCTGATTGAAAAAAGTGATAATACTGAGGAGCTGAATTTGCTTCTTCAGCAGGTTGCCTTAAAGATTGCAAACAAGGTTAACAGCTTTAATAATAAGAGTATTAGAGTTACACTCAGAAAAGCTATTGATTACATAAATGAGCATTATTCCGAGTCGGTAACTCTAAATGAAGTAGCAGAACATACTTTTGTAACAACCTTTTACATAAGCAGAATGTTTAAAAAAGAACTAGGAACGAGCTTTATTGATTATCTAAATGATATAAGGATTGAAAAAGCAAAAGAACTTTTAAAGGATGTAAAGTATAAATCCTACGAAGTAGCAAGTCTTGTGGGAATACCCGACCCACATTATTTCTCAAGGCTTTTTAAAAAGCATTCAGGAATATCACCATCAGAATATCGAGAAACCTTGCAGCTGGGATAAAAGTAAGGTTTCCGCATCTTATATTAATAAATCGAAACAATTCTGTAACAAATGTGTAATATCTTGTTGTATTATTTTGCTCTCGGGCATAGACAAGATATTGCACATTTAAGCAAGTTGTTCTATTTTGTCTTGCCTTGCTATTCATTAAAATGTAAGTATAAGAAAGCAGGTTAACAGTTGATATTTAACTATAAACGCCTGTTTTTGACATTCACACACATCTATACATACTACATTATGAAGGGTGGCATTGGCTAATGGGAACAACACCGACTAGTATTAAAAAAGTTGGCGATGCACAAAAATCTATCTATAAACACGGGTTTTTGTACGAAATCAAAAAGAACAAAGTACTTTTTATTATGATGCTCCCTGCATTGGTCGTTTTATTACTGAACAACTATTTACCGATGGCAGGCGTATTAATTGCATTTAAAAACTTCAAATATTTCGGAAGTAATTTCTTCGAAAACTTTTTTAAAAGTGAATGGGTAGGGTTGGAGAATTTTGAATTCTTCACTGCTACACCTGACGCTTTCACAATCACCAGAAATACTCTTTTGTATAATCTTGCATTTATTGTTATAGGATTGATCATATCAGTTTTCTTTGCAATAATTTTGAACGAAATAAAAGGGAAGTACTCATCAAAATTCTATCAGGCAAGCATGTTTTTGCCTTACTTCATGTCTTGGATTGTTGTAAGCTACCTTGTATTTGCACTGTTAAGTGAAGAACAAGGTTTTATAAACAAAAGTCTTCTTCCGGCACTTGGTATGAGCGTCGATTCCCTTCCGGCATGGTACGGAGATCCTGGCAAATGGCCATTCATATTAACTATAGTTAATATGTGGAAATTCACCGGTTATAACTGTGTTGTCTACGTAGCAGCTATTGCAGGTATCGATCAGGAGTTTTATGAAGCCGCAACTGTTGATGGTGCATCAAGATTTCACCAAATAAGAAAAATAACAATACCTCTACTAACTCCTTTAATGGTTATATTAACACTTTTGGCTGTAGGACGTGTATTCTATTCTGATTTCGGACTGTTCTTCAGTGTAACCAGAAATGTTGGGGCGTTGTATGATACTACATTGGTTATTGACACTTATGTATACAATGCTTTGCGTACAATGAATGATGTTGGTATGGCATCAGCAGCTGGTCTCTATCAGTCATTTTGTGGTTTTATTCTGGTACTGTCTTCCAACTTGATCGTTAAGAAGATAGATCCGGAGAAAGCACTATTTTAGGGGGGAAAAGAGATGAAACAAGGAGTAAACTCAAAAATATCAAATTCAGTTTCACCTTTTTGGAATGGATTATTTAATATAATTTTTATTTTATATTCAGTTGCTTGTATTATTCCACTGGTGCTGGTCATAGGAGTTTCATTCACTGAAGAGAAAACTATTATAACATCTGGTTACAATTTTATTCCAAAGGTATTCAGCCTTGAGGCTTACAGATGGGTATTCCAGAGCGGTGATGCTATTTTAAGAGCATACGGTCTTTCAATAGGGATAACAGTTGTTGGTACACTGTGTAGTGTTGCAATAATTGCAATGTTTTCATATGTAATATCAAGAAAAGATTTCAGGTATAGAAATGTATTTTCATTTATAGTATTCTTCACAATGATATTTAATGGTGGTTTGGTTCCCTGGTACATGGTATATACAAACTTTCTCCACTTAAATGATACTTTGTTTGCTTACATAGTTCCTTCACTTGTAAACGCCTGGTACGTTATGATAATGAGAACCTTTTTCCAGACCAATGTTCCGGACTCTATTATAGAATCAGCAAAAATTGATGGAGCAGGAGAATTCAGAACTTTTCTTCAGATAGTAATTCCACTGGCAAAACCGGGTCTTGCAACCATAGCTCTGTTCCAAACACTGGGTTTCTGGAACGATTGGTATTTACCGTTAATGCTTATTGAAAATAGCAAGCTATACAATCTACAGTACATACTCTACAAGACATTGACAGCTATTCAGTACCTTGCCCAGGCCTCAAACGTAACAGGTGGTACAGCACAGATACTTGCTAAGTTACCATCTGAAACAGCACGTATGGCAATGTGCGTACTTGCAATCGGACCAATTATATTGGCTTACCCGTTCTTCCAAAAGTATTTTGTTAAAGGTCTTACAGTTGGTGCAGTTAAAGGCTAATACCATATTAAAGCTTAATAACGGCTTATAGTATGGATGGCATAAATATTTATAATTTTAAGGAGGTTCACACATGCAAAAGGCAAAAAAACTAATTGGTTTGTTACTGGTTCTCTGTATGGCAGTTTCTTTTGTAGTTGGTTGCGGAAGCAATGATGGTGCTTCAACATCAACTACAGCGGCAGAATCATCAGTGGCAGCAGAATCATCAGTAGCGGCAGAATCATCAGCAGCTGCTTCATCAGTAGCTCTCGATCCTGTAGAACTAAAATGGTATGTTATAGGTAATGGTCAACCTAAGGACATGGATGCTGTTTTAGCTAAAGTTAATGAATGGTTACAGCCTAAGATTAATGCAACTCTTAAGTTAAACGTATTCTCTTGGGGAGATGATTTCGAACAGAAGATGGGCGCAAAGGTTGCTTCTGGAGAAGAGTTTGACATAACCTTTACATCAAACTGGGCACTTAACTACTTACAGAATGCTCCAAGAGGTGCATTTGTAGATCTTACTCCTATGTTGGATCAATATGCTCCAAAGACAAAAGCATTATTGGGAGATAAAGTTATTAAAGGTGCTTCAATTGACGGAAAACTCTACGCAATTCCTACTAACAAGGAAATGGCTCATAACTGGGGTTTCCTTATCAACAAGGATCTTGCTGATAAGAATGGAATTGATGTAACAGCAATTAAGAAGTTTGAAGATATTGAACCAGCTCTTAAAACAATCAAAGAAAAAGAACCTGGCGTAGAACCTTTCCAGACAGTAGTTGGAGAATCTGCATACAGAATTCTTGATTTCGAAAAGATGGTTGATGATAACGTTCCAGGTGCTATTTACGGCGACGGAAGAGATACTAAAGTTGTAAACGACTTTGATACTCCTGAAGCAAAAACATTGTTTACTACACTTAACAAATGGTACAAAGCTGGTTATATCAGAAAAGATGCTGATACAATCACTGACTGGTCATCAAACAGAAAAGCAGGTAAGGTATTCTCAGCTGTAGCTTCATTGAAGCCAGGTAAAGATGGTGAAGAAACCGTTTCTTCAGGTATCAACTGGGTACAGGTAGATATCACTGCTCCAATGGCAACTACACGTGAAATGACTGGTTCAATGCAGGCTATATCCAAGTCATCAAAGAATCCTGAAAGAGCATTAATGTTCCTTGAACTGTTCAACACTGAACCAGAACTTTGTAATCTAATTAACTACGGTATAGAAGGAACTCACTATACTAAGGTTGCTGATACAAAGATCAAGTTGGAACAAGCTGGTACAGACGGTTACAACCCAGGAACTCCTTGGATGTTCGGTAACCAGTTCAATACTTACATCTATGAATCAGAGAAGTTTGAATCGGCTACAGCTAAATGGGACAAATTCAAAGCTTACAATGATTCAGCAAAACCATCACCAATCCTCGGCTTCACTTTCAATGCTGAACCTGTTAAGACTAAGGTTGCTGCTTTGACAGGTGTTAAGAGACAGTATATGCCAGGACTTGAAACAGGTAAAGCTGATCCTGCAGTAGCACTTCCTAAGTTCACTGAAAAGCTTAAGGCTGCTGGTTTGGATGATGTTCTTGCAGAAATGCAGAAACAGGTAGACGCATTTGTTGCTAAGAAATAATGAAAAAAATGTCGTAAATTATCTGGCTTGACTTTGATAATTAACTAGATGTAAAATAGGGCTAGCGCTTAGTATAGTGTTAGCCCTATTTTAAAATACAGACATCAGGTTAAGTCGAATAAGGTGAATTAAATGAAAAGTGAAGAGATCGCAAAGATAGCGGGAGTATCAAGAAGTACAGTATCGAGAGTAATCAATAACTATTCTAATGTACCGGAAGATACTAAGAAAAAGGTCCTTGAAGTAATTTCAAAATATAATTACCAACCAAATACTTGTGCAAGAGTACTGGCCGGAAAAACAAATGACACTATAGGTTTGTTTATCGTCAGTATTGCAGATAAGGAAAGTCCTAACAGATTGTACAACAACAATTATTTTACCCAGTTTGTTGATGCCACTGTAGAGTGTGCCAATGCCAGGGGATATTATGTCCTTGTAAACATCATTTATTGTGAGAATGATTATAACAAGGTCAGTGAAGTATTTATGCAGAAGAGAATTGACGGTGGAATTGTTATCGGTACCGAACGAGAAGCCGAAGCTTTGATAAATGTATCCAAAAGAGGTTATCCTATAGCCTTGATTGACTATGATGCCGAAGAAATTAAGAAAAATAAGTCTGATAATGACAATTTAATTGTAATAGGCTCAAATGATTATGATGGAGCTGTTTCAGCAGTTGAATATCTTATTGAACTAGGACATAAAGAAATAGGAATGCTAGCCGGAAGAATATCTACATATTCAGGCAGGCAAAGATACGAAGCCTTTTTTGACACCATGAAAAAGCATGGTTTGGAAGTTAAGGAAGAGTTCGTATTGCATGGGGATTTTATAAAATCAAAAACAGCAAATGAAGTAAATGAACTTATCAAAAAAGGCAAGCTTCCCAGTGCTATATTTTCGTCAAATGACGACATGGCAATAACTGCTATGGATTTATTTAAAGAAAATAACATAAAAGTACCGGAAGATATATCAATAATAGGATTTGATAACATACCTCTATCTTCATTGATCAGGCCTGCACTGTCTACTGTATCGACACCTGTTTATGATATGGTAGATAAAGCTGTAACTGAGCTGATCGCCAATATAAGGAGAAACAAAAGAGGTTTTACCAGCTATAGACACGATACAAAAATAATAATTCGTGAAACTTGTTCAAGGAAATAAAAGTACTTGAAAGAGTACTTATTTGCTATATAATATATTTTATTTTATTTGAGAGGAGCCAAAAAATATGAAATACGGATTTTTTGACGATCAAAATCGGGAATATGTAATAACTACACCAAAAACTCCTTATCCATGGATTAATTACCTGGGAACACAAGAATTTTTTTCTTTGATTTCAAACACCGCAGGTGGTTACTGTTTTTATAAGGACGCGCGTTTACGCAGAATCACAAGGTACAGATACAACAATGTACCAATTGATATGGGCGGAAGATACTTCTATATCAACGATAATGGTTCACTATGGTCACCCGGATGGTCTCCGGTTAAGGCTGATTTAGACAGCTATGAATGCCGACATGGCTTAGGTTACACAAAGATTACCGGAAGCAAAAACGGAATAAGTACTGAAGTACTGTTCTTTGTTCCATTGAATTTTAACGGCGAAGTACATAGAGTGAGAGTTAAAAATACAACTTCAGAGAATAAGACCTTGAAGTTATTCTCATGCATTGAATTCTGTTTGTGGAATGCTTACGATGACATGACAAATTACCAGAGAAATCTCAGCACAGGTGAAGTAGAGGTTGAGAAATCGGTAATTTACCACAAAACTGAATATAAGGAAAGAAGAAATCACTATTCTTTTTATTCAGTAAACGCGAGTTTAACAGGCTTCGATACTGATAGAGATACATTTGTAGGTTTATATAATGGTTTTGAGTCTCCTGATGTACCTGTGAGCGGCCAACCTAAGAACACAATTGCAGATGGCTGGGGACCGATGGCTTCACATTGTATAACAGTTGAATTGAAGCCCGGAGAGGAAAAAGAGTATGATTTTATACTTGGTTATGTTGAGAATGACGAAGACGACAAATGGGAAAGCAAGGGTGTTATAAACAAGAAAAAGGCCTATGCAATGATTGAGGAGAAGGGTAGCCCTGCAGGTGTTAAGGCCGCCTTTGAAGAACTTCAGAATTACTGGAGTCAGCTGTTTACTCAATACAGACTGGAACATAAGGATGATAAGCTATCAAGAATGGTTAATATCTGGAACCAGTATCAATGTATGGTTACTTTCAATATGTCCAGAAGTGCTTCTTACTTTGAGACCGGTATTGGAAGAGGAATGGGCTTCAGAGATTCAAACCAGGATATACTTGGTTTTGTTCATCAGATTCCAGACCGAGCAAGGGAAAGAATACTTGATATTGCTGCTACTCAGTTTGAGACAGGCGGAGCATACCACCAGTATCAGCCTTTAACCAAAAAGGGTAACAATGAAATAGGCGGTAACTTTAACGATGATCCGTTGTGGTTGATAGCATCTGTTGCTGCGTACATAAAAGAAACTGGAGATATGGGTATTTTAGATGAGTTGGTGCCATATGACAATGATGAAACCAAAGCAGCACCATTATTTGATCACCTGAAGCGTTCCTTCTATCATGTAGTAAATAATCTTGGACCCCACGGTTTGCCTTTGATAGGACGAGCAGACTGGAATGACTGTCTTAACCTGAACTGTTTCTCCAATGTGCCGGGTGAATCCTTCCAGACCACTACAAGTAAGGATGGTAAGGTTGCTGAATCAGTATTTATAGCAGGTATGTTTGTATACTATGGACCAGAATATGTTAAACTTTGTCAACTGAATGGCCTGGAAGATGAAGCTAAGGCAGCTCAGGCACATGTCGACAAGATGTCAAAGACAGTATTGGAACATGGATGGGATGGAGAGTGGTTCATCCGTGCATATGACGACTTCGGAAGAAAGATTGGAAGTAAGGAAAACGAAGAGGGGAAAATATTTATTGAATCCCAGGGCTTCTGTACCATGGCTGGAATCGGTCTTGAAACCGGTCATGTACAAAAGGCACTTGATTCAGCTCAAAAATATCTGGACAGCGATCATGGTATGGTACTGCAAAATCCGGCCTTCACGAAATATTACATTGAAATGGGAGAAATCTCAACTTATCCGGCGGGATATAAGGAGAATGCAGGAATTTTCTGCCATAACAATCCTTGGGTAGCTTGTGGTGAAACCATACTTGGAAGAGGAGACAGAGCTTTTGAAATATATTCAAAAATTGCTCCTGCCTATACTGAGCATATCAGTGACATACACAAGATGGAGCCATATGTATACTCACAGATGATAGCCGGAAAAGATGCAAAGAGACATGGTGAGGCTAAAAACTCCTGGTTGACAGGAACAGCAGCATGGAACTTCGTAGCTATTTCTCAATTCATTCTGGGTATCAAGCCTGACTATAATGGTCTTATGATTGATCCTTGTATTCCACAGGCTTGGGATGGTTATAAGGTTAGCAGAAGGTTCAGAAATGCAACCTATGAGATATCCATCACTAACCCGGACCATGTTTCAAAGGGTGTTAAGCAGCTGGTAGTTGACGGTAAGGTAATAGAGGGAAATATAGTGCCTGTATTCAATGATGGTAAGACTCATGAGGTTAAGGTTGTAATGGGTTAATAAGAAAAGTAAAAGAATCGTTGTTACAGCCTATTTAGTCGGCCTGAATTTATTTAAAATATTACGAGTTAAGAACTAAGAAAAGCCCCTTTAACCGACATATACTCGGTTAGAGGGGCTTTTGATGCACTTTATCGGCCTCATAGCGGCAGTTGAATAATAAATTCAGTCCCCTGTCCAGTTTGGCTTACTACCCTGATATCCCCATTATATAGATTTACTATATGTTTTACAATAGAAAGCCCCAGTCCGGTTCCACCCATATTTCGTGAGCGGCCCTTATCCACACGGTAGAATCGTTCAAAAATTCTGGAGTGGTGCTGTTCTGATATTCCTATACCAGTATCTTTAACAGATATTACAGTTTTACCGTTGGTTTTAGCAGCTTTAATGTACACAGATCCATTCTCAACGTTATATTTGATTGCATTATCAACCAGATTGATAAGCATTTGTTTTATTCTGTTCTTATTTACAAACAAAGGTATATTTGCGTCTGCTTCCACTTCAAGTCGGATGCCTTTTTTTTGTGCAGAGGAATCAAGGATAAGTATTACTTCTCCTATTATTTCAGTAAGGTTGTTTTCCATAACATTCTCATCATTTCTCGTACCCTCAATTTCGGATAGCTGAAGAATGTCGTTAATCAAGATGTGAAGGCGTTCAGCTTCAATATCTATGATTTCCAGAAATTTTACTGCTACTGCTGTATCTTCAATAGCACCACTTCTGAGGGTTTCTACAAAGCCTCTTATTGATGTAAGAGGTGTCTTAAGCTCATGAGTTACATTTGAGACAAATTCAGTTCTGATCTGTTCAAGTTTTCTGACTGAGGTAACATCATGAAGAGTGATAACTCCACCCGAGTTTATACATTTAACCGAATCATAATTTTTGATGGGGTTGGTATAGACCCTGTATATTTTATCAGAGCTTGAGGAGGGGGCAAACATCACTATTTCATCAGTCAATGAACTATTATTCTTAATTGTATCAATCAATAAAGAGTTTACCTTAGAATTTCTTGTGATCTGAATGAGGTTTTTACCGATAATACCCGGGCCGTGTTTTACACCGAATATTTCACAGGCAATAGTATTTATAAGCAGTATCTTATATTCGGAATCTATAGCTATTATCCCATCGCGCATACTGTTTATTACAGTATCCACCCTTAAATTCTTATCCATTATTCCCGACAAAGTTTCTTCCAGTTTATCGGCCATTTCATTAAAGGTGTGCGCTAATTGCCCTATTTCGTCCTTGGAAGTTGTATTAACTCTTTTTTTGTAATTACCGCCCGCAATTTCCTTTGATGTACTGATTAACTGTCGGATAGGGTTGGTTATTACCTTGGATAGGTTGATGGAGATTAATATGGTAAAAAGCAACCCCACAAGTATTCCTATTATGGTATAAAAGAAAAAAGCCTTGTTTATAGAGTTCAGCTGATATAAAGGTATTGAAACTCTGACAATTATATTATATTCTTCAATTGGTAGCGCTACGTAGAGATATGTAACTTTCATGGTTTCACTGAAACGCTGGTCCATCCCGAGATTACCTTCAATTGCCTCTTTAACTTCCTTTCGATTCAGGTGGTTCTGCATTCCTTGAGGAGAGGAATCAGATTCACCAAGAACCTTACCCTGATAATTGATAATGGTTATTCTTGTTAAAATGGTGAAATTATCAACTTTTGCAGGCTTGTTGTTAAGTAATTCCGCATATGACTTTGCAATTTGGTCATAATTGATTTCTTTGATTTGAGATGCTTCCTGTCGTATTTGATGCGCCAAAAGAACAGCAGTGTTTTCAATGCTGTTCTGAACTTCATATCTATAAAAATATCTTGCCAGGAACGATGTGAATATTCCCGTTATTGTGATTGCAATAATAACCAGAAAAATTGTATACTTAACAATTTTATATTTCAATAACAGCACCTCCGGGGGAGAGCATATAGTCTATTTTTGACTGGTATTTGGAGTTTTATCTGTAAATCTATAACCTATGCCTCTTATGGTTTCAATAAAGGTAGGATTTTCATCATTGTCTTCTATTTTTTGTCTTAGATATCTTATATGAACATCTACCGTCCTTGTTTCACCATAATAGTCAAAACCCCATATTTTGTCAAGAAGATGTTCCCGTGAAAGTACTTTTCCTTTATTAATAACCAGCATTTTTAAGAGTTCAAATTCTTTCAATGGCATTTCAATGAGCCTGTCGCCCTTATACACTTCTCTTCTTGTACAATCTATAGTAATATCAGCGTGAGTTATAACATCCAGCTTGGGTTCAGCAACTGTATTAATCCTTCTGAAAAGGGCTTTAATTCTGGCTAATAGTTCTCTGACACTGAAGGGCTTTGTAATATAATCGTCGGCTCCAAGCTCCAGCCCAAGAACCTTATCAAACTCTTCGCTTTTGGCAGTAAGCATAATTATAGGGATACTTTTGGTAACGGGATTTTGACGGAGTTGTCTACATACCTCCAAACCATCTATGCCTGGGAGCATGATATCAAGAATAAAAAGGGAAGGGACGTTTTCCTTACTGTATTCCAATAAATCTTCCCCATTATCAAAAACCGAAACCTTAAAACCGTTAGATTCAAGATTATATTTAATTAATTGTTGAATATGCATTTCATCTTCAACAACAAAAATTGATTGTTTAGACATATTATCTCCCATCTAGCTGCTTTAGCAGCATTTCAAATAGTGATGAAAGCCGCTTGCGGGTTTTATTGTGTAAAACTTCGATGATTAGGTTTTTACCTGCACTTCTTAATCTAACTTCCTGGCGAGATGATCATGTGAACCGGTTACATTGAAGACAACCCATTCAGCTATATTTGTTGCATGATCACCGATTCGTTCAAGATACTTTACAATAAACATAAAATCTGTTGCCTGCTCAACAGTCTCAGGGTTATTTTTCATAATATTGATAAGCTCAAGAACAATTTTTGAAAATAAATTATCCACTTCATCGTCAGAATCACAAACCTCTTTCGCCAAAACGATGTCCTGCTTTATATAGGAATCAATGGCCTTGGTTACCATCTTTTTTGCAAGATCGGACATATGGGGTATATCTATAAGCGGTTTAACATATTTTGTATCCGCCATTCTTATTGTAAGTTCTGAGATATCTGCAGCATGGTCGGCTATGCGTTCCATATCGGTTATAATTTTCAGAGCGGTGCTAATTGTTCTTAGGTCTTTTGCCAGCGGTTGCTGCCTGGCGATGAGGTTGATACATATTTTTTCAATTTTCCCTTCGAGTTCATCTACTTCATCATCACTGTGGTAGACCTTTTTTGCCAGTTCTATATCCTGCTTTTTTAAAGCCAATATAGAGTTTTCTATAGATTGTTCCACCAGTCCGGCCATTTTAACCATCAAATCCTGTAAATGTTCCAATTCTTTGTCAAATGAATGTCTGACCATATTAACCTCCTAAGCCATTTATGGCTTTGAGCCACATTGTGGCCACAAAATGTAATGAAATTTATCTACTCCAATATCCGCAATGGTGCGAATATTGGAGGTTAATTGGCCATATGCGCTTTCAAAATATTTGATAGTATTTGAAAATATTTTGAATATTTCGCACGGCCATAAATTCATAGGTTAGCGAGTCTTTCAAGCTAACCTATCTCCTATCTACGTGCGTATCACGTTTTAAGTATTTATAAAGTTATTGAAAACTTTCATCCAAATCTTCCTGTTATATAGTCTTCAGTTCTTTTATCCTTCGGATTGCTGAACAGTTGATTTGTATCACCGAACTCAACTATTTCGCCATGGAGAAAAAATGCAGTCAAATCTGAAATTCTGGCTGCCTGCTGCATATTGTGTGTAACAATTATTATTGTATATTTTTGCTTTAATTCTTCTATAAGATCCTCGATTTTGAGAGTCGATATAGGATCAAGTGCCGAAGTTGGTTCGTCCATTAATACAACTTCAGGTTCCACAGCTAAAACCCTTGCTATACACAAACGCTGCTGCTGCCCTCCCGATAGTCCCAGAGCATTTTGTTTCAGTCTGTCCTTTACTTCATCCCAAAGAGCACTGTTTCTTAGACTATTTTCAACAATGTCGTCCAGTTTGGATTTGGATTTAACTCCGTGTATTCTGGGGCCGTAAGCAATGTTGTCATATATGGACATGGGGAACGGATTGGGCTTTTGGAAAACCATTCCGACATTTTTTCTCAACTCAACTATATCATACTCTTTATAAACATTCAAACCATCGAAATAGACCTCACCGGTTATCTTTACGTTTGATATTAAATCGTTCATTCTGTTAAGTGTCTTTAAAAAAGTGGATTTTCCGCAACCGGAGGGACCGATAAAAGCTGTGACCTGATTGCTGGGAATTTCGATGGATACATCCTTTAACGCGTGGAGTTCTCCATAAAATAAATTTAAGTTTTTGGTTGTTATTCTAAGATTATTTGTCATAACAGTAATCCTCTATCCATTATTTATTGGGTAATTTAATCATAACAACACATTTTTAAAGAAGGTTTAATTCCATGTTAACTTGATGTTAATAATAAAATGAGTATTAAAGGACTACTTATTATTATCTTCATTAATTAATAAATTAATCTTGTTATTAACTATTAGTTTACTCAATAATTTAATAATGTTTAGCTAACAATAAATTTTGACAGGACTTTAACTTAACATTTTATTAACATGGGTTTAACAGCAGTTTACTTTTTGCTTTTTTTTATTAGTGTTATTATGAAGTTGTAAATCAGGTTTTATATTAATGTGCAAAACGGAGGCAGGAACATATCTATGACACATACAGCAAATACTACAAACAATAGACAAATGGCCAACAGCCGTATAAAAAGAATGAAAATTTCCAATGTTGTAGCCAGAAATATATTTTTCTTATTTGCAATAATAACAATACTTACAACCTTGGGAATAATAATCTCTCTGCTCAGAGATTCCATCGGGTTTTTTGCCGAGATACCCATAAAGGACTTCCTTTTTGGAAAGGTTTGGACACCTCTGTTCAGTGACCCGGAGTTCGGAGTTCTTCCTCTTGTAAGCGGAACTGTTTTGATTACATTTATTTCAGCAGTTATATCTATACCTATTGGGCTGTTTACCGCTATCTATCTTAGTGAATATGCAAATAAAAAGGTAAGGAAGATTATAAAGCCCATACTTGAGGTTCTTGCAGGAATACCTTCTATTGTATTCGGATACTTTGCACTAACAACAATTACTCCTTTCTTAAAAAATATACTGCCTCAAACGGAAATTTTTAATGCTTTGAGTGCCAGTTTAGCAGTTGGCGTCATGACAATACCGTTGGTTTCTTCACTAAGTGAGGATGCATTAAGGGCGGTTCCTGACAGCCTGCGTCAGGGAGCTTTGGCACTAGGTTCAACTAAAATGGAGACATCTTTAAAAGTTGTTGTACCTGCCGCAATTTCGGGAATATCTGCTTCATTTGTTCTGGCAATTTCCAGAGCAATAGGTGAGACTATGATTGTAACAATCGCTGCCGGAGCGAGACCAAATCTTACTTTTAATCCTCTTGAAAGTGTACAGACCATGACGTCATTTATCGTACAGGCTAGTCAGGGAGATAATCCTCACGGAACAGTTGGATACTATTCACTTTTCGCCGTCGGTCTTCTGCTGTTCCTAATTACACTCGGACTCAATATCCTTTCACATCACATGGTGGATAAGTACCGAAAGGAATACTAAAGCAGTGAATAGTTTGAATTTATAAAGTAGGGTGGAGGTCGCACATGAATTATATAAAATATAGAAAGCTTAAAAATTCAATATTTCATGGTGTAATATTCTGTGTTACATTGATTGGTATTATTGTTTTGGCTATACTTCTGATAGATATTATAAGAAGGGGAGTACCCTTTATAACAAAAACCTTCTTTACAAACTTTCCGTCAAGATTTCCAAGAAAGGCAGGTATACTTCCCGGTATTGTAGGAAGTGTAAACATTATTCTTCTGACAATAGCTTTTTCAGTACCTATAGGATTGGGTACAGCCATATATCTAGAAGAATATGCAAAAAACAATAGATTGACTAAATTTATTAAGATCAACATTTCGAACCTTTCGGGAACTCCTTCAATTGTGTACGGTTTGCTTGGGCTGGCGGTATTTGTCAGAACTCTGGGCCTCGGGAAGAGTATCTTATCAGGTGCACTTACAATGTCGCTGGTTGTACTTCCTATAGTTGTTGTATCTTCACAGGAGGCAATCAAGGCAGTGCCACAATACTTAAGACATGGATCCTACGCTCTTGGAGCTACAAAATGGCAGACTATCAGAAAAATTGTAATACCTTCTGCATTGCCGGGAATCTTTACAGGAGTTATTCTCTCAGTGTCTAGAGCGTTAGGGGAAAGTGCTCCCCTACTGATGGTAGGAGCCGCAACTTATGTATCAAAGCTTCCGGACAGTGTTTTCTCGGTGTTTACAGCCCTTCCACTGCAAATATACTACTGGATGGGGCTTCCAAAGGCAGAATTTAAGGATCTTGCTGCAGCAGGCATCATTGTACTTTTAGCAATATTGCTCACAACAAACGCCATTGCCATTGTATTAAGAAATAAATATCAGAAATCAATTGAATAGATATAAGAATTGATTCTAAATTTTTACCAAGGTAAGAGGCACAGCATCACTGCGCTAAGCAATTGATACTATGCCTCTTCAACTTTCATCCACTATGTAAGGAAGCTGACTTTGCTTCAAAACTACGGTTACTTTTCTATTAGTCGGCAACTGTACCATGCTTGCGATTATGCTCAGGGCTCACGCTTCTTACTTTCTATCAACTTCCAGCTTCCAACTTTCAACTTCCCACTTTCAACTTCCTACTTCTTACCTCTAGTAAATGTTAAGCCTTCTTAATAACTAATTAACAATAGTTAACCTAAACCAAATATTCTCTTTAAAAACAGGTAATATAATGAAAATGTAGCAAATAGAAAATAATTGATAAAAATAATAGAATTCTATTTGCCTAGAAATAATAAAAATGATTAATAAATTGGAGGTTTCGAAATGAAAAATTCTGCGATTTTAAAAAGAATAACATCCCTGGCTTTGGGGGTGGCATTAACAGTAACAATTACCGCATGCGGCAGCAATTCCGACATCGGAGCAGGAGAGAATACAACCGGTAAAACCGGCACAGCAAGCACTGGTGAAAAGCTGAGCGGAAAAATTGTAATAGATGGTTCAAGTACCGTTTATCCAATTACAATGGCGGTTGCAGAAGAGTTTAAAAATGAGCAACCCGACGTAGAAGTCTCAGTTGCAATGTCCGGAACCGGCGGAGGAATGAAAAAGTTTACTGTTGGAGAAATTGATATATGTGATGCATCGAGAACCATTAAGCAGGAGGAGATCGACAAGGCAAAAGCGAATGGAATTGAATATGTTGAAATTGAAGTAGCATATGATGGAATTTCAGTTGTGGTAAACAAGGATAATACATGGGCAGATTCAATTACTGTTGAAGAACTTAACAAGATTTGGGCCAAGAACAGTACCGTTAAGACCTGGAAAGATGTTAATTCTGCATGGCCTAATGAACCTATAAAACTTTACGGCCCCGGAACCGACTCTGGTACATTTGAATTCTTTACAGAAGCAATCAATAAAAAAGCAAAGGAAGCAAGAACTGATTTCACACCAAGCGAAGATGATAACGTATTGGTACAGGGTATTGCAGGTGATAAAAATGCAATGGGTTACTTCGGATTTGCATATTACGAAGAAAATGCCGACAAACTAAGGGTTCTAAAAATCGATGCGGGAAAAGGGCCTGTTGAACCTACCTTTGATACAATAAAGGATAAATCTTATGCTCCTCTTTCAAGACCGGTTTTTATATATGTAAATAAAGCGAAGCTGAATTTACCCCAAGTAAAGGCATTTGTTGAATTTTATCTGGATTCTGCAACCGACCTGACAAAGGAAGTTGGATATATTCCTTTGGAAAGCTATGATACCGAAAAAGCAAAAATAAAGTAAAAGCCTTCAGTTATTCAGTCGTGGTACTTAAAAATGCTGTTAAGCAAAGGTACCACGATTTTTATTTTAAGTTTGGAGAAAATCAAAATGATAATTAGAAAAGCCACAAATAAAATAATTATTAAAAAGAATACCCTAAGAGCGCAGCTATTGTTTGTAATGGTTACATTAACTCTTATACCTATATTTGCAATCGGTTCATCAACTTACATAACAACATTGGGCAAGATAACCGATCTGTCGTTAAATTCACTTAAAGCCAGTTCTGTAAATACAAAAAATAGTATTGATGTAAAGATAAGCAGTATAGACAGTATAATTAAAGGTGTTTCTTCTCAGCCGGATTTTCTTGTGGCATTGGAAACTGTAAACAGTTCCAGGAAACTTGACACCGAGATTTACAGCAATATTCAACTATCAATGAAAAATGCAGTTGAAGGTTCCGGAAAAATTATTAATAGCATGTACCTCTGTGACACCAGCGGCAGGATAATAGCATCCGGGTCAAAGAATTACAGGCTTTTTAAAGATAAATATTTTTATGATAAAGAAATGTTTGAAAAGATCAGAAATCTAAAAAAAGATGAGGCTGCTGATGAATCGCAGCAGAATCAAGTCGGGTCCAAAGCTACACCGAAGAACAAAAGGCAGCTGTGGACAAGTTATATGAGGATTTCGAAAATTTTAACCATTTAGCCGACAAATTAAGAAATTCTGTGGAAACATTTAAAATATGAATACCTTCAAAAAACGCCTCGTTCCTTTAGGGGGAACGGGGCGTTCAGACTCTACTTCTACTTTATTTTTCAAATAGCTTCTCGAGGTCAAGAATCAGGACGATTTTGCCGTCTCTCTCAACTACTCCGCTGAAGAACTTTCCTGAAAGACCTGAAATCAGATCTGGAGCAGGTTTTATACTGGAATCTTCAGCAGTGAATATTTCGAATACTTCGTCTACCAGAAGACCAACCATGGATTCGTGATTTAAAATAATAATACGGGTATTTTCGTCAAATTCAATTGGCTGATATCCGAATTTTTTTCTGAGGTTAAACACTGTGTGAACCTTACCTCTGAGGTTAATTAAACCTTCGATGTAAACAGGTGTATCAGGTACTTTATAGATATCGCTAACCTTTTCAATAATATTTACATGATTGATACTAATGGCAAAAACCTCATTATTAACTTTAAACAAAACCAATTGTGTTGACATCAGTAATACCCCCTAGTCACCTTTTTAAATACATTATATCAGTTGAAGAAATATTCGGCAATTATTTTAGCTTCTGTAACTGCCGTTAATTTTCACATAATCATATGAAAAATCGCAGGTCCACATCCTGTCAGATACCTTACCCTTTTTTAGATTTATTTTTATTGTGAATTCTTTCTGCTTCAGTACCTGCTTTGCTGCTGCCTCATCAAAATCTACCGCAGTACCGTTTCTGCATACCAGTACATTTCCAATTTGGATGTCGGTGAGATTGGGATCAAAGGAGGCACCGGAATATCCAACCGCCGTAATTATCCTGCCCCAGTTGGCATCTTCACCGAAAATAGCTGTTTTTACCAGAGGAGATTTTGCTACAGAACAAATCACTTTATAGGCATCCTCCTCATCAGCAGCACCATCAACCATAATTTCTACAAGTTTTGTGGCCCCTTCTCCGTCTTTGGCTATAAGTCTTGCAAGGTAAGTACATACAAACATCATAGCATCAACAAACTTTGAATATTCATAGTCATCCTTAACAATGGCGTCGTTATCAGCAAACCCATTAGCCAGAACAAAAACAGAATCGCATACGCTTGTATCACCATCAACAGATACCCTGTTAAACGTAGACTTGACACAGGCTTTTAATGCTTTATCCAACAGACTTCTGGAGATATTTGCATCAGTAGTTATTATACCTATCATTGTTGCCATGTTCGGATGAATCATTCCGGAGCCTTTAGCCATCCCGCCGATTCTAACGGTTTCTCCCTGAATTTCTATTTCAACTGCGATTTCTTTCTTTAATAAATCTGTTGTCATAATTGCTTCTTCAGCATCTGAGCTGCCATCCTTACTTAAAGTATTAACAGCAGATCTGATTCCCGACCTGACAGAAGGCATAATTAATTTTGTACCTATAACTCCTGTTGAGTTAACCAGAATGTCTTCGGGTTCACAATGCAGCAATTCGGCAGTAAGAGCAGTCATGTCCTTGGCATCCTTATAGCCCGCTTCGCCAACGCAGGCATTGGCGTTACCGCTATTAATTACAATGGCTCTTGCGATTCCGTTTTTTATGTGCTCCATTGACAGCTGAAGAGAGTGCCCTTTAACAACATTGGTAGTAAATACTCCTGAAGCAACCGCATTATCTTCAGAGCAGACAATGGCGAGATCTTTCTTATTATTTTTCTTGATTCCACAAGCTACACCGGCAGCTGTAAATCCTTTGGGAGCCGTTACTCCGCCTTCAATAACATTCATATTTATCTCCGTTTCCGGCATGGGTGGGATAAATCTTAATTCACTGCCCGTGCCAATTTAATTAACAATATAACGAATTGATAAAACCTACGCGTTATAAGAAACTCACAAAGTAGCTGTAATACTTTATCAAACCACATTTGAAAAGCTTTCATTTGTAAGTAATTATACATAAATATGACAAATGAATCAATTAAAATTAGCATGTTCATAATTTAGAGCATATATTCAATTAAAAATAAATACCGGCCTGTAAACCCTCTCAGTTAAAATAAATAGAGGCTCAAGCAAAACTCCTCGAATTGACGAGAGTAGGCTTGTATTGTATACTTGTGGTTGTTTAAGGCTAATGTATTTGTGCATGCAAAACGTGGGGAAGGAGGGCTTTTATGGATTTCAAGGCAGTAATATTTGATTTGGATGGAACACTAATTAACTCTTTAGAGGATTTGGGAGACAGCGCCAATGAAGCACTGAATAAATTCGGTTACAGCAGTCATCCGACAGCCGCATATAAAAAATTTATCGGTAATGGTGTAAGACAGCTGATCAAGAGTGCAGCTCCAGCAGGAACGCCTGACTCGGTGCTTGAAAGAATACTGGCTGAATACAGAATCATTTATAATAAAAACTACATCAATAAAACTAGACCTTATGATAATACGGTAATAATGCTGAGCAGTCTTAGGGAGCTGGGTGTTAAGATGGGGGTTTGTTCCAATAAACCTCAAAAGCCCACAATTGAAATAGTAGAAAAGATTCTCGGAGCCGATTACTTCGAGGTGGTGTTTGGTGAAAGGGAAGGAATACCAAGAAAACCTGATCCGGCAGCATTGCTTGAAGCAGCCGATGTAATGGGAATTAACCCGCAAAAGGTAATATATCTTGGTGATTCAGGCGGAGATATGGAAGCTGCAAGAAATGCAGGAATGTATGCTGCCGGAGCATTATGGGGCTTCCGAAGCAGGGAAGAACTGGAGGAATATGGTGCTCAGATTTTACTTTCCAAACCTTTGGACCTGGTTGATTTTATCCGGCGGTAAAGAATGCCTCACAGGTAGTCTAGTCGACAGCCGGAACGGCTATAATTAGAATAGAAGTTTCTTAATGAATGCCCAGCTGCTGGTAAACAGCCAGAATATACAGTGCTGATATTATCTAAATGACCCTTGACATGATATTACAGGATTGTATATAATTTTTTTGTGAATGGCAATGAAGGAAAGAAGTAGCGCTATACTTGTGGTTTTAGAGAGAGAGCGGCTGGTGGGAGCTCTTACCGGGTATTTTGTGAAGCAGTTCCTGAGCTGTCTGTCGGTTAAAAGACAGGACGTATAAACGGCGTTAACGTTTATCCAAGAGCCCCGTATCAGGGGAATTAGGGTGGTACCGCGTGAGACTGTCTCTCGTCCCTTTTAAATCAATTACTATATACCTATATAGCAATTGTCTGGGATGGGGGATTTTTTATTGTATAGGATTATAAGTTTGTCGCTGATTTTCAGTGGAATGGAGTTTAGCGTGAAAAATACATTCGGTAAGTCATCGTGCTTTTCACGCAGCGAAAAGCCACTACGTGTCTTTTCATTACAATTTGTGTACGCGTTATGCGCGTATAAAAGCCACCTTCGGTGGCTTGGGAGATTAGCTTGAAAGACTTCGCTAATGCTTGTCTTCCAAACTAACCTATGAATTTATGGCCGCGCGACATATTCAAAGTATCTATAGTACTTGATTGAAGTAATGAGTTTGAGCGAATACCCAAGTCTTTGCAATACCAAAGACTTAGTATTGCAAAGACTTGGAAAATGCGCATGGCCAATTAACCTCCTTTATTCGCCTTATAGCGGATATGGGAGTAGACAAATTTCATTACATTTTGTGGCCGCTATGCGGCTCAAAGCCACTAAAGTGGCTTAGGAGGTTAATATGCAGAAATTAGGATTAAATGAGCTTAGAGAACGTTATCTTAGCTTTTTTGAAAGCAAGGGCCATTTAAGAATGGCAAGCGCACCTTTAGTACCCAAAAATGACCCGAGCCTTTTGCTTATCAACTCAGGTATGGCTCCGTTAAAACCGTATTTTACAGGCCAGGAAGAACCGCCTAGTAAAAGGGTTACTACCTGTCAGAAATGCATTAGAACACCTGATATAGAAAATGTAGGCAAAACAGCCCGCCACGGTACTTATTTTGAGATGCTCGGTAACTTTTCCTTTGGGGACTATTTCAAAAAGGAAGCTATTCCATGGGCATGGGAATTCTGTACTCAGGATCTGAAAATGCCTGTTGACAAGCTTTGGGTTACAATTTACGAAGATGATGACGAGGCCTTCGAGATCTGGAATAAGGATATCGGTCTGCCTCCTGAAAGAATAGTAAGAATGGGAAAGAAGGATAATTTCTGGGAGCATGGAACAGGTCCTTGCGGTCCCTGTTCGGAAATATATTTTGACAGAGGTCCTGAAAAAGGCTGCGGCAGCCCGGATTGTAAAGTAGGCTGTGAATGTGACCGCTATGTTGAGTTCTGGAATAATGTTTTCACACAGTTTAACAAAGACGAGCAGGGTAACTATACACGACTGTCACACCCGAATATTGATACAGGTATGGGTCTGGAAAGATTGGCTTGTATTTCTCAGGGTGTAGACAACCTTTTTGAAGTTGACACCGTTCTTAACATATTAAACTACATTTGTAAAATCGCCGGGGTGGAGTATAAAAAGTCTGAAAAAACAGATGTCTCAATACGTGTAATAACTGACCATATCAGAAGCACAACAATGATGGTTTGTGACGGAGTGCTTCCTTCAAATGAAGGTAGAGGCTATGTTCTTAGAAGACTTCTGAGAAGGGCAGCACGGCACGGCAGACTTCTTGGTATTAACAAGCCCTTCCTCTATGATGTTGCCATGGTTGTAATAAACGAGTCCAAAGAGGCATACCCGGAACTTGCAGAAAAAGCTGATTACATTAAAAAAGTAATAAAAATTGAAGAGGAACGTTTTGAAGCAACAGTTGATCAGGGAATAGTTATACTCAATGAGTTTATTTCTGAAATCAAAGAGAAGAAGCAGACGGTTCTTCCGGGTGATATGGTATTTAAGCTCCATGATACCTATGGTTTTCCTCTTGATCTTACAAGGGAAATAGCTGAGGAAAATGGCCTTGGAATAGATGAGGACGGCTTCAAAAAGGAAATGGATGCTCAGAAGAAAAAGGCAAGAGATGCTCATAACAGTAAGGATACATCTGCCTGGGCCGACAGCGTTTTCGACAAGCTGGACAAGAGCTTTAAAACTACCTTCACCGGCTATGAGGAAACCTTAGTTGATGCTAAAATTCTCTACATTGTAAAGGACGGTGAAATCTCAGATACAGCTCAGGAAGGTGACGAGGTTACTGTAATACTTGATAAGACCTCCTTCTATGCAGAGAGCGGCGGACAGGTTGGGGATACCGGTATAATATCAACCAAGAATGGTACGGTTCGAATAAATAACTGTACTAAAACTGCTGATGGAAAGTACCTGCACTCAGGTATTGTTGAAAGCGGTTTGATTGAAACAGGTAATCTGTGCAAAGCTGAAATAGATACCAAGAGAAGGATGGCCATATGCAGAAATCATACTACTACCCACCTTTTGCATAAGGCATTGAGAACTGTACTCGGAGATCATGTCCATCAGGCAGGTTCACTTGTTGAACCCAATAAGCTCAGATTTGACTTCAGCCATTTCTCAGCCATGACAGCCGATGAGTTAAAGAAGGTTGAGGATTTGACAAATCAGGCCATACTTGAGAGTATGGAGGTTGATGTCAGTGAAATGCCAATTGATGAAGCCAAGAAGCTTGGAGCAATGGCTTTGTTTGGTGAGAAATACGGGAACACTGTTAGAGTGGTAAAAGTTGAAGATTACAGTATAGAATTCTGCGGAGGCACCCACTTGAAGAATACTGCCCAGGCAGGATTGGTTAAGATATTGGGTGAAAGCGGTGTAGCTGCCGGTGTAAGAAGATTGGAAGCCCTGACAGGTGAAGCAGCTATACAGTACTATGCAGAGAAGGAAAGTATGCTAAACGAGGTTTCACAAGCTCTTAAGGCTTCACCACAGGATAGCCTTAAGAAGGTTGAAGCTCTAGGACAGGATCTAAAGAATGCAGAAAAGGAAATCGAACAGCTCCGAAATAAGCTTGTCAGCGGTGAAGCTGATGATATTCTTTCAAAAGCTGTAGAAGTCAAGGGTGTAAAAGTTGTAACCGCACGTTTTGATACCCTTGATATTGACGGACTCAGAAATACCGGAGACATGCTAAAAAATAAACTTGAATCAGGAGTAGTAGTACTGGGTTCCAGCTATGGTGACAAGGTAACCTTTATAGTCACAGCTACAAAAGATCTGTTGGCAAAGGGAGTTCATTCCGGAAATATTATAAAGGAAGTTGCAAAAGTGGCCGGCGGCGGCGGTGGCGGGCGTCCTGACATGGCTCAGGCTGGCGGCAAGGATGCAGCTAAGATAAATGATGCTTTAAAGGCTGCAATTCCTGTGATAGAGGGACAAGTAAAATAATAAATATAGTTTTATCAGAGCAGTTTGAGCAGGAGCATTTCAAGTGCTGAAGCTGCTTCTAAAGGTTTAGCTTGAAAGACTTCACTAATGCTCGTCTTCCAAACTAACCTATGAATTTATGGCCGTGCGAAATATTTAAAATATTTTATCAAATACTAAAGGCTTTGCAAAGACTTGGTATTGCAAAGCCTTGGAAAGCGCACATGGCCAATTAACCTCCTTTATTCGCCTTATAGCGGATATGGGAGTAGAGACAAATTTCATTACATTTTGTGGCCGCTATGCGGCTCAAAGCCACTAAAGTGGTTTAGGAGGTTAATATGGAGGTAGAAAAATGAGCGATTGTATTTTTTGTAAAATCATAAACAGGGAAATCCCATCAAAATCGGTCTATGAAACAGATAAGGTGTATGCGTTTCATGATATCAATCCAGAGGCACCTGTGCATGTGCTTATCGTTCCGAAAGAACATATTGCTTCACATAATGAATTAACTGCAGAGAATGTTGGAATAATGAAGGATATACATCTTGCAGCAAATGAAATAGCAAAACAGCTGGGAATAGCAGAGAGCGGATACAGGCTTATAAACAACTGCGGAGCAGATGCGGGACAGACGGTTTTCCACCTTCACTATCACCTTGTAGGCGGAAAATCGCTGGGAACTAAAATATTGTAACTTGTCTCACTTTTATAAATAAATGTTGACACTTTTTTGAAAATTAATATATAATATACTGTGTGCTGTATTTAGCTTGGTTCCCTATAGTATTTAATAAATACTACGGCTTATTCCCGGCACAATTGTTACCATCGGAGGGAGGGAAGTTGTGTGTCTGAAGTAAGAGTTAAAGAGAATGAGTCTTTGGATAGTGCTCTCAAAAGGTTTAAGAGATCTTGTGCTAAATCAGGTGTTTTAGCTGAGGTTAGAAAGAGAGAGCATTACGAGAAGCCCAGTGTTAAGAGAAAAAAGAAATCTGAAGCTGCAAGAAAAAGAAAATTCAAATAATATTGTGACAGTAGTAGCTTAAAGCTAATAGGAGATATTTATTATGTCACTAAAAGATTTGCTTCTACAAGATTTAAAAACTGCCATGAAGGATGGCGATAGTGTTAAAAAGACAGCTGTTCAAATGGCAAGGTCGGCAGTGCTTCAGGTTGAAAAGGATACGAAGGTCACCCTTGACGATGATGGTATAGTTGAGATTATTGCTAAGGAAGTTAAAAAGAGAATGGATACCTTGCCCGACTTTGAAAAAAGCGGTAGGGACGATCTTATAGATAATCTAAAGGCTGAAATTGAAGTTTTGAAAAAATATTTACCAGAGCAGTTAAGTGAAGCTGAAATTGAGAATATTGTAAAAAATGCAATTTCTTCAACAGGCGCTGTATCTGCTAAGGATATCGGAAAGGTAATGCAGGCTGTTATGCCTGAAACCAGAGGCAAAGCCGACGGTAAATTGGTTAACCAGATTGTAAAAAAATTATTAGGATAAGAAAAGCCCGGTGCATACCGGGCTTTTCTTTTTACGTCGGTGCTTTCTGAATTTTTATTGGAAAAACCCTATACACTAAGATATAATTATATTTGTTAGTTATTAAGAATATAAGAATTTATATGTTATAAAATTGTGGTAAAGTACCTGAAATATTAAAGTTGAAGATGTATACTAAAACAATTGTTAAATTCCTATATTCGGGAATTGAAGAGGGGATTCCCCTTTCCGGTTTCAGGAGGGTGCTCAGAAATGTGAAACATTTCGTCGAAGGGAACCTAGGGTTCCCTAGCGAACAAGAAAATTTGCTCGCTTTATAGTAATGAGCACTATAACAAAAGAGCGTAGCGAATTTTCTTGAGGAGAACAGTGATGTCAAAAGAAATTGAGAGGAAGTTTCTTGTAAAGAATGACGATTATAAAGCAGCTGCAAGTTCCTTTTTGTTTAAACAAGGCTATTTGTCGGTAGACAGCGGTAGAACAGTAAGGGTAAGAACTTATGACAACAAAGGTTTTATTACTATTAAGGGGAAGGCCCGGTCCTTTACAAGAGATGAATTTGAGTATGAAATACCGGCAAATGAAGCAGATATGATGCTTGAGAGACTGTGTATCAGGCCTTTGATAGAGAAAATACGGCATTTTGTTATTTATAAGGGAAATGAATGGGTAATTGATGAGTTCCTTGGTGTTAATATTGGACTTGTTGTAGCCGAGATAGAATTGAAAAGCGAGGAACAGTTGTTTGACAAGCCTGAGTGGCTGGGGGAAGAGGTAACCTTCGATAGAAGGTACGGAAACTCCCACCTAGTCACAAAGCCTTATAGCCAGTGGTGATTCACCTGACCGAAAAAGGCTTTTGATGTTGACTGTTTTAGGATGTTTGTATTAATAAGTTAAAGAAGAAGGAGACTTAGGAGGTTAATATGGACTGTAGAGAAGGCTGTGGAGCCTGCTGCATATCACCTTCAATATCTTCACCCATTCCGGGCATGCCGCAGGGAAAACCGGCCGGTGTAAAATGCATACAGCTTGACGATAATTATAGATGTAAGATTTTCGGCAAACCTGAAAGACCTGCTGTTTGCCAAAGCCTGAGACCATCCTCTGAGATGTGCGGTGCTGAACGGTTGGATGCTATACAATACTTGAACATTCTGGAAAGACTAACAAAGTAGTATGGTACTTGAGATAATAAATCAAAAATACTGGTAGTCAATATACAATATGGATTATTTGGGATTATTACATTGAAAGGGAAGGAAGAAAAATAATGGGTAAAATATTAGTATTTATATATAATGACATGGCTGATTTTGAGATTACTTATGCCACACACCTGTTAGGGCATGAGCTTTCAAAGGAAATAGTTCCATGTGCTTATGATATGAAGCCTGTAAAGAGTAAAGGTGGTATGGTATATATACCAGCAATAACAGTTGCCGAGGCAAAGGTTGAGGATTATGAAGGCTTTATAATTCCTGGTGGCTGGAACCCGGTTGTAAAGGACGAAATGCTTGAGCTAATAAACAGCTTTTATAACAGTGACAAGCTTCTGGCAGCTATTTGCGCCGGTCCTCGTTACTTTGCAAAAGCAGGTATTCTCAGCAAAGTCAAATATACTACTTCAATAGTTGAGTGGAATCAGATGAGAAGGGAACAGTTCAAGGAAGAGGATCCTTTCCCAAGAGAAAACTTTATTGATACAAGGGTTGTCAGAGACGGTAATGTAATAACCTCAAAAGGCATATCCTTTGTGGATTTTGCTGTTGAAATAGCCGATTATTTCGGTCAGTTTAAGGATATTGCAGATAAGAAGGCTTTCTTTAATACAGTAACCGGACGTGAGTAATCTATATTTTTATTTATTGATTGCTTATAAAATTAACTATAGTAAACAACCAGAATAGGAGAAATTATGGGGCAAACCGTTTTGGTAACAGGGGCATCCAGAGGAATCGGGCGCGACATAGCCCGACTTTTTGCCGAAAGGGGCTTTAGTGTTGCAATAAATTACAATGAGAACCATGAAGCAGCTGAAAGTCTTCTAAAAGAACTGAAAAATATTGATTGTAGGGCAATGATAGTTCAAGCTGATGTTTCACAGAAGGATCAGGTGGATAACATGCTTCATATTGTCGGTAAAAGCTTTGGGGACATTGATATACTAATTAACAATGCAGGTATAGCAAAACAGCAGCTTTTTACCGATATATCTCCTGAGGAATGGGACAGGATGTTTGAGATTAATGTTAAAGGTATGTATTTGTGTACTAAGGCGGTATTGCCTTCCATGATACGAAAGCAATGCGGTAAAATAATTAATATATCTTCCATATGGGGGTTAACCGGTGCATCCTGTGAGGTATTGTATTCGGCTACAAAAGCAGCTGTAATTGGAATGACAAAAGCCCTTGCCAAGGAACTGGGACCCTCAAACATACAGGTAAACTGCGTCGCTCCGGGTGTAATTGCTACAGATATGAATTCACAGCTTGACGAGGCGGATTTACAGGAACTGAAGGAACAGACGCCGCTTGGGGCAATTGGTAAGGGAACTGATATAGCAGAAACAGTTTTTTTCCTCTCTGCAGGTAAAGCTGATTTTATAACCGGGCAGGTAATAAGCCCTAACGGAGGTTTTCTTATATAATTTTACTAATTTTTATCAAGTAGCCTATATCATAAATCAGCTTGAATTTTTGATACAATAAGGTATACTTAGCAGTATGTTTATTTTATTAGAAGAATAAATTTTTAGTATTTTTTATTGAGTTTTATGTATGGCCTAAAATTATTTATTAAGGTTATATTTACATAAATCCGGGAGGATGGGCATTATGGATGATAATACTTCAGGAGTTAAACGTTTTTTTGAATATCTTCCGGCCATTATAAAGTTTCATAAATTAAAAAATGAGGGACTGGCCCGTTTGATTTTCGTGCTTGTTCTTTTGTGTCAGATGGCAGGAAGCTATATTCAATACAGGATTTTGAACCAGGTCTCTTCAGAGGATCTGAGTTTATTACTATCTGCGCTGACAATATCTGTAACGCCGGAAGAGGCAAATACAGCGGGGGAATTGATATACCCCATGCTAATGGTTCTGGCTGTCACCATGGCTGTCAAACTTGTAACAAGCCTCTTTTTATCAGTTTATATGTATTCATATATAGCCGAGCTGAGAGGAAGGGTAACTGGTATAGCAGTAAGTTTTAAAGGTGCCTTTAAACATTTCGGAAGGCTGATAGTTTACAATATTCTGTTTGGATTATTGGTGACAATGGGATTAGTCTTCTTTATCATCCCCGGCATTATTGCTTATATTATTTTTATTTTCGGTTTATGTTATATTCTTGATTTAAAGTTAAATGTAGCAGATGCGTTTACCGCGAGCAGTGACATTACCAGAAAACACAAAGTACAGATTGCAAGCGTTTTTATTGGGTTTTACCTTATGTTTGAACTGCCTATTGCATTATTAATATCCGGGAGTTCCCTTGGTTCTGCTTATCTTGCAGCCTTTTTCAGTACTTTTGCAAGCCTTGTTTTACAAAGGCTTATAACACAGCTATATATGGATTTGGAGTATAGGAAGGAACGGACTGCTAAGTAAATCTTTGCTTGCTTTTACCTTTTTTGTATTATTCGCACGATTCAGAAGACAACAAACTTATTTTTACAGTATATTAAACAGGTGGGGAATAATGGGTGTAAGGTATCTTTTCAACAAGCTCGGGTTTACCAGTGGAGCTGTTACTGATGAAAACTTGGAGTTAAGCAGGCGCCGTTTTGTAATAGAAGGCTGCCTTTCAAATGCAATATATACATTAACCAGCGGTGCTTTTCTTGTTGGTTATGCCAGTTACCTCGGCGCAAATGACCAATTTAACGGAATTATTGTGGCACTTCCGCTATTAGCTAATATTATTCAGATGTTCAGTCCCCTTCTTCTTGAGAAGCTATCAAGAAGAAAGGGCCTTATTGTCACGTTATGCCTGTTTTACAGAACACTTCTGGGCTTGATGATGGTTATTCCGCTAATAACTGACAGCAAGCCTCTAAGGCTATTGATATTAGGTACTATGTACTTTGTGGCCTATTGTGCCTCGGGTTTCCTGGCGCCCGCAGGGGCTAGCTGGATAATCAGCCTTGTCCCGGAAAAGCTACGTGGCAGGTATTTTGGAATAAGAGATATGTGCATTCTTGCATCAGCTGCAGTATTGTCCTTGATAATGGGAAGAGTTTTGGACTGGTTCAAGTCCAACCAACAGGACTATCTGGGCTTTGTAGTTGTATTTTCGGTGGCATTGGTGATAACTGTTTTTAATGTTTTGACCTTGAAAAGTATAAAAGAGCCTGAAGTTACTGTACTTAACAAGAAATTGAACATTAAAAGCCTTATTTCCATTCCATTAAAGGACAAGCAATTTCGTAAGGTTGTAATATTAAATATTGTATGGAATCTAAGTGTCCAGTTCTCCCTTCCGTTTTTCTCTGTTTATATGGTTAACGGTTTAAAACTGTCCTACACTTACATAATGATAATTGGTATTATACTATCCTGTGTGCAGTCTTATTCGGCCAGAATATGGGGAAAAATATCTGAGAGGAAGGGATGGGAATTTACTACTGTCGCTTCAATGGCAGCTTTGGGTATAGTTCATGTTGCCTGGATATTTATCAATCAGAATACTTACTTATTCATAATTCCATTTGTTCAGGTACTGGCCGGAATAGGCTGGGCGGGTGTCAATC
>JAEZKZ010000018.1 GCA_023415305.1 Bacillota bacterium
ATTATTTCCTGAATCACTTCTTTTGGTAGAGCACTCATAAAAAATCTCCTCTCTGGTTAATACTTAAATTCTTAACCAAAAAGGAGTATTTCCTATGTTCCATACACAAAATTTTTTACAGCGTCTCTTAAACATTAAACCTGAACAGAGTTACATCTCCGTCCTGCATAACATATTCTTTACCTTCGGATCTTACAAGGCCCTTTTCTTTTGCAGCAGTGTATGTGCCGCAGGCCATAAGGTCATTGTAGGCAACAATTTCAGCACGGATGAAGCCTCTTTCAAAATCACTGTGAATTTTACCGGCTGCCCGTGGAGCCTTTGTACCCTTGCTAATTGTCCAAGCTCTTACTTCCTGTGGGCCTGCAGTGAGATAGCTGATAAGGCCGAGGATTCTGTAGCTTGATTTAATAAGCTTGTCCAGACCGGATTCGTCAAGTCCCATTGCTTCAAGGAAGTCGGCCTTTTCCTCATCGGCCAGCTGAGCAATTTCTTCCTCAACCTTGGCACAGATAACCATAACTTCGGAACCTTCGCTTGCAGCAAATTCTTTCAGCTCAGCTAAAAACTTATTATCTTCCAGGGAAGAAAGGTCGTTTTCAGATACATTTCCTGCGTACAGAACTGGTTTTAACGTAATAAGGAATAACTGATCCACCAGTTGCTGCTGTTCACTATCAAAGATCATGGACCTGGCAGGCTTTCCACTTTCAAGATGAGCTTTTATTGATTCAAGTAGCTCAATTTCAACCTGGAACTTCTTATCACCGGATTTGAGATTCTTTCTAGTTCTGTCAATTCTTCTTTCCAGCATTTCCAGATCTGCAAATATTAATTCGAGATTTATGGTTTCAACATCTCTTTTGGGTCCGATAGACCCGTCTACGTGGACTATATTTCCATCTTCAAAACATCTTACAACATGAACAATTGCATCTACTTCTCTGATATGAGAAAGGAATTTATTTCCCAGACCTTCACCTTTACTGGCACCCTTAACAAGTCCCGCGATATCAACAAACTCTATGACAGTAGGAGTTATCTTATCAGGATTATACATTTCGGCCAGTTTATCCAGTCTTTCATCGGGAACTGCTACAATACCTACATTTGGTTCAATAGTACAAAATGGGTAATTTGCGCTTTCAGCACCTGCTTTTGTTATTGCATTAAACAGAGTACTTTTACCTACGTTCGGTAGTCCAACAATACCTAGTTTCATTAATATATCTATCCTCTCATTATTTCTAACATCAAAAATACCATAAAAATTATATACTATTAAGTATTCCAATGCAATAAAATTGAGATTTAAAGGACAGATGAATATGTATTCCGAACCGAAAGTTCGTTTTTATAGTATTCGACAATTAACTTATCCAAGTCCTGACTTAGAGATAAAATCTCCTCATAGTCCATACTGCAGTTTACAACCTGTTCGTTCAGAATCTCTCTCAATTTGTTAATTTCGTCAACTAGCATATCAAAACCTCCTTAACCTACATTTTTGTCTTATAAAATGTCAAAAAACTCAATTGTGTGAATGTAATGGTATGATGGTTTGGTAATGCAACCTTCCAATATAGTTGAATTTTGTAATAAATTGCCATTAATTAAATTATAAAATTCAAAACGCAATTTGTCAACTAAAAAAATGACGAAAATGAGTTGAAAAATGTCAAAATGAAGTTTGAATAAAAAGTAATAAATTGACAGATATACAAATTTATAATTATAATAAGATTAGTAAGAGATTGGAGGGTATATGTCAATGGATAAAACAATAGGTGAAAGATTAAAAGATTTGGTAAAAGAAAAGGGTTTGGAGCAGCAGGAGGCCGCTATCCAGATGAATATTAAAATACCAACCTTCAATGGATATGTGAGCAATAAAAGGGAGCCTTCAATTGACAGACTAAAGCAGCTTGCAGATTATTTTAAGGTATCTGTGGATTTTTTAGTCGGCTACAGTGAAATACGGGACCCATATTTAAGTAACTTATCCGAAGAGGTAAAGAACTTTATTATGGATCCCGCAAACGAACAATATATTGAACTGGCCATGGACATTAAGGAACGTACTTCTACCCCGAGTAGTAGACTTAATAAAGAAATGAAACGGTAAATAATACTAGCGAATCAACGGTCTTTCAATTAAATAATTATTGTATTAATGAGCCCTACTTAAGATTAGGAACTCTTGGCTGATGAAGACTTGGCTGATGAAGACCCCACCAAGAAGCTGGCTTTACTCCGCCTAATAATACCAAAATGGACAATAAACTAGACAGAATTGCAAAAATAAATGCTTTCATTGATATCAACCTCCTCTTTAAAATGTAAAAATTACTCTGTTTCATTCTTTATAAAGTTTTTTGTAAACTCCTCAATGCCCAAGCCAATTTCATTCAGCTTCCACCGAATATTATCGTATTTTCATTTCTTGTATATAATTCAATATCTCTCTGTAATTTATATAGATTCTCAGAAGCAGTTTTTTTATCTTTTGCTTCCTTATTTATAAAATACACACCCTATATAAATATGGTATCCGAGGATTATTTAATTGATTACAATGAAATACGGGACCCATATTTAAGCTGCTTATCTGAAGAAACAAGGAGCTTTATATTGGATCCCGCAAACGAACAATATATTGAACTGGCCATGGACATGAAGGAAAGAACTGCTAACCCTAGCATTAATCATCATAAAGAAATGAAACGGTAAATAATACAAAGAGATTAAGCTAACCTTTGACTAAAAACTATACAATGTTTATTTGGTTTCTATTTAAGATTCGGAACTCTCGGTTGATGCCACAAAAACCAACAAGCTGGTTTTACACCGAGTAGCAATACTAATATGTACAAAAAACTTGATAAAATAGTATAAAAGAATATTTTCATTACTATCTACCTCCTTATAAATAAATTATTTTGGATCCGTTTTACTTGCTGTATACAGAGTCTTGGCAACCTCCTCAATGCCCATGCCAAATTCATTGAATTTCCACCTGATATTATCATATTTTTCATTTTTTATATAAAATTCCATATCTTTTAACAATCTATATAATTTTTCAGAGGCGTTTTTTTTGTCTCTGGCTTCCTGGTTTTTTAAAAGATAAACGCCCCATAGAAACCCTGAAATATTAAGTATAGGAAAAATAACAACACCTGTAATAATAAAAAATTGGGAGAAATGTGGAATATATATAAGTACTTTGTCATTATTAATCGCAGATCCAAACATCTGAATAAACAGAATATTGAATAACACTAAAAAACAAAATATCACTGTAAGAATAGGATTTGACAGAATGTGTCTTATAAATCGACCCTTTAATAGGGTACGCTTCCTGCTTATAAGATAGAAAAGTATAGTATATTGTAATAGGCGTACAGGGAGTGAAGTAATAAAATATATTAATAGATTGTCTCTGATTTCGGTCATAGTGAACCCTGTACAAGATAATATAAACGGTATACAAGCAAATTCGGTAATACCAACAGAAAGAAATCCTATAATAAAGAAAATAAAAGCTTTTACTATCCACTTTACTGCACTTGCATCTCCAAAGATATCATTTGTAGTTACAATAATAATAAATGTAATTATTGGAGATATAAACTGGAAGAGACCATGGTTCAGACCTGTATTAATAATAATATTTGATATTAAAGCACCAGTAACTGTAGGTAGAAAGACCCTCACATAGTCAAATTTGTTAATAAGCCTTTTACACTCAGGCTCCTTCCAGTATTCAAATTCTCCAACCAGAATTAATGTAAACATTACAGCATACAGTTGTTCAGGTATGGATACAAATAATGTATTTATAATAATTTTCGCAACCAGGCTGTTTTGGAATAAGGTATCAATCATACACAAAACCTCTTATCTGTTGTTTTAGAACAATCAGTTACAGTAGATAAATTAATTATACCGACGGACAGAACCTCTTTTATTTAAACCGCTTTTTATAGTATTAAAAAAGCTGTGTCCTGCTGGGGTTATGGTAAATATTTCGAGTAAAATACCGAAACCGATGGCTATAACATACATTTTCAGGTTAAAAAGCACCAAAACGCAGCATAATATCAGCAAAATACCCAGATATGCAATTGATAACCGTTTATATTTCCTAATTGCGGCGGGTTCTGTAATTGGCTTGGTGGGTGTATCCTTGGGGGCATACTTAATCAGCATGAGAAGGCTGAATGTAAATATAAAAAACAAAAATACAGCGATTGAAGCTATATTCCAGTAACTATAGGTATACTTAGATATCAAAGCAGCCGATAATACAAAAACTAGCGAGACAAAAAGACATTTTCCGTAGGTATCGAAGTGAAATCCCCCTGCAAACATTCTCAAAGAACCTAAAACCAGAACAGTCAATAAGGCTGGGATAATAACCCCAAGAAGTAATGATAATGAAATCAATATAGTGCCTTTTACCAGTGAACCAAATATTATGTAAAAACCATAATAGTAAACTGATCTTTTATTATGATTTTCTTTTAATACGGTGGCTAGATGCCTGGCACAAGAATATGACCACTTTTGTACAAATCTCATTTATTCACTTCTCCTTACATAAAATTTCTTTATTACCAATTTTATCATATAATATTAAAAAAATCACCATATTTTTGAAATTATGGTGGCAAAACTCCAAATAATACTATATAGAATTATTTTTATTAATGTAGACTTTTCTTGAAAATTAATATATATTAATCAGGTATAATATGATGTATATTACCTCTAATCAACATATAAAATATTTCAGACAAACTTTGTACTACACCGTATACTTAGGTGTAAATACATTTTCGAAACTTGTATAAAAAATTGGACTTACGATAAATATTAAGCAGGAGGTAAATTTATGTATTGTAGAAATTGTGGTAATGTTATGAATGATCAGGCGGCAATATGTGTGGCATGCGGAGTACCTGTTGGAAAGGGAAACAATTATTGCCCGCTGTGCGGAGATATGACAAATTCAATGGCTCAGGTTTGTATGAAATGCGGTGTAAACTTAAATGCATATGGTCAGCAAAAATCCAAACTTGCAGCTGGCTTATTCGGTATCTTTCTTGGAATGTTCGGAGTGCATAGATTCTATTTGGGATACATTGGCATAGGATTGGCACAGGTCTTGATAACTGTACTTTCGTGTGGTGTTCTTGGGGTTGTAACATGGATATGGGGTTTGGTTGAAGGTATTATGATACTGTCAGGCAGTATAAATAAGGACGCAAAAGGGTTTATATTGAAGGATTGATCCATTCAGTAGAATTGAATGATTGGATGATAATACATTGAACAAAATGGTAATATTTAACAAAGAGGCATTGTCTATAAATTTGATAGCGCCTCTTTTATTTTTTTTGGACTATTAGTAAAATTTTCACTGTCTCTAGAACGATAATGTTTTTTCTCCCCAGTTATTGTCTATACTTTCTCAGAATCTACTTGCAAGAATTTTATCGGTTAACACAGTCATATCATTTATGGATTATTCTAGAATAACCACTATTCAATTTGTCCATTTATTATTTAGCATTGAGGTTGTTAAAGATTTGCTCAAATTAACTATATAGATATAAAGAAAATATAAGTTAATCTTGGAGTGAACAAAATGTATACCAGAGTAGCCCCAGAAAAGAAACCCGATCAAACCTATGGCGGGATAAGTGCTTCTAAGAAGAAGCCTACTGCTCCGGTGAAGAGTGCCCGGAGACCGAATGTACGAAGTAAAGACTATAGAATGCTTGTGTATCTAATTTCAAACAATCCTGATTACATAACACAAGATGAGTATGCCCTTCTACAAAGAACCATTGGAAACCAGGCAACAATAAAACTCATACATGAAGCAAAAGAGCGCAAACGGCTTAAAAAGTTGGGACAGACCCCAATGTCAGGCAATTCTCAGCCGGTAAGGAATAAAAACAATGAGATAAACAAAAAGACAAGCAAAGAGATACACCAAGAGGACAACAAAGAGACAAATAATAAAACAATGCAATTGAGAAGTCAGGGGAAAAATCCGGGTACAAAGTCCGATACCTCTGATAAGAAAAATGGACAAGCAAATCAGGGCAGGTTATCAACAACCAAGTTGAGGTTGCCTGAAGCTTTAAGAAATAAGTTTGAAGAAATATCAGGAATCAGCTTGTCTGATGTTAAGGTACATGAAAATTCCGATAAACCTCAACAGCTCGGAGCTCATGCATTTACTCAAGGAAATGAAATACATTTAGCTCCGGGGCAGGAAGAGCATCTTCCACATGAGGGCTGGCATGCAGTTCAGCAAAAACAGGGAAGAGTTCAACCTACTTTACAGATGAAACCGAATGAGGCGCTAAATGATGACGATCAGCTTGAAAAAGAGGCTGATGTTATGGGCCGTGAGGCTGCGAAAGAAAGTTTTATCAGCGAGATACAAATAAAGGAAAATCCTCGAGAGGTGTCGAATCAGCATAATGATAAGGTTATACAAAAGAAAGCTGATAAGAATAAACGAAAAATAAGGCTGTATGAACCTAAAAGCGGTGCTGTGGCTGAAGTTGATGCCCAAAATACTCAAACAATAGATCTTTTGCTCAGTAAGGGTTATAAAAATTTATCCACTAAGGACGAAAAGGAAAACTGGGTACTTAAGGTTGGACATAGAAATATAAATGATGATGTTGTAGTATTGCAAAAATTCCTGGTCAGTAGTAGATATCTTAACATGCCCATCAGCTCTTCCACTAATAAGCGAGTCCCATTTGGAACCTATGGCGAACTGACCAAACAGGCAGTTATGAATTTTCAGGAGAAAAAAGGACTGAAGCCAGATGGAATAGTCGGTCCTGACACCTGGAAGGCAGCACTATTACCTTGGAATAAGGAAAGTAATGAACCGGATAGGCATAATCATCAATATCTTATTATATTAAGCAATAAGAATATATTGGACGATGAGAAAAAAGAAGATAAAAAACCCAAAGGAGATATAAATTATTTAGCTAATATCAAGAGTAACTTGTACATACTTGGCTATCACAATGTATATAAAGACTACAAGGCTGCTCGTAATCAATTTTTAAAGGAATTCTTCGATAAAGGGCACTCGCTGCATGCAGACTTTATCAGGATGGGTAACGGGGAACATGACAGCTCACTCCTTGCATGGACCGATCGGGCGTTATCAGGGGAAATTACCCGGAATAAAAAAGAATCTCAGGGGACGGGGAAAGATAAGCCACTAGATGCAAACATTCTACTTGATATAAATAAATTATTTAGCATGGGTGCCCACGAAAGAATTGAATTAGTTACTGAGATTTGTAACAGCTTTAATAGTAGTAACAGTACGGCGACCGAAATTAGATTAGTTAATGCAATAGGCGCCGTAATTATAGCATATAGTAGGCCTGATGAAATAGTTGAACATATTAATTCTTTATTGCTATTTCAATTTAATTTGGGACCGAATAAAACTGATCCAGAGATGGCAAAAGCTTTTGCTGATGTATTTACATTATATTTGACAGGAAAAGCATTTGAAGGAATAAAACTACCATCTAAGGGAGCGAGTAAGTCTATTTTTAAGAATATTGATGAAGGATTAAATTTTGCTTCAACTCCTGCAAAACACATGGAGAATCCAGGTAGGTTTGTCCCAACACAGACATTACAGGATGCAATAAAATCAACAAAAGGTGTTGCAGACCCAA
>JAEZKZ010000051.1 GCA_023415305.1 Bacillota bacterium
AGGGTGGAGTGATGGAGTTACAACAGCAACAAGAACAGATAATAGTGTAACAAGCGACATCACAGTAACTGCAAACTTTGCAATAAATGAGTATACGCTAACCTACACAGCAGGAGCAAATGGAACATTAACTGGCATATTAACACAGACAGTAAACCATGGAGCAAATGGATCAGCAGTAACAGCAACACCAAACAGTGGTTATCATTTTGTAGGGTGGAGCGATGGTGTTGCAACGGCAACAAGAACAGATAGTAATGTAACAGACAACATCGCGGTAACTGCAACCTTTGCAATAAATCAATATACGCTAACCTACACAGCAGGAGCAAACGGAACAATAACAGGAACAGCAACACAGACAGTAAATAGTGGAGCAAATGGTTCGGCAGTAACAGCAACACCAAACAGCGGTTATCATTTTGTAGGGTGGAGCGATGGTGTTGCAACAGCAACAAGAACAGATAGTAATGTAACAGATGACATCACGGTAAGTGCAAACTTTGAAATAAATCCTTTAACAGATGCCGAAGCACCTGTAATAATTACTCAGCCGCAGGCTAAGACAGTAAATGTAAGTGAAACAGCAGAACTTACAGTAGAAGCATCAGCAGCGAGTGGAACAGTTACCTACCAATGGTACAGCAACAGTACAAATAGTACAGTAGGAGCAAGTCCAATAGCAGGAGCAACAAGCCAAACCTATTCAGTGCCAACAGCGGCAGCAGGAATTACCTACTACTACTGTATAGTAACCAATACTGATAACTCTAAAACTGGTGTAAAAACTGCAACAGCGGTAAGTAATATTGTTAGTGTAACGATAAACTCATTAACAGATGCGGCAGCACCAGTTATAATTGAACAGCCACAAAGTCAGTCAGTAACAATCGGAGAACCTGTTGAGCTCTCTATAGTTGCAACAGGAAGCGGAACACTGAGCTATAAATGGTACAGAAGTTCAGAACTATCTACTGAAAACGGTGTAGAGCTTCAGGTCACATCTGGTTCAGCAATATCTACGACTGGTACAGCAATACAGGTGTCCACAAATTCACCGGGTACAACATATTACTATTGCATAGTTACCAACACAGATAATACAAAGACCGGAGCAAAAACCGCATCAACGGTTAGTGATATAGTAAGTGTAACTGTAAATACATTAACTGATGCACCGGCACCTGTAATAGTTGAACAGCCACAGAACAGAACGGCTAATATCGGAGGAACTGTTCAGCTGTCAGTAACAGCTACAGGAAGCGGAGTCCTAAGCTATCAATGGTACAGCAATACAGTGGCGTCTGCTTCTGGCGGAATTCTAGTACAGAACTCATCGGGTTCAGCAATACAAATACCCGCAAATGCTGCCGGTACGACATACTATTATTGTATAATAACCAACACCGATAATACTAAAACAGGGACAAAGACTGCTTCCATTACCAGTAACCTTGCTCAGGTGATAGTAAATGCACCGAATCCGCAGTCACCGTCAACACCATCCACACCATCTTCATCACCTTCTTCATCAACACCATCGGCAACACCACCGGCACAGGAGGGAAAAGGCAAGGCAGAAGGAACAGTTAACGGAAAGCCCGCTGATATTGGAACAACTGAAACAACTAAACGTGGTGATCAAACAGTGGTTACAGTCTCAGTAGATTCTCAGGCAATAATGCAGAAACTCGAGAGTGAAGGGAATAAATCAGTTGTTACTATTCCTGTGGGGAATGCAGATATTGGAGTTGGAACTCTGACAGGTGACCTGGTTAAGAATATGGAAAAAAGAGATGCTGTTTTAGAGATCAAAACCGATAATGTATCGTATATATTACCTGCTAGGAATATAAATATTGACGCTATTGCCCAGCAAATCGGGTCAGCAGTTCAGTTAAAGGAAATCAAGGTGGAGATTGAGATATCAAAGGTCTCACCCGAACAAGTCAAAGGTATTGAAAGCTTTGCAAAAAAAGGGGAGTATACTTTAACAGTACCGCCTGTAGATATTAATATTACATGTACTGGCAATAATAAAACAGTAGACGTAAGCAAATTTAACGAATATGTAGCAAGAATCATAGCAATTCCAATAGGTGTAGATCCTAAGAAAATCACAACAGGTGTAGTTGTTAACCCTGATGGAACGGTTAGACATGTACCGACAGTGGTAATTGTTCAGGATGGGAAATACTATGCAAAAATAAACAGCTTGACAAATAGTACCTATACCATTATATATCACCCTGTAGAATTCGCTGACGTAAATGATAGAAAGTGGGTTAAGGATGCAGCAAATGATATGGGCTCCAGGATGATCGTAAGTGGCAGTGATGACAATTTGTTTGATCCTGACAAAGAGATAACCCGTGCAGAATTTGCTGAAATCATTGTAAAGGCTCTTGGAATTAAGCCTTATACTGGTAAAAGCTTATTTTCGGATGTTAAGGAAGACAATTCGAGATTCGGTTATATAATGGCTGCTCATGAGTATGGATTGATAACAGGTAAAGGCAATAACAGGTTTGCACCTGATGATAAGATTACCCGTGAGCAAGCCCTGACTATTATTTCAAAGGCCATGTCCATAACCGGTCTCAGCTCTGATATGGGTGAACAGGAAATAAGTGAGATACTTGCATCCTATAAGGATTCAGGCAAGGTATCTTCATGGGCAAGAGAAAGTGTTGCTGCTTGCTTGAAGCTTGAAATTACTTCTGGAAAAGGAAATGGACTAATTTCTCCTAAATCAAATATTACAAAGGCGGAGATTGCAGTGTTTATACAAAAGCTGCTTAAAAAATCCAATTTGATTTAGTTTCAGCCACAGACGCAAGATGTATCTTATCATGAGTTTAATCTTGGTTTAATAAATTAAGCATTTGGACATTTCTATAAGTATAATCCCTGGGGAAAGGCTATTTGGTTCACACCCCGGGGATTTATTTTGTCTGTATCCGAAATAATCCATATGAACCTCAAGACTACTGAAAGAACAGTTTACTCTTCACTGCTCTTATCAATCGTCAGAAGTAAATTATCACTGTTTACAATTTCTAAACTGACATATTTCATAAGCTCGGGATCAATATATACCTTCTGGGCTCTCTCTGCACCAATAAAAACACTTTTGCTGTTTTCTAGAACCTCACCTTTAGAAATTTTTTCATAAAATTCTTCCAGACATAAATTATACTCAGCTAAATAACTGCTTAGAGATACACCCACATACCTTATGTGCCAGGGCTCATAAACACTGCCGGTTAACAGGGTTTTATCACTGGGGTACCTAATGATAAAACCAAACCTGTAAAGATTTTTATCAAGCCATACCTGTTCCTTTGTACCCTCAAAATCATTTCTGTGTCGGCCATTTACGCTGAATATGTCCAGAGACAGCCCTGTATGGTGCTCTGAGTTGCCTGGTAGGGCCACCAGTTGACGAGTTCTGGAAAGGGCTTCTTTATATGTTTTCGAGGTCTTTTTAAAGCTGTCCAGATTTGAATTGAATATCAGTTGTTGAGCATAAATACTTCTATAAGCACTGTTTATAATAAACTCTTTAATACCATCCTCTTTAGCAGCTGCCACCATTGAATACAGTGCATCTAGAGTGCAGGGAATAAGCTTTAGATTAGGATACTCCAGCTTTACTTTACTTGCACTAATTGGTATAAGATCCTTTGGCGAAAAGTCCTTTGGTAGGGGATTGTCCTTGTTGATCAAAAGCTTTGAAATGCTGTTCTGCTCACAAATCAGCTCTTTCATGAGTGTAGTGTTAATTGAATCAGGGGTAGTGGCTGTCAGGTAAAAGGTATTTTCTTTTTGCAAAACTGATATGGCTTTTCGGTCTTTTAGCTGTATTTGTCGGAGTTCTCTAAAAATGCTTGTAGATTTTGTGACAGCTGAGTCGAGTGTAACAGTGGGTTCAGTTGTAACAGCGGATTCTGTTGTAGTAACGGCTTTGGTCGGAGATCTTCCTACAAGAGTAGGACTTTCTTCAGGTACAGAATATGTTATATCCTGAGAGAGGGAAGGCTTATCACAGCCTGAAAGAAGGGTGAAGAGTTGTAGAACTAGCAAAAATATGTAAATCATTCTTTTCATAGAGCCCTCCACATAGAAAAAGTTGAGTAAAACAAGTCTAAGCCTGTCCCATAAATTAGCAAATGAGTTAACATTTAAAACAGCCGAAACTTAAATTGGTTCCATAATTTACTATTAATATATGTAGAAAAGGATTTTTTTATTTATGAGTAAATATAAAATTCTATAACACCTAAAGGAATTTTATGCTAGGCATAGAATAAATCATTATGTTTTGTAAATAATACAGGGACTGTATTAACAAAGTTGTAAATAATATTTCGAGGGGGGGCAAACTATGTGGTGGAAGGATGGAGTAATATACCAGATTTATCCGAGAAGCTTCAAGGACTCAAATGGAGATGGAATCGGGGATATAAAAGGTATTACTCAAAAGCTGGATTATTTGAATAACGGAACCCCGGATTCTTTGGGCGTAGATGCAATATGGATTTCACCGTTTTTCAAGTCTCCTATGAAGGACTTTGGATATGATATTTCGGACTATCGTGACATAGACCCCATGTTTGGTACGCTTGCAGACTTTAAAGAACTATTAGCCGAAGCACATAAGAGGCATATACATATAATCATCGATATGGTTTTGAACCATACTTCCGACCAGCATCCGTGGTTTATGGAATCACGTCAGAGCAGGGACAATTCTAAAGCCGACTGGTATATATGGCACTCCGGGAGAAAATCCAGAACCGGTAAAAATGGACCAGTTATTCGTGGAAAACGCCCCAATAACTGGTTTGCACAGTTTGAATTAAAGAATGCCTGGTGGTATGAACCTAAAAGGAAACAGTTCTACCTTGGAACATTTACACGGCACCAGCCTGAGTTAAATTGGCGTAATCAGGGCTTAAGGGAAGAAATGTTTGATCTGGCAAGGTACTGGCTGGATATGGGGGTAGATGGCTTCAGGCTTGATGTAATCAACTGGTTTATAAAAGATGATCAATTCAGAAGCAACCCTTATACGTTGAAAAGCATTGATTTGCAGCGACATATTTATGATAGAAACAGGCCTGAAACTATAGATATTTGCCGTCAGCTCAGAAAGATAACCGATGAGTACGAGGAAAGAATGATGGTTGGGGAGGTATTTACCGATAGCGCAGAAACTGCCTCGGAATACTGCGGAGATGGAAAGGATGCTCTCCATATGGCCTTCAACTTCAACTTCCTGTTTCAGCCCTGGAAGGCAGAGCGGTTTTATAACTCAATAATTAATTGGTATGACAGCCTGAAGGGGGAAGCCTGGCCAAACTTTACCTTCAGCAACCATGACAACCTTCGGCACAGCTTACGTTATAGTAAAGGTAAGGATACCCTTGCGCGCTGCCGGGTGGCGGCGGCACTGTTGCTGACAGTAAGAGGGACCCCCTTTATTTATTACGGAGAGGAGCTGGGAATGGATGGCGGAAAGCTGAAAAGGAAGGATATGAAGGACCCTCTCAGCTATAAAACCTGGCCTTTAAAGAGATTTTGCCGCGACCTGGCCAGGACGCCCATGCAGTGGGATTCAAGTGAAAATGCAGGTTTCACTGGAGCAGGAGCAAAACCCTGGCTTCCAGTAGATAGTGAATATGTAACAAATAATGTTGCATCGCAGGAAAGTGACCCCACATCACTTCTGAACTTTTATAAAAAGCTCATTTGGCTTAGAAAACAGCAGCCTTTACTAAAGGCAGGAGAAATAAGACTATTAAAGGAATACCTTCCGCGGGTGCTGGCTTATAAACGAATCTCTGACACAGGGAAGTTATTAATACTTCTGAATTTTAAAGGAGAAAGTGTATCTGTACAATTACCCTATGAGGAGAAAGCAGACTTCAGGGTTTTGTTGGGTACTCATAGGGAGGAATTTGATGAAGTATCAGCAGAAGCTGTAAGCAATATCCATACTATCGTACTCGAAAAGTATGAAGTACTGATATTGGATTGCTCCGGCAAATAAAAAATATATTCGAAGCCAATCCGCAGGAGCAAACGCTGTTAATAATCACAAGGTCGCACCGTCGGTGAAGCACCGACCACTTAACGTCCTCTGACAAAAATAAGACTGAGCATAATCAACAGCATGCCTCCAATTTGTACAAAGGATACAGTTTCCTTAAGAACAAGAACACCTCCCAGAATAGACACGACAGGTATAAGGTTTAGAAACATTGATGAAACAGTAGCTCCAAGGCCTTTTACAGCAACATTATAAAGGTAATAGGCCAAGGCGGAACACAGGAGAGAGAGGTATAACAGATTTGCCAGAGAGTATGCAGATAAACCTTTCCACTGGCTTATCTCAGGTATGATAAAAGGTATAAAAAGAAGAGAGGCGGCAGCCATCTGGTATGCTGTTATTACAATGCCGTTATACTTTCCGGAAAGGCTTTTACATATTATAGTATAGATTACCCAGGTAACCATGGCTCCAATCATTAGGATATTTCCTTTTGTATAGCCTGAAGAAAAGTCCAGCCCCTTCTCAAATATGACCAAAAACACCCCTGTAATCGATACTATAACACAGCTGATTACTCTGGCAGTGATTTTATATTTATAAAATAATGATTCTGTTATCAGTGTAAAAATAGGAACGGCAGCCACTATAATTGAAGCATTAGAAGCGGTTGTATACTTAAGCCCGATATTTTCAAATAAAAAATATAAAACAATTCCAAAAAAAGCCGAGGCAAACACCAGTAAAACATCTTTCAATGCCATTTTAACAAACAACTTCTTAAATAATAATACTATTAACAAAGCTCCTGCAGCAATTATCTGACGGAAAAATGCTATGGAGATAGGTGGAAGATCCTGAAGCAGAATCTTTGTACTTACAAAGGAATATCCCCAAAATATAACTGTTAACATAATAGATATTAACGCAAATAATTTTTTATGTCTCTCTTTATTCATATTATTCATAAAGTAAACCACCACTATATCATCTTTAAGGTATAATTCTCTCACAATAAAAGAAGTTTATCAACATATGCTGAATAGTAACAAAATAATTTCATCAATGAAAGATATGATTTAATCACTTGCAAAAATTCTGATATTGATCCGAATTGAAATGGTTTATTTATTTAATATAGAAAAGTGAAACTAATACAGGCTTACCATTCTACTGGAATTTTCCTTGTGAATATTAACTCTATAATCTGTAAATAATACGCAATGAAACAGAATTGCAATAGTACCGCAGAGTTTTTAATGAGGAGGTTAGCTTGAAAGACTTCGCCAGCGTTTGCCTTCCAAACTAACCTATGAATTTGTGGCCACAATGTTGGCTCAAAGCCACGAGCGTGGCTTAGGAGGTTAATACGATGGATAATGTTCAAGGAATTACAAATCATTATGAAAGTGTGAAAAGATTTGTATATCTTTTTACGGGTTGGCTGTCTGCCATTCTTTCACTTTTCTTTTATCCCTTTGTATTTGGAATGATAGGAGTTATCTCAGGAATACTTTCAACGAAAAACAACAAAAGCAGAATCGGAGTTTTTTTGGTGGTAGCTTCTATAGTTATGATGGGGCTTGGATTGGCTTTTAGCAGCAAGCTTATTACTTTGGCCAGAAATGTATTAAATTTATGAGGCATCCATACTATCTATAGATTATAGCAAGAAGAGTAGATAGCTTGGAATTTTATTCACTTTTTATATTTGAGGAAAAGGTTGAAAGAAAATTAAAATAAATAAAAGGAGGTACCGAGCTCAGGCCATTTCTACCAAGGAAATACATATTCCTTGATGTTCTTATGCGAAATGCTGGGCAGAGG
>JAEZKZ010000086.1 GCA_023415305.1 Bacillota bacterium
ATAAGGGGGTTTGTATGAATAAGAAATTATTTGCAGTGTTTCTTGGGATGGTCTTAATATTTACAAGCATCTTCCCATCACTACTTGTTTTCGCAGCCGACGATGAATATAATGATGATGCCGAGGAGGTTTTGTCAGAGGAAACCGTTGTTCCCGGAGCCTCCACAGGTTCACTGGACGGCTATAAGGGTTTGGTTGCTCACTGGAAATTTAACGGTGATTTGAAGGACTCGTCACCTTTTGGAAACAATGGTGAAGCAGTCGGAGGTAAAAATGGTGTATCCTTTGTAAATGCGGTAGATGGTAAAGGCGTCAAGCTTGATGGTAAAAGCTACATTTCTGTAAAAGACAGCGCAGCACTTGACATTACAGACGAATTTACCTTCTCTTTCTGGGTATATAAGGATGATATGAGAAAGAAGGAGAATATGGATGGGGGTGTCCCTTATGTTATGAAGAATCCCGATCCCGACGGAGATTTTCCTTACGGCGTCTATGAATGGTGGGAACTAACCCCCGGCTTCACTTTTTGTGATGAAAACGGCGCTGACGACATACACTCGGAAAAACAACTGGACTTTCAGAAGTGGGCCATGTTAACCGCCACTTATGATGGAAGCACTATGAAAATATATATAAATGATGAGCTTGTAAAAAGCGAGCTCATTAGTACATCATTTATTACTTCGACCAAACCTCTTTACATAGGCTTTGGGCACTTTATGACCGTAGACAATTACTTCAAAGGCATTCTTGATGATATGAAGATATACAACAAAGCTCTTGACTATAGTGACGTCGAAGACCTATACAGTGCAATTACTTCAAAGGCTCCCGGCAGAGAACTTGTAAACAGACCTAATAAGCTGGTAGCGTACTACAAATTTGAAAATAATCTTAAAGATCTATCCGGCTTTCAAAATGACGGAGTTGCTGTGAAGGCCAACAACTTTAAATATATAGACGGCATCGCAGGGAAAGCTGTAAAATTCAGTGGTTCCAGTTATATAGAAGTTAAGGACAGCGACTCTCTGGATCTGGATAGAGGCTTTACCTTCGGAACCTGGGTATATCGAGAGAAAAACGATAAAAATCAACCAATCTTTTCGAAATATGGACAAAGCAACGCAAAAAAGGACATATCGTACAGCCTTATCGATTGGAATAACGGGCAGAGACTGTCCCTATCAAAGTTTGAAGATGAAGGCAACATTTTTGATTTTGATACTGAGCTTACAGCAGATACAGCAGACGGAAGATGGTTCTACTATACTGCAACTTATAATGGGAATGGTGATGATGCAATCAACTCCAACGATGCAAATACTGTAAAAATATATATAAACGGAAAACTGGTAAGTACCCGGGAGTTTGAAGGTGACATATCCAATGCCAGCGGTCCACTGTGGATTGGCGGAACTACAGAAAGCATCTTCTTTAAAGGAGCAATGGATGAATTCAGAATTTACAACTATGCTCTTACACCAACCGAGGTCAGTAATTTATATAAAATGCGGGATAGTCTGGAGGTTTTAAGCTCAAATAAGAATATCTCCCTTGGCTCTCTTAAGAGCAGTCAGAGTCTGCAGCTAACTGTTAATTTGCTTTCACACTCCTTTATCTCTCCGACAAATGCTTTACCGAAGGGTAAGGATGAATTACTAAAAACCAACGTTACGACCAAAGCAACTTATAAGTCCAACAATCCGAAGGTTGTGGCAGTGTCGGCTTCCGGCAAGCTATCCGCAGTCGGAAAGGGAAGTGCTGACATCACAATTCAGTATGGGGCACAATCAAAAGTCCTTGCAATTAAGGTTAAGTAATATAATCTGGTGGCTGGCAGAATAATGTATATTGAGCTAATGCTTATACCTTAAACACTAATAACTCAAGAATAATACTTTAAAGCAGCCTAAAAAAATTCAGTCCGCTTCATCCGGACTGAATTTTTTTATTAAAGTTTAAGTTTTTCTAAGATAAATTATGCGGTAACCTTGTTTTCGTCCTCAACTGCTGCAGGCTTTTCGGCTTGCACAACCTTCAAGGTTTCCTTTGTTGCTGCTGCTGTCTTGTGAGAAGCACTTGCTACAATACACTTCTTAGGGCAAGCCTCAACACATGCATTACAGATAACACACTTGAACTGATTTATCTCCCAGGACTTCTCAGCCTTGTTAACTACAATAGCATTTGCCGGGCATTTTCTCTGGCATATTCCGCAAAAAATACACTTATCTATTTCACAACCTTCTATCTGTCCTCTTGAATCTTTGAAAGGTTCTCTTTTTTCAACAGGATACATTCTGGTTGCCGGCTTTGACACCAAATTTCTGAATACATTTTCAACCATTTTAAACATGTTGACCTCCATTCCGCTGTTATGCAGCGACACTAATAGCAATAAAAACCCCTTAAAGTTATCTTTCTGTACAAGATATACATGGGTCAATTGTCAGAATAAGCAGAGGTACATCTGCGAGCTGACTGCCAGGCAGCATCTTTATAAGTGAAGGTATATTAGCAAAAGTAGGTGTTCTGAGTCTTAATCTCTCAAGATTCTTAGTACCGTTTGCTCTCAGATAATATAGGACTTCTCCTCTTGGCTGCTCTACTCTGGAGATAACCTCTCCCTTTGGAGGATTTCCCTTTACAGGAACTACGTGCTCACCTTCCGGGATCTTGGCAATTGCTTGCTTAATAAGATCAATTGACTGATAAACCTCATACAATCTTACGTATGTTCTTGCATAGTTATCACCATCGTTATGAGTAACAGGTTCAAAATCCAGCTGTCCATAAGCTGAATAGCCTGTTGTTCTTAAATCCATTGGTATACCAGCTGCTCTTGCCATTGGTCCGACCGCACAAAGCTCAATTGCATCTGCCTTTGACAGTATTCCTCTTCCTACCAATCTGTGCTTTACAGTGTAGTTGTTGAGGAAAACAGCTTCAACCTGTTCAAGATCGTGCTTTATCTCATCAATTATAACGAGAATTTTGTTCATCTGTTCTTTATTAAGATCACGTCTGGTTCCGCCTATTGTGTTCGCAGATATAACAACTCTGGCACCTGCGGTTTCTTCCATTATGTCCATAACCTTTTCTCTGTCTCTCCATACCTGCATGAAAAGACTTTCAAAACCAAACGCATCAGCCAGAAGACCCAACCATAACAAATGGCTGTGCATTCTGTGGAGCTCAGCCCAAATAACTCTCAGGAACTTTGCTCTGTCCGGAATCTCAATGTTCATTAATTCTTCGATACCCTGGCAGTATGCCATTGCATGCATAACGCTGCAGATACCGCAGACTCTTTCTACTACGAATACGTTTTGAGTAAACTCTTTTGTTTCTGTCAGCTTTTCAAGGCCTCTGTGAACGTAACCGATTGCCGGTATTGCATCCACAATATTTTCATCTTCCATAACTAGCTTTATATGAAGGGGTTCTGGAAGCACAGGATGCTGTGGCCCAAAAGGAATTACTGTTGAACTCATTCTTTTTTACCCCCTCTTTGCTCAATAGTTATTTGCTGTCTTAAGAATGGTGATCCCAACTCTTCTTCAGATAAGAGCATGTGTCCGCCGTAATCAACTACAATTCCGGTAATATTTAATCCGAACAGCTCCTTCATTTCATTCTCAACCAGAAGTGCGCTGAAAATTAATTTTGAGATACTTGGAACTTCTTCACCTTTTTTAACAGTGACTTTGTAGTTTTTCATCACATAGTCCTTGTCAAAATGATAAATAATATCTATAGTGTCATCACCATTATCTGCACAGGATGCAGTAACAAATCTGTAGCCCTCTATCT
>JAEZKZ010000005.1 GCA_023415305.1 Bacillota bacterium
AGACGGGCGAGACGCTATGGCAGGCGCGTGAAAAATGTCCGGGGCTTGTCGTGCTGCCGCCAAACTATCCGCTCTATCTGCGCTACGCCAAATTTGCACGCCGCATCTATGCGGACTTTACCGATCAGATTGAGCCTTTCGGGCTGGACGAGGCTTGGCTCGACGTGAGCGGAGAAAACGGGGTAACAATTGCCAATGAGATACGCAAGAGGATTACGCGCGAGCTGGGCGTAACGGCCTCCGTGGGTGTGAGCTATAACAAAATCTTCGCTAAATTAGGGTCGGATATCAAGAAGCCGGACGCCACAACGGTGATCAGTCAGGAAAACTACAAGACTGTGGCATGGCCGCTGCCCGTGGAGGACTTGCTGTATGTCGGTTCGGCCACAAAGCATAAGCTCAACAGATACGGTATAAATACCATCGGTCAACTTGCCAATTCGCCGGAAGGTTTCTTGCATGGACTTCTTGGGAAAGTGGGTAGTGTCCTGTATTCGTTCGCGAACGGCTTTGACCAATCTCCGGTCATGCGGATGGGTGAGGAATCTCAAATCAAGGGCATCGGCAACAGCACCACCACGCCGCGCGATCTAACCTGCGAAGAGGATGTAAAAATCACCTTTTATGTGTTGAGTGAAAGCGTCTGCGCTCGCATGCGTGAGCATGGTTTTCTTGCTCGAACCGTCGTCATATCCATTCGGGATAAAGAACTGTTCAGCTTTGAGCGGCAAACCAAGCTTCAAAGGCCATCCTGCATATCCGACGAGATTGCGGCAACGGCCATGCAACTATTTCGTCAGCACTATCGCTGGCCGAAACCCATACGTAGCCTTGGGGTACGGTGCACAGATTTGTTGCCATCTGACACACCGATGCAGTTATCCCTGTTTGAAGACGAAACACAGCGCCAGAAACAGGAAACGCTGGACAGGACGTTGGATTCACTGCGACAGCGGTTCGGCCATTTTTGCATCCAGCGCGCGTCCGTGTTGGCAGACAGACCGCTCGGCGGCATCAATCCCAAAGGCGATCACGTTATTTTCCCCGTGGGATTCTTTAAGGACAGCATGTCATGAAGGAAATACGTTATCAGAACGAGAATAAAGTTTACGTCAAGGTCGCCGCGATTTTCTCTCCAGACGGCAAGCTCCAGCCCACGTGTATTTGGTGGGAAGACGGGCGGCGTTTCACCATTGACAGGATATTGGACGTATGCCGTGCCGCCAGCACCAAGGCGGGAGGCATTGGCCTGCGCTATGCCTGTATGGTGCATGGACATGAGACGTATTTGTTCTTTGAGGAAGACCGCTGGTATGTAGAACGGAGGTAAGATATATCATGTGCGGACGTTATCAGGTATCCACGGAAGAAGAAATCATCGAAATCCGCGAGATCATAAATGAAGTTAACGAGCGGTATAAGGATAAATCGGATTTATCGACCATGAAAACCGGAGAAATCTTTCCTACAGAAACAGCGCCTGTGCTGATACCCGGCAGCAGTCAGCCGCAAACGGCGTTAATGAAATGGGGCTTCTCACGATGGGACAGTAAGGGCGTCATCATTAACGCACGGTCGGAAACTGCATTGGAGAAAAAATCTTTTAGTGCGGCGTTGATGAACCGGCGCTGCATCGTCCCTACAACGGGTTTTTATGAATGGAAAAAACGGGATGGCGGCAAGGACAAGTTCCTTTTCCGGCTTGCTGAAACAAAGATGCTCTATCTTGCCGGACTCTATGAAAAATCCCCCTTGGGAGACAAGTATGTTATTATGACCACAGCCGCCAACCCGTCAATTTCATTGTATCATGACCGGATGCCCCTTATACTGACTCCAGACGTTCTAAGCCGATGGCTCACTGATACGGACTTCGCGCTGGCGTATACTCAGCTGCCGTGTCACGCATCGCTCGTCGCCACTGCCGTCTAAAGACTTTAGCGAAGCCGATCTCAGCAGCGCAGCTGCCATTTTAGAGGGTTCAAGGGAGCGCGAGCTCCCTTGCAAGAGGGCATTTGTATAAACAAATGCCATGCTTGCAACTGCAAAAACGCAGTTTTTGCCCACATCCAAGGATAAGGTTTTGTTATGAACACATTGTATTAAAAAGGACGGTCTTTCAGGCTGAAAAAACAATCGTGTTGCCACGCTGGCCTCGATTCTGTCCGCTCGGATGCTTCTTCAGCCCGAAAAACCCACCCAAATCAAAAACGCCGTACCGAGTGTACAGCGATGCCTTAAATTTTGGCCGTATTTTCGCTTTTGGCGTACTGACGATATGTATGGCATTGCTCATTTTGCCGTACACAGGGTACAGCGCCTTTTATCTCACTGGAGCCATGTCCTGCCCGTGCGCCGGTTCGTTCTCAAAATCGGCGTTTTCTAGCGCGCTGTCAATCGCGTAGTAGCCGTCCGGCTGCTCACGCCGCTTGGTGCGGTTGAGGAACTGAACCTCGCGTGCATTGAGCTGAAGCTGTGCCTGCGGTTCACCGTTTCCGTCCAGATAGGCGCTGGCGCGAACCGTCCCCTCCACGCACACCTGAGAACCCTTTTGCAGAAAATCCCTGCACGCCTCGGCCTGCTTGTCAAATACCGATACCCGCACGAATTCCGTCTTGTCCTTATTGAATGGGTCGTTGATGGCGATCTTGAAGTTGCAATACTTCACGTCGCCCTTTTCGCCGTATGTCGGGTCGGCGGTTAGGTTTCCAATTTCTTTGACTTTCATTCTGATTCCCCCTTGCTTTTTATATAACCAACAACGCTTATATCAGCCTAAAATTTTTCACCTTCCTTTCTGAAAGTATATTTCGCTGTTGGTTTGAAATTAAGTATTTAGGATGACAAAGCGGAGATCTTTATTCTGTAGAAAAAGGGTTTTACTAATATTCTGTTGAATTATGTAAAATCTGTAGATATATAAATGATCCTAATGAGGGAAATATGATTTTTAAACATTTCGTATTAAAATCCATTAAGTCTAAGGCTACTTATTTATTCATTACGCTAGTAGTCATATCGTTTTTAATTGATTATATTGTTAGCATTCTTTGTACAAATGAATTTTTTAGCTTTTTATTAATAAAGAATACTTCAACAAGTTTTTTTGAGTCGTTGTTTGGCATCACAGTAACTATTGTAACTCTACAAGCAGTATTTCTTCCGCTAATCATTGAAAAATCAGAAAAGATTGTATGTGGTTGCTCTCTTATAGAAGTTTTATTTATTGGTGCATGGCCACTGAACCCTTTTCATTTGATATATATTTCTATTGCGTTATTGCCTTTTCAATATTATTTTTCCGCTAGTAAAATGCTGGCATCACTAGTTTTTATTTTTATTCTTAGTTGTATTATTCTATTTATTTTGATCTATATAATAATTACTTTTTTTTCCAAGATGACAATCTCATTAACAATCATTAAAATCGCTATAGTTAAAGCAATTACAAAAAAGAAAAAACAGCTATGGAACTACATCTATTTTTGTATTCAAAATAAGGTAGCGGATGGCTTGCTACAAAATAAAAATTCAAGCATAGAAAATGCAATCGAAATTGCAGATCTTTTTGAATACATATACCTAAACTCTCATCCTAAACAAGAATTCCAGAATGATATATATAGCTTGGTAATGGATATCTCACAATATAGCAATATTGAAGTAACAATCGCAATGCTGAAAGTTTTCATTAAATCTTTAAGTCAAGATGAAGAAATATTAGCAAACTTTTTTTCAAGCGATGTTGAGATTTTCATGAAAGATGAACAAAACTGTCTTCTTAAAAACTTAGAAGTCATTGCTCCTTTCCTAAATAAATTGATTCAGAATAGGCAGTATATTAACAGCTATGACTTAAATATTCTTCGTGTTGCCTTAGCTTCTTTACCCTACGTTAGCAGCAAGTTTAAAAAGGAAATCAAAGAATTGGATCAATCATAGGGGTTCCTCTTACATTTACAAGAAACTCATTCCAATCCTTACTGCATTCAGGTGTCGTGGAAGATGCCGCATAGCCCATACCCATCAGCTTGTTCATGATGAAAAAGCTCGCGCCTATACCCACCGCGTCGTTATCAAGACACAGCTCCACATCACGGATTTCCGGGTGATCTTTTAGATACTGCTTCAACGCTTTTGGCAAATTGGCCTCATCAGTGTGTCGTTTTGATGCATATGCACCGCCAATTGACAGATAATGCACCTGCCCGATATCGCCCCGCATGGTCGCTACTGAAAGGGCGTCCACCGCGCTTTCTGAAACAATGAGCTTATCGCTGGCCGTTTCCGGCGGCACCGAAAAGCAGTATTTTTTATCCGAACCAGTGACCTCGCCTTTGAACGCATTGCTCATGTGCCGCCATGTCCCTCGCAGCGCGGCGTATTTCGGCATATCGCCATCTAAGCCCACGAACACCGCATTTCTATACTCGGCGCTCTCGTAGACCAGCCCTTTTCGGACGCAGTATTGGATGACCTCATCAGAAAGCCCGCGACGACGCAGATAACCGATCACCATATCGTTGTTTTTGTGTGCGGCAGGAAGCAAAAAGGGCTTCTTCCCTCTCTTCTTCAGTGAGACATCTGTTTCTGTACATTGGGCAGGCGTGCCGTTGCATAACTGCAAAACGGCGCTTACAAAGTCCATCCCTCTGACCTTGATGAGATATTGTAGCGCCGTTTTACCGCCTATGTCCCGTGATTTCCAGTGCCACAGACCGTTTTCGGAAATGATCAGGCTGTCGTGATCTTTGGTGCAGTAATCGTTCCCTTTCTTCATCAGGTTATCCGGCTCGTACATCCGCATATACAAGAGCAGGTCAAGAGCCTTTGCGCTCCTGACCTGCTCTTCCGTGACTCTCGGCATATCATCGCTCCATATCCGCAATAGCTTCCTCCGGCGAATCGTCGCCGCCAATCTCCATTGCCGTATCTTTAGAATCCATTGCAAGCTCATGCGTGAGTTCTTCCAACCTCGCCGTTTTTTGTTTCAACTCAAACTCCTGCGCGAACGGCTTATCCACTTCCTTTTTGGCGTTCTCAAGCTGGACATGGGCGCTTTCAAGGTCGTGCTGGAGGCTGTCCAGATTCGTGCCAAACGCGTTGATCGCGTTATCCAGCCTTGATATGTTGCCATGCGCATCATCGCCCAGGATGACGCTGTGCGTGATCGCGCCGCGCAGTTCCACATACGGTTCTGACCGCAGCAGGCTTTCCGTGTTTATCGTCATATCAAACCCTTTGTATCTGCCGATCACCTGACCGTTAAGCTGATGCACTTGCTTTGCAAACGCCAGCAGCATTTCACCCGCATCCTTCTTTTCGTCATATACTGTGCCATTCAGCGTCATTTCAAAATCGTTGTTCTGGCATGAGGCCGCTGTCAGAATATCTGCTTCATAGCCCTTGATTCTCAGTTCAAGCGCCCGAATCTTCTCTGGTAGCTTTGTGGATATCTGCTCCTGCAAGCGGTATCCGCGGTTCTTATGCTCGGCCTTGAACATTTTGAGCTTATCCACCTCCGTCACCAGCTCCATACGCTCCTTGATCAGCGGATTTCCCGCGGCCAGCGCCTTGACCTCGGCGTATGACAGCACGGCCTCATCAATATCGTCCATACTCCGAACGGGCGATTTGCTTGTCATGATCTGGCCGATAAACCGTTGCTTCTGCTCCAAAAGCTGCCAACTGTAAGAATCGAACGTCCCTTCCGTGATGTACCTGTAGATCTCTACCTCTTCATACGTATTGCCCTGCCGCAAAATTCTTCCATCCCGCTGCTCCATGTCAGCGGGCTTCCAGCCCACATCAGCGTGGTGAACAGCTTTCAATTTGTCCTGAATGTTAACGCCGCTGCCCATCATGAAAGTCGAGCCTAATATGATGCGGATTTCGCCGCTCCTGACCTTGGCGAACATAGCAGCCTTGTGTTTCTCGTTTTTGGCTTCATGGATAAACGCGATCTGCTCGGCGGGTATGCCTTTTTCCACCCACTTTTTCTTCAAATCCTCGTACACGTTGAATTCGCCGTTGAACTTGGGCGTGGACAGATCACAAAAGACAATTTGAGCGCCCTTATTTGCCGCTTCGCGCTCCCAGATGTCGTAGACATTGCGCATAAGCGCGTTCACTTTGCTGTTCGGATCGTCCGGCAGGCAGGGGTTGGCAAGACGCTGGTCGAGCGCGATTTTGCGTCCGTCGTTGGTAATGACCAGCATGTTGTCATCGGCGGCATCAACCTGACCGTTTCGCACAGCGTCTGCCCGATCGCCCAACTCCAATATCATCTTGCGCTGAATGTCCGTCGGTTTGGTCACGTCCGTCTGGACTTTCTCGCCCATGAGCCTCGGAATAGGCAGGTCGAGCATGTCGCGCGTCTGGATATCCGCTGTTTCCTTGAACATACTCATCAACTCCGGGAGGTTATAAAAACGATTGAACCGCGTCTTCATACGGAAACGGTTGCCTTCCGGCGCAACCTCGTAAGCGGCCTGCGCCTCACCGAACACCGAAGCCCAGTTGTCAAAATGAAGCAGATCGCGCTGCTCCAGCTCATGCCGTTGTAGATACCGTTGCATCGTAAACATCTCTACCATGCTGTTACTGACGGGCGTTCCCGTTGCAAACGTGACGCCCTTGCCGCCCGTGATCTCGTCCAGATACCGGCACTTCATGTACATGTCCATGGCCTTTTGCGCTTGTGTTTGCTGCACACCGGCTACATTGCGCATTTTTGTCACGACGAACAAATTTTTAAACCCGTGTGCCTCATCTACAAACAGCCTGTCAATGCCCAGTTCCTCAAAGGTCACGACATCATCCTTGCGCGACTGGTCATTGAGCTGTTCCAGCTTCTTTTCAAGCGCTTTTTTTGTGCGCTCCATCTGTTTGACGTTGAAGGACTGCGCACCGTAACGCCGCTCGTTTTCGATAGCATAGGTGATCTCGTCAATCTCTGTTTCAAGGGTACGCATCTGCCGCCTTGTGGACAGCGGTATTTTTTCAAACTGGCTGTGTCCGATAATGACGATATCGTAATCACCGGTGGCGATCTTGCTGCAAAAGCGCTTGCGGTTATGCTGCTGGAAATCCTTTTTCGTCGTGACAAGCACCTTGGCCGCCGGGTAAAGCCGCAGCGTTTCGGCTGCGATCTGCTCCGTCAGGTGGTTGGGAACGGCAACCATGCTCTTGCTGGATAGCCCCAGCCGTTTTGATTCCATAGCTGTGGCGATCATGGTGAAAGACTTTCCCGCGCCCACGCAATGCGCCAGCAGCGTGTTTCCACCGTATAACTGCCGCGCCACGGCGTTGCGCTGATGAGGCCGCAACTCCAGCGTTGGGTTCATACCCTCAAAAATCAGATGGTCGCCGTTGTACTCGCGCGGTCGGATGTTATTGAAATGCTCGTTGTAGTACCCGACCAAATGTTTTCTTCTGTCCTCATCCCTGAATATCCAGTCCCTGAACGCGTCGCGGATGAGGTTTTGCTTCTGCATCGCCAGAAATGTCTCTTTTGAGTTGAGGACGTATTCTTCCTTGCCGTCCGGATGCACCACCTTGTCCGTGATCCTCACGTTTTTCTGGTTCAGCGTTTCCTCAATGATCTGGTACGCGTTGATGCGCGCCGTGCCATAGGTTTCACGGGCAGCAATGCTTTCACTGTCGATCGACTTATTCGACACATACCATGCGCCGGTGTATTTGGAATACGAGACGTTAATATTGTGCTTAGCGTAATACGAGGTATCCAGAAGTTCAAACATGAATTTCTCTATATGCTTTGGCGGAATCCATACCGTTCCCAGCTTCACCTCGATATCCGCGGCCTCAAGGTCTTTGGGCTGAACCGCTTCCAGCGTCGGGATGTGAAGCGCGAACTCAGGATGCTTTTCTGCGATCAGCGTTGCGGTCTTGAGCTTTTCGCGCACGTTGCCGGATAGATACTCGTCCGCGGTCAAAAAACCGTCATATGGATTATTCAGTTCGGAAAGCGGGTCTTTGAAGATCACGCCTTTCAGATCGGCGATCACCGACTCCGGCTCCTTGCCCGTGAGCGTGCTCATGTACCCGATATCCACCCTTGCTTTTTCACCTATGCTGACGGCCAGAGCCTCGGCGGAGGTATCCACATGCGAAATGGTCTTGCGCGGGCGTATCGTCTGCTTCGTAAAAATGTCCGCTTTGCCCTTGAAATCCCCGTCCTCGTCGGTATCCACCAGTGACGAGAGAAGATAGTAGTCGCTGTCATCGGAAAACGCCAGCCGGTTCGCACGGTCGTTGATG
>JAEZKZ010000083.1 GCA_023415305.1 Bacillota bacterium
TGAGCTGTTATTTTTGTCTTAAAGTCCTTCACCTTATCACCTCCGTTCTAGTCAGCTGTAACTAGACTCGCATACTTTCCATTAAGTTTCATAAGTTCTTCATGGGTACCGCTTTCTGATATACATCCATTTTCCAAAAAAATTATCTGATCTGCATCTCGTATTGCGGATACTCTGTGGGCAATTATAATCATTGTCATATGCCTCTTTTTTATAGCATCCATTATTTTTTTTTCAGTAGTAGTGTCCAGAGCACTAGTAGCTTCGTCCAAAATAAGTATTGTGGGATTTACGGCAAGTGCTCGGGCAATGTCTATTCTTTGCCTCTGCCCACCTGACATATTTCTTCCACCTTCTAATATTATGTTTTCATATCCACCTGTTCTTTTTACTATATCCTCATGTATACATGCATCTTTGCAGGCGGTTACTATATCTCGTTCTTTTACAAGTTCATTCCACATAGTAATGTTGTTTTTTATAGTATCATTAAATACTGTAGCCGCTTGATCAACCACAGCAAGAGAATTTGCGATAACCTCTTCCGGATATTGAAATCGCATTTTTCCATCAAACAAGATTTTTCCTGTGCTGACATCATATAAGCCAGATATCAGTTTTGCTAATGTGGATTTGCCGCTGCCTGTACCTCCAACAATTGCAACAGATTTTCCAGCCTCTATTTTCAAGCTGAAGTTACTTATTATTGGCTCTGCTAATCTGCCATAGCCAAATGTAACATCAATCAGCTCTATGTTTCCTTTTAACTGATGATACTCCTGAGTAGCACTCATTTGTAAATCGTCGCTGCTATTATCCTTTGATAAGCTATTTCCATATGAACTATCTGTTTTATAATTCATTACATCTTCCACTCGCTCTGTCTGAGCCTTTACAGTCTGCATTGCTTCACCTAAGTCCAACAGCATGTTGACCGGTTGCAAAAACTCATACATGAAGCCTTGAAAAGATAATAGAATCCCCACTGTAAAGCTGCCGTTCAAAATATTATAAACACCCATGGCTATTACAAAAACATCCAGCAACTTTTGAAGAATTTGTGGAATTACTCTGAGGTAAATGTTTTTAGTTTGTATGTCCTTGTTTCCATTAATAACTTTTACCTGATATCCCATCCATTTTTCAAAGTACCCGTTTTCAGCACCGCTGGATTTAATAGTTTCTATCATATCTATCCCTGCCAGTGTCATTCCTGAAAGCCTACCCGAATCACGCATTAAAACTCGTGACTTGTCAGCATTTAATTTTGATATGTAAGTAACAAAAGTAATATTTACTATGGCAACTACCAAGCCTACTAAAGCTATAAGAACATCAAAATAAATCAATACTGTAAGGTATATACCTATCATAATTACATTCAAAAAAACAGGTGTTATTTTTGTGCAGATAATCTCTGCCATCTCTTCATTGCTATTCTGTCTTTCACTAATATCACCGGCATAGCGTTGAGCAAAAAACTCTATTGGAAGGCTTAAAATATGCCAAATAAACATTGTACTTGATGACGTTGCAAGTTTACCCCTTACTTTAAGAAGATATATTGCTTGTAAAGCTTCTACTACAAAATTCAAAAGCATAGCTGCTGCCATAGCTCCTAAAACAGGCAACAACCAATCATTTGATTTATCAAAGAGTATGTAGTCGGTAAATATCTTTGAAAACAATGGAGTCACTGCAAAAATAAGTGCAGATAAAACGCCCAGAATAAGTATAAATACAATGGGAACTAGGCTATGTCTAAGTCTTTGTCTCAAAAAGTCAGTTATGCTCTTTGGCTCACCTTCAGGAATAAATTCTTCAGATGGTACAAGTTCCAATACAATCCCTGTATACATTCGGCTAAATTCATCTAATTTTATATTTACTCTACCTAATGCAGGATCGTTTATTAACACAGAGTCTTTTTTAAAACCACACACCACAACAAAGTGGTTAAAATCCCAATGTATGATTGCCGGAAGGCTGACATTTTGTTTCAACCCTTCAATATCTGTTTTTAGAGCTCTTACCTTCATTTTGTAATGCATAGCTGCCTTTGCCACATTTTTCATGTTGCAGCCATCTCTTGAAACACTACAGTCAGACCTTAATTGCTCTAAGGGAATAAATTTTTTGTAATAAGCCAAAATCATACACAGACTCGCCGCGCCACATTCCACATTCTCCATTTGTAAAATAGTAGGTACTTTTTTTATACGATTCAAGTTAATCAGCTTATCTCACTTCCAATACTTATTTTTAATCAACTACCTTGAACCCAATAATAAATCTATAGGGCGTTTGTCCTCTGATACAATTAGTACATTACAAATAGTGCTAATATCTATACTTAAGTCATGTCCCTTTTTATTTGACCATTGAAAATTATTGCTGGAATTTGGATCTACCCCTATTGCGATTCGCACTTCCACACAACCCTCTTCATCCAACAAGTTTTTCTGGTGATCCCAATCTCCAAATGTCTTTTTAAGCATTTCCTCTGTAACAGGTACCCTGCCTACCTTTGTAATATGCCCCTTCATATATCCAAACTCTTCTCTCGGTGCATATGTAGGAGAAATCTGTGCTTCCATGCCCACTTTTATACTTTGGGCTATGGTTAAAGGAATGTATGCGATTATCTCCCTGTCGTTTGTTTATTTATCTTCATTTTTAATAGTAGCAATCCTATTTCCGTTGGATATTGTCTGATCTTTTGAAACAATACTCTGAACTATTCCGGACACTGTGGATTTTATAACAGAGTTTAATTCATATTCCCCTACCAGGTCTTCTAACATGACCTCTAGATCATTTTGAGTTGCACTATGGCCGGTGTTGGCAACTGCTTGTCCAATATCTTCCTTAAGCTTTTCTATTTCAGCTATAAGCTCATAGTCAGGTATAATAGCAAGTATCTGACCTGCATCCACGAAGTCTCCTTCTTTAGCAAGAACACTTGTCACAGTACCTGATGAGCGAGAATATATATCTGAAACACCTGACTGTGGGAATATGGTTCCTTTAACATTTATGCCATCGGATATATTTCCGCTAAACAACCAAATAAAGGCTGTAATTAATATAAGCAGCACAGCTGTCAGTAAAATCCACGCCGGTGCTCTAATTACTTTCGTATATTGATCCAACTGTTCTGGAGAAGATACTGCATTAAGAGCCTCTTCCCTATACCGCACTTTCCCTCTTTCCACATTAACCTCCTAAGCTGTTTTACGGCTTTGGCCACCATTGTGGCCGCAAAATTAATGATCCTTTTTATTCTTTAAGATTTACAAGTCTGCCATCTTCAACAATTGAATATACAGGACTTATATTTGCCAAAAGCCCGCTCTCATCAAACGTTATTTTTCCTATAATTCCGTGATATCCTGCTTCAGAATGCAGACCTTCAGCTATCTTTTCAGGTATATTGCTATCTACCAGAACTGCGGTATCCAGCACCATACGTACTGAATCATATGCATGGGCTGCCCACCATGTAGGTACTGAGCCATAAATCTCTTCATATCTGGCATCAAAGTCCTCTAATGCTTTAGATTGACTTACCGGCACCAATGTTGGAATAATAATGCCTTCAACAAACTCTTTATTTTCCATTAGCTTTTCCTCGGCATCAAAGGAAAAATCTCCATATATCTTTATTTTGTCTGACTTTGTACGTATTCTCTCGGCCAACATGAAGGCATCTGCTATAGACTCTTGACTTATCATTACGCAGTTTATCCCAATGGCTTCCCACCTTTTGTATATGTTATCAAAATCTTTTTGTGAGCCAATTTCCGAAACATCATCCAATACTTTTAAACCATTTTCCAATGCACGTTTACTAAAGGCCATACCCAAATTATTCTCAAACTCTGTATCACTGTGGTATATGGCAATACGGTCTGCACCTATTTTAGCAGCGTGATCTGCCATAGACGCACCCATTTCCGTTTCCCCAAATGTATTTCTAAAAACATATTTATATTTTTTGTTGACTATAGATTTGTCCATCATTCCATTAGTTGCGATAAGCAGCTTTTTGGAATCCTCAAAGAAGTCAACAGATGCATCAAGAATATTAAAGCTATGTGAACCAATTACAGCTGTTATTTTGGGATCTGAAGAAAGTTCCTTGGCTATAACAACACCCTTTTCAAAATCATACTCATCGTCATATAATTTATAAGTTGCATTAAATCCATTTCCAGAGTATTTTTGGTTGAAATCATTTATAGCCATCTCAATTCCATTTAAAAAGCTAGTATCATAATCATATACTTGCTTTGAACCCATTACAGCAATGCTTAGCTGCATATCTTCTGAAAGTTCATTGTTTGTGCTACTACAGCCAGCAAGCTGAATCATCAGACCTAGAAGAAATGCTATAGCAACAAACTTGCTTATCCCTATTTTGAATTTTGCAAAATTGTTATGCTCTATTGCGCACACCTCCTATATCCCATATCTTTCAACAGCACTTTGTATAATTTCACCAATTATCTGAGTATAGGATTTGCCTATATGCTTTGCACAGGTTTCATATGGCCCATTTTGTGTGAGTCCTGGTCTTGGATTAATCTCCAAAAAGTAAGGAACGCCATATTTATCAATTTTAAAGTCAGCTCTGCCGAAATCGTAGCAGTTTAAATGCTTATGTAGTTTCAAAGATGCTGATATTAATTGATTTTTAAGAGCCTCATCACATTCAAAAATTTCATCCAATATTGGTTCAAAGCACTTCTGGTGAAGTGTAAATACATCTATATCTGAACCATCCACATGTTTGCAAATACCTACCTCCAAAGCGTAGGACTTATCACCTGTGCCCACAATGGGTACATACACCTCTTTACCTTCAATGTATTCTTCACAAAGAACTTCTTGATGATATGTGTCCATATTCCAGCTTACCTTTTCTACCATTTCATTTAAATCATTTACAACAAATACGCCCATACTATATCCTTCATAGTTAGGCTTAACAATTAGTGGAAAGCTCAATTCTTTCTGTACCATTCCGCGGCTTAAAAACTCATCTAAATTTACTTGCCCATAGGGTACATATATACCTTTTGGTGTTTTTATATTTAAGTACTCAGCTATTAGTTTTGTATGAAATTTATTTTGTGAAAGACCCATGGCATAGGCATCGCTTCCCACATAAGGAATCTTATTTAACTCCAACAGAGCAGGTACCATCGCTTCTCTGTTCCTGGAATTTATTCCTTCATCCTCCACAAAAACCAAATCACAGTCAAATTGATTTTCCAGTATCATTTTATTCAGCTTATACATATTGCCGATTAAAACTACTTCATGGCCACATTCCTTTATTGCATCTGCCAAATAACCAATCTCATTTGGATTACAGAAGTCAGCATATATCTCACTGGTGCTTTCTATATCATAATCTTCACGCAAATCATATGTTAACCCGATTCTCATATGTCTCTCTCCCCTATTTTGCATTGAATAAGATTATTCTTTAGTCCTCTTAAAGTAAGTGTTTCTCCATCATCACTTACTATGTTGCTTTTCTCTACAACTATCTTTCCACCATCTTCTCCAGCAACATCTATTATGAAGTGCGGTATGGCATAGCCTGAAATCTTTCCCCGAAGTTCCGAAATAATATCAACGCCTTGAGTATATGGCGTAATGAAGTGCTCTACTCCCTTAACATAGTCACATTGATATAGATAGTATGGTCTTACCCTTATTCTTATCAATTCTGATAAAAGCTTCTCCATAGTATTAAAATCATTATTTATTCCATTTAGTAATACAGTTTGGTTTCCAAGAGGAATTCCTCTGGACAATAGGATATTGCACGCCTCTACAGCCTCCGGCGTAATCTCGAGAGGATGATTAAAATGAGTATTTACCCATATAGGATGATATTTCATAAGCATATCAGCCAATTTTTCAGTAACACGCATAGGGCAAGTGACTATTGCTCTGGTGCCAATCCTAATTGTCTGTACATGTGCTATTTTTCTAAATTCTGATATATATTTTTCAAGTTTTTCATCTGTCAAGGTTAAAGGGTCTCCACCAGTAATCAAAACATCCCTGATATTTTTATTGTTTTCAATATAGTCTAATACTTTTGCAAATTCACTATCACTAATAGAACCCTTATTATTGATAACAGTATTTTTTCGTGTACAATGCCTGCAATACGTAAAGCAAATACTACTTGCAAAAAAAGCTACTCTATCAGCATACTTATGTACCAAATGAGGTGTCACGGAATAAACTGATTCTTGAAGTGGATCGTCGTACATTTTGCTAGAATTAGTTAATTCGTCTATTTTGGGAATACATTGCTTTTTAATGGGACAATCAGCATTTACTTTCGAAATTAATCCTGCATAATATGGTGAAATAACCATCTTATATTTATCTATTACTTTTGATATATCAGAACATTCCTGCTGGCTCAGCTCCAGAAAATCTGCCAGTTGTTCAGGCTTAGTTATTAGTTTACTTAATTGTAATTGCCATTCTTCCATTAGACTCTACCCCTCTTCTAAACTAAGCAATAAAACACTCGGTAATCATTTGTAGTAGCTTTTGATAACATCTTTTTCATATAAACTCTATTCTGTCGCTGTCAAAGGTGACATAAATATTATTGTTTACCATAAAATTACTTTTATTTGCCATATAACAGTATAATTGAGATTGTGGAACTGCTCTGAAATGATACAAAGAGTTTAACATAAAGCAAAAAAGAAAAACCATTTTGGGCCTGAAATGTTAAATTTTCGACCTGAAATGCAATTTGAATATGTTAACCACAATCGAGTCAACATTCGGATTTGTAACAGCCACCAATTATTGGTAGCACAAATAAGTTCAAGGAGATCATAGTTTGAAAGAGAGTACAGATATCGATTATAGAAGTAGTGCATGAGAAATAAAGCCCGTAAAAATGGACTTTGAAAAAAATAATGTATTAATGTTTAAGTTGTCTTTGGTAAATCGGAAATTTGATAACCTGCTGTTTGAAGGTAGCGTATTGCCATCTCTTCAGTGATGCTTGATAAATAAGTTTATTTTGTTTGGAGTCAGTTTGAACAAGCATTAATTCTTCTTATCCATTACCAGACTCTTTGCCACCACGTTCATTCTTTTGATATTCAATGCCGTAAGGTGCTTTATCTGCTCACTGACCTGCTCCTGTACCTCTCTTAGAAGTTTTTTTATCATATATCCATAAATAAGCACCAGGTCCATCTCTATATATATTCCATCCGGCCTGTTTTCCGCACGGAATCTCGAAATTTTGGATACACCCTCAATGTTTGAAGTCACATATTCTACTATCTGATATATTGTATAATCTGATATGGTATAGTTACCCATATAGCTGAAGGTTGGCCTTACCACAGACTTCTCACCTACAAGCTGATAACTCCCCTTGCCCTTTCTCCTGAATATCTGAAGGGGGTCAAGAAAATAGCCTGAAAAATCCTTCTTGATTTCAAAAGTCGGAACAGGAATAACATGTTTCCCCTGCTCTCTTCTGGTGGATAGCGCCTGCTTTATTTCATATTCACTTGCAACATCAGTAATATAGACCTTTTGGTCTACAGGGCCTATGCCCAAACGTTCTGCTATTTTTTCAACCATTCCATCGGAGGTTCCTATGATAAGCAATATCTGTGCTTTATACCTTTCCAGCGCATTAACAACGTCCTCAGCGTGCTTTTGATCAGTAAACAGCGCTCTCTTGACTGAGGCTATTTTAGTACTTTCGCGCTTTGCCGAAACACCCGCAATTATTTGGTTACCCTTTATCAGTAGTCCGTCATCTATTATAAAATCTGTCCCATGTTCTCGTGCAACCCAGGATGCTCTGTGACTTTTACCTGTTCCACTTGGTCCAACAAATCCTATTACCTTCAAGGTCTTCCTCCTAATATGCATAAATCTTATGTTAAGCATTCATATATGTGAGTAAATAAAAAACCTATAATTCGAATTATTTACATGTTTCATTTAAATTATAATTTATTATAGTAGGGCGTGTAAATCATTGGTTTCAAATACTCGGTGTTTTCGTTTATAAAAGGGAAAAAGAGAGCCGTCTGACTCTCTTTTCTTTTCCCGGACATTTAGTCTTTTGTAATTTTAAACTTTCATCTGTTGTAACTTAATAATTTATCTTTAGTAAGGTATAAGTTACTTATATCAGTTATAAACCAATATAAAGTGGTTTATCACTATTTGAATACTCTATGTAGTGATTACACGATATATTGTATTTATATACCAACTTTTTGTCAATATATATTGTAAAAAATCTCGTAGGAAAATTTTACTATTTTTTTATATCTGACGAATTTTATTCTTTACTGTCGGATTTTGCAAAACTATATTCACATATACTACATCCGCTGCATAAAACCACTTTACCCGAGAAAACGTTCTTAATGGTATCAAGAAGCTTCTGGTTTTTAAATCTTTCCCAATTATGGATTATAATACTTCTTGGAGCCAGTGTTATTAATGAACTAACCAGCAGATCATCGTGATTTATTTCTGTCTCAGGAAGCTCCGAAATAAATTCTTGAATGCAGTCATTAGTGATTTCGTGCTTCTTCTCATCTAACAAAATATAATTCTCATCATACTGCATTACTACATGGATGAAGTTCAGCTTGGATTCCTGTATTTCAACGAAATACCTTAACAATCTTATAAATTCTTTGTACTCTCTTTCAATAAGAAAATCATCGACGGCATTATCAATAACATCATCTAGTTCCTTTATATAGTCCTTAAGCCGAAAGTTAACAAACCCGTCAAGAATTATACTATTTGAGCTTTCAAAATACTCCATCAATTTTTTTGTGATTAGATTTCTTCTTCTTATCTGAAACAGGGTATTAAAAAAAATCTTATCATCATTCCTGATTATTTTTAATGAAATACTCAGTATTTCCTTTTTTTCAGCTGAATTAAAATATCCATAGTTACTATTTATTATTCTATTGAGAAGTTTTTCTTCATATTGTTGTATAACATACTCTGCCAGTGCATTTGATACATGATATTTCAGCAGCTCATACTGGTTGGATTTTTTTGAGAACAGCGGTTCACCCTCTAAATAACACACCACGGAAGTAGTACCCTCAAAATCAACCTCTTTTATAGAATAATCTATATTTTTTTCTTTGAGTTGTTGAAGCTCTTTTTCTATTTGTTGTATTACGTTTTCTGCGCTATCTGTTATCCCTATTGAGAGATATGGATACTGCATCAACTTCACTTCCCTTCGTGTGTAGTATATACTAAGTCAATTACAATTACTCCTTATATATAGGAATGCTTTTTGTAGTATTCGACTTAATTCCGTCCCCTTTAAGCTATGCTACATTATATGCATGGCATTTTTTATAGGTACTACACCATAAAGATTAATTTGTTCCCAAACAAAAGCTGCAAACATTTCAACTCAAATAAGTCTTACTACTGATTTTGCTCAATAGGAATAATGGAGCCAATATCAATAAGTTTTTCATCATTTAGCATAACCACACTTACACTTTTTAAACTTAAAAAGTCAATTATTTGTTTGTAATTTTTATGAAATTTAAGGTTTCCTGCTACTGCGAGCCTTTTTTCATCGATTAATCCTGTTGCTCCTCCGATAAAACCCATTTTAAAAGGTTCAAGCCTGATAGCTGCATCAGGTTCTATAAGCAATGAATCCAGTCCTGACGACAAAACTTTTTTGTGAATATCGCTATCGGAAGTTATTATACTGTTTGCTTCAACAATGCAGGTAAGACATTTGGAATAGCCCTGACTTGTATGGAGAAATTCTACTCCCCGGGAAATGAGAAGTTCTTTTAAAACAGGGTCAGTATGTTTAGTATTGTGTATGGCAAATCTCCCAAGCCTCGCTACGTTGTAAGCTATTGTCTCAGGGTATTTCCCCCCCAGCTCTTTGTGTCCCTTTACTAATGTAAATCCCCTGTCCCGCAATGAATTCAGCAGCTGGACAGGGGTATTTGGAGCATAGACAATTATGTCGTCTCCAATATGATGAAGCATTATATCCGGGTGATAAGCTACGGCTTGGTATACATCAGGATGGGCTAATGTAGGTATCATTGTTATTTTCAATTTTTTAAATGCAGCTTCAAATTTGTGAAAAACTCGTCCATCAACTATAGCGGCAGTTACAACTCCGGTAGGTATATTGGGTATATGTAGCGGTTTCAAATTACACCTCCTGTTTTACTATTGAAATTGTAATTATTAATATCACACATAAAAAATTTTTTTCATATTATACTAAGGATAAGTAATTAAATTAACAATACTTTTAGTTTTACCTAATCAATTAATTGTATTTATGTATAGACCTGATTATAGTTACAATAAAATTACTCTCAAAAATAAAAAATTTTTGTTCACATCATATATCAGGACTAACTGCCTGTGAAAACAGACGGTTATTTAAATACACCGCATTTCCCCCAAAAAGGAAATGCGGTTATTTTATGCTTTAATTATAGTGAATAAAAACCCAATAAAATTATTATACTATATTCAAGCATAATTTCCGACAAGGGAATTAGCTAAAACTATCAAGAAAGGAAGTTATGACAATGAGAACACCTTTGGATAGAGTTGCACTAGTATTAGTAATTATAGGAGCTCTAAACTGGCTGTCTGTCGGCTTATTCAGATACGACCTGGTGGCTTCGATATTTGGAACAGCTTCACTTATTACAAGGACAATATTTACTATCGTAGGTATTGCCGGACTGTACAGTATAAGTCTTTTATTTAGGGAATCAGCACCAGTAAGAAATCATTAACAGCCTAAAGTGGCGGGTAGTCAACGCCACTTTATAAATTATAACGCCTCATTTCAGAGAAAATTTTTCGACTGTAGAAAAATTTCCTTATATCAGCGGCGTTTCAACGAGGCAATGGTGTCCATAGTGCACATAGTGCCTTTTGAAACACTATGGACATCTGGGATATGCTCACCGTCTGAAACCCGAAGCGCTGCAAGGGCTAACTTGTTAGCCCTCCACTTCGTAGAAGCAGGGGACATTTTTTACACCTCGTTATACTCAGTAATATTATTTGATTAAACTTAATTTCTACTGATATCCTTCCATAAATTAATAACCCAAAAGTAATATATTACCGTAATATTTTTTTACTTATTGCAGAATATATTATTACACCAACAAAATCACTTCTAAAGTGAAATATGGTGATACTAAAAGGAGGAATGCGATTATGTCAAGCAACAGATCTAATAACAGACCAAGTGGTTTTGAGAACATGAAGTATGAAATAGCTTCTCAGGTAGGCGTAAACCTCAAAGAAGGATATAATGGTGATTTAACTTCCAGAGAAGCTGGTAAAATTGGTGGAAACATCACTAAAACAGTATTTAAGACATTCAGAGATCAACAGGGTATGAACAAGTAATATTAGCGGGTAAGAGTCCTTATGGACGCAATAATAAAAGGATGCCGTTTTGGACGGTATCCTTTTATTTATTTTACATCAAAATTGTGAGTTATAATATTTGAACTTCATTTTTATTGAAAACTCTTTATTAGTTATAAATATTTCTATATAATTAATTTATAAGTAAATTACATAATTTCCGTTTCAAGCGGGAGTTTCATGTTTTTCTTAAAAATTAACAAGGAAACGGTTCTTTATGACGACTATTAAATCTATCTTCACAAAGCAAATGCCCAGGCGTATATTAATCCTTCTTGCTTTTGGAGTTGGCATTTACCTCCTAAGAGGTATGGCCAATATGTTTTTATTAACCTTCATCTTTGCATATCTCGGGTATACTGCTCAGGACTTTGTATTTAGAAGAGCAAAAAATCTTAACTCCAGACTCTTAAAAGCCATTATAATTACAGTATATCTGGCTATTGTTACTTTAGCCGTTTATGTACTGTATTTATATATTCCTAAAATTATTTCCGAGGTAAATACTATCATTCAACAGGCCATATTTTTTCTTAACGGGACGTATGAAAATGACACCTTGAATTACATTTTATCGCTTTTGAAAGAGTTTAAAATATCCACATATATTACCAATAACTATGAAGGTCTTATAAAATCCATTACTAATATTGGTAAATGGGGAATTGAAATTTTTATGGCGTTGATTTTAAGCTTATTCTTTATACTTGAAAAGAACAGGATTGTAAAATTTACCTCAAATTTTCAAAACAGCAAAGTAAGGATTGTTTATGATGAAATGGCATTCTTTGGGAGAAAGTTTCTTCAATCCTTTGGTAAAGTTATACAAACTCAAATCACAATCTCCTTTGTAAATACTATTTTGTCAATGATAATGCTTTATGTGCTTGATTTTCCGCAGGTTTTGGGACTTGGAGCAATGATATTTGTATTGGGACTTGTACCTGTAGCCGGAGTTGTTATATCTCTGATACCTTTATCCATAATTGCATTTACCATCGGCGGCTTCAAAATGATTATTTATGTGCTTATTCTAATCGCTATACTGCACGCTCTTGAAAGTTATATTCTCAACCCCAAACTGATGTCTCAAAAAACCAAACTTCCGGTTTTTTACACTTTTGTAGTTCTTATTGTTTCGGAGTATCTGTTGGGAATCTGGGGGCTGATAATAGGAATACCTATATTTATTTTTATACTGGATGTTCTTGAAGTAAAGAATTTTGATGTATCCCTGAGTGAAAAGCCAGATAAAGAAGTTTAAAATTTATATTATTGGGGTCTGATTTATGGCTGATACAAAGAAATGCAAAGAATGTTTGGGTACATTCCAATATACTACCAGTGATGGCCTTTGCCTGAGCTGTAGCCAAAGAAACGATTTGGAATTTAAGAAAATAAAGAGTTATCTTAAAATGTATCCCAGGTCTACTATTGGAAAAATCGCTACCGAATTAGATATCAAGGTTGCTCACATACAAAAGTTTATTGACGAAGGCAGATTGGAAATGCTGGATAAATAGTAAATAGTAAGCGTATATTATGAAGGGTGAAAAGTTAATAAAGGCGGCCGCAGGGTCTGCCGGAAACTATAAAAGTCGGCATAAAGCCGACTTTTTCCATATCTCTTCACTTTTACTTGTAGCTTATTCTTCTTCCTCATCCTGTTCCCAACTGTGATATACGTTTGAAACATCATCAAGGTCCTCAAGGTTTTCAATCAGCTTATCCATAAACTTAATATGTTCGGGATCAGTAAGCTTTGTTGTAGTAGTCGGTATCATCGAAACTTCTGCTTCGAGGAACTCGTAGCCTTTTTTTTCAAGTGCCTCACGAACAGTTGAAAAGTCTGAAGGATCAGTTAGTATTTCAAATACATCACCGTCGGCCTTAAAGTCTTCGGCACCAGCTTCAAGGGCTTCCATCATAAGATCATCTTCGCTGATTTTTTCATCATTTTCAATAACGATTACTCCCTTTTTATTGAACATAAAGGAAACACAGCCGCTCTGACCCAGGTTGCCCCCAAATTTATCAAAGTAATGTCGTAAATCTCCTGCAGTTCTGTTTCTGTTATCTGTAGTACATTCACAAATAACAGCAACCCCGCCCGGACCGTAACCCTCATAGGTGATTTCTTCGTAGTTCGCACTGTCTCCGTCTCCGGCCGCCTTTTTTATACTTCTTTGAATATTATCGTTAGGCATGTTTGCAGCCTTACACTTTGCAATAACATCCTTCAATTTGGAATTTGTATTAGGATCGGCACTTCCCCCAACTTTAACAGCTATTTGTATTTCCCTGCCAAGCTTGGTGAAAACCTTACCCTTTTTAGCATCTGCCATACCTTTTTGGCGCTTGATATTGGCCCATTTTGAATGCCCTGACATAAATACCTCCCTAATGCTGATTGCATTATCATAAACATTTTATGTGAAAAGTTTTACACATTAACCTACATGAGCCACATTGTGGCAACAAAATAGTAATGAAAATATATATCCTTAAAATATTACTTAAACATTATAATAGTAAATCTTCAAATAATCAACTATCGGCAAACAGCGCAGTTTTCGTTTATTGAACTGATATTAGTTTGCCATTACCATCCAGCGTTATGTATTCCTTCTCCCCGCTTTCAATAATAGCTCTTCCGCTGGTATTTTCTATTACGTCCTTGATCAGGGCTTCCTCACCCCCGATTTCAATAAGGACAGTCAGTTCAATATCCTGACCATACTGTATATCTTTTATTATGTTGTTATTTGTCATAAGCATGTTCTGCAACTTTCCGAATAAGGTATATTCAATCATTATATTAATATTTAAGCATAATTTTCTTGTAACAACCTCAGCTGCCTCCAAGCCCAGTGAAGCACCATGACTGTACGCTCTGATCAGCCCGGATGCTCCCAGAAGAGTACCTCCAAAATATCTGGTTACAACTACTACGACATTTTGAACACCCATTCTTCGTATAACCTCAAGTACCGGCATTCCCGCGGTACCGGACGGTTCACCATCGTCACTGAAGCGTTGGACCAGAGTCTCATTGTTTATACTGTAGGCATAGACATTGTGGGTTGCGTTCCAATGTTTGGTTTTAATTTCATTTATAAATGAAACTGCTTCGTCTTCTGTTGATACAGGCTTTATATTTGTTATAAACCTTGATTTTTTCTCCTCAAATTCTGTTAATGCTGAATTGAGCACTGTCTTGAACTCTGTAATCATTTTTTATTACCTAAAGCCGCAGGCAGCGGCAATCTCCTCTTATTACTACTTATTTGCTAGTCCGCCTGTGAAAGGGGGAGCGTCTATCAAACCGTTTCTAACGATGTTTCTAACGATAAAGTTTTCCGGAATAAAGTTATTATAACCCAGAACGGGATATAAATAAACCAAGAAGCTAATTAACAAAGGTTTGCAACAAGCTAAACAGTAGTATAAATAATTTCCTATATGCCAAAAGCAGCACTCCCATATATAGAGAGTGCTGCAGGTATTTCTGATTTATAATGCCTCATTTCAGAGAAAATTTTTCGACTGTAGAAAAATTTTCTTACATCATCTGCGTTTCAACGAGGCAATGGTGTCAATAGTGCCCTTGGAAACGCTATGGACACCTTGGATATGCTCACTGCCCAAAACCCGAAGCAGTAAAAGGGCTAACATGTTAGCCCACCACTTCGTAGAAGCGGGGGACATCTTTTACACCACGTTATTACGTTAATAAATGATATATTGCTTCTTCATTTATCCTACAAACTAAGCAAATTTACTGTATTTTGAAAAAGATAAATTTATCAGAGATTTATCCTGACTATAGGTTACTTTCTGCAAAGCTTCATCAATGGTAAAATAGCCGCCATCTCTGAAACTTTCTTCTTTATTCACTTCATAATTATTATTGAGGGATTTCATGATATACCATGTTATTTTATTACAGACTGGTCTTTGACGTGTGACTGAGAAAAACTCATAATTGGTATTACCTGCGGTAGAAATGATTTCTGCATCAATTCCTGTTTCTTCTTTTACTCTTCGCAATGCTACCTCATCGGGATAATCACCATTTTTTATTACCCCTTTTGGAAGTACCCACTCATCCTTCTCATTTTTGAGAAGAAATACTTTCTCTCCGGAAAAGACAACACCACCTGCGCAGT
>JAEZKZ010000024.1 GCA_023415305.1 Bacillota bacterium
GGAAATGGGCAGCAGCTGGGTGGCTTATTTGTGGCAATTGCGCATTCATGAGGCAAAATCGTTGCTGAGGGACACCAATATGCCCATTTGCGATGTATCAGAGCGTGTCGGGATGGCCGATGCGCACTATTTTGCCAAGCACTTCAAAAGGCAGACGGGCCATTCCCCCAGTGATTACAGGAAAAATGCTATGGAATGAAACCGTGTTTTTCACCAGTTTGATTGTGCATTTTTGCTTATGGCTTTCTGTCAGAATGACGGTATTACGAGTAGAAAACACATCTGGAAATAAAAATATGTATTGAATAACACAATATAATACAACGATAAGCACAATATAATCCATTTAGATTTGTTGCAATTTCCCGTATCATGTTTTGTGAAAGCGCATTCACAGAATTGTGCAGAACGAGTGGTGCAATCAAGAAAGTGCGTCGCACAAATCACATAACGCATAAATCGTATCGCAATCAATGAACAATCTGCACGAATAAACTGCCAGGTAAGCTCAATAACTCTGTAGAAACGCGTTCACACAACGAGGTGCTGCATGATGGTCAAGAGCGTTCCGCAAACCCCGGAGACACCGGTGACCCGCAAAACAAGCACAAGCAAACGCTTCCGGTCCTTCCGCTGGGAGTATTGGCTGATGGTGTTTCCCGGCCTCGTGGTGCTTCTGATCAACAATTACGTGCCCATGCTGGGCATCGTGATGGCCTTCCAGAAGTATCAGAACATCCCCAAACCCAAAACCGGAGCCTGGACTTGGCTGCCGCAGTATTTTTACAACATTGTGCAAGGGTTTGCTAAGGGCAACCTGCCGATCCTGTCCAGCTTGAACGAAAGCGGCGAGCTCGTTCAGGAGAAGAACCTGTTCGGCAACTTTGCCTATCTGTTCAAGTCGCCGGATGCCTGGAACATGACCCGTAACACAGTGCTCTACAACGTGATTTTCATCGTGTTGGGCCTGGTGGTGGCTGTCGCGTTTGCGATCATCCTGTCGGAGCTTCGCAACCGGCGCGGTTCCAAGGTGTTCCAAAGCATGATGTTCCAGCCCTATTTCCTTTCGTGGGTGGTCGTGAGCTATCTGGCATATGGCTTTTTTGGGCCGGAGTCAGGCTTTATCAACCGCTCCATCCTCCAGCCGCTGGGGCTTGACACGATCCAGTTCTATTCCGAGCCGGCCTACTGGCCAGCGATACTGATCTTTTTCAACCTGTGGAAATACACCGGCTACAACTGCGTGGTCTATCTGGCCTCCATCGCCGGCATTGACCCGGAGCTGTATGAAGCCGCCACAATCGACGGCGCGAACCGCTGGCACCGCATCCAGCACATCACGCTGCCGCAGCTTCAGCCGCTCATGATCATCCTCACGGTGCTGGCCATCGGCAGGGTGTTCAACTCCGACTTTGGCCTGTTTTACCAGCTGCCCCGGCAGCAGGGGGCTCTTTCGGACACCACGCTGGTCATCGATGTTTATGTGTTCCGTGCGCTCCAGCAGCAGAACAACTTCAGCATGGCCGCGGCTGCCGGTCTCTACCAGTCCATCGTGGGGTTCATCTTCGTGCTGGGGGCCAATCTGGTGGTGGGCAAACTCGACCGCGATAAAGCGGTGTTTTGAGGGGAGGTGCAGGCATGGAAAATCAGAACCGGCAGGAAGCCAGATTCAACAGGCTTCCCATGGGCATCAACTTCGTATTGAACGTTGTCGTGATCATCTTTGTGGCGCTTTGCATTGTGCCGCTTCTGCTCACCGTGATCGTGTCGTTCAGCGATGAGACGGAGATTCTGCGGCTGGGCTACTCTTTCACCCCGGCCAAGCTTTCATTGGAGGCATACCGCTACGTGTTCGCCGGCGACGTGATCTGGCGCAGCTATGGCATCACCACGTTTGTAACGATCTTGGGCACGCTGGCCAGCCTCATCGTGATCACGCTGTTTGCCTATCCCATTTCCCGCAGGGATTTCAAGCAGCGCAATATGCTGTCCTTCGTGGTGTTCTTCACGATGATTTTCTCCGGCGGCCTTGTGCCCTGGTATATGGTCTATGTGCACCTGATCCCGATCAAAAACACGGTCTGGGTTTATATCGTGCCGTCTCTGATGAACTGCTGGTATGTGCTGATCATGCGCACATTCTTCCGCACCACGGTGCCCGATGAGCTGCTGGAAGCCTCCAGGCTCGATGGCGCAGGAGAGTTCCGCACATTCTTCTCGGTGGTGCTGCCCATCAGCAAGCCGGGGCTTGCCACAGTCGGCTTGTTCTGCATGCTGCAATACTGGAACGACTGGTATCTGCCCCTGGTGTTCATTGACAAGACAGAGCTCTACAACGTGCAATACGTGCTGGCCAAAATGCTTTCCAACCTCACCTGGCTTTCGCAGAATTCGCAATACATCACCGGCTCCACTTCCTTCAGCAACACCCCCAGCGAGACCTCGCGCATGGCAATTGCCGTGCTGTCCATCGGGCCGATCATCTTTGCCTATCCGTTCTTCCAACGGTATTTTATCAAGGGCTTGACGATCGGCGCTGTGAAAGGCTGATGCCGGCATAGCCGGACGGTATAAGAATCAATCAAGGAGGGCTCAAGATGAAAAGACACTGGCGAAATCTCTTCGCGGCGTTGGCGCTGTTCACGGCCATGGTGATGGTCGCCGGCTGCGCAACCACCGCCCCCACCGCGGCTCCTGCCACACAGGCGCCCGCGACCGACGCGCCCAAAACCCAGGAGCCGACCGTGGAACCCACGGAGCCGGCTGTGGAGCTCCCGCCCGTCAACCTGGTGTGGTACCTGGTGGGCAACGGCGACGAGCCGGACCAGGCCGCTGTGCTGGCCAAGGTCAACGAGTATCTCAAGCCCAAGATCAACGCCACCGTGGATCTGCGCGTGATCGGCTGGGGCGACTATGACAACAAGGTGAACCCCATGCTGGCCGCCGGCGAGAAGTTCGACCTGCTGTTCTCCTGCAGCTGGGCCGGCAACTACCGCCTGAACGCCTCCTCCGGCTTCCTGCTGGAGATCACTGATCTTCTCAAGCAGTATGCCCCCGATGTGGAGAAGGTGCTCGGTCCTGACTTCCTCTATGCCTCCTCCGTGGGCGGCAAGCAGTACACGATGCCCTGCAACAAGGAAAAGGCCCATGCCTGGGGCCCGCTGATGCGCAAAGACCTTGTGGACAAGTATAAGATCGATATGTCCGCAATCAAGAGCTGGAAAGACTTCGAGCCGGTGCTCAAGATCATCAAGGACAATGAAAAAGACGTGTGGCCGCTGCTGGTAGTGCAGGGCGAAGCCCCCTTCGCCACGCTGGATTGGGATTATATTGGTGACAAGAACATCCCCGGCGCGCTCTATTCCAACAACGACGAGTCCAATGTGAAGGTCATTGATCAGTTCACCGCCCCCGAGTCTGTGGAGCACTACAAGCTCATGCGTGATTACTTCACCAAGGGCTACATCAACCCCGAATCCCCCACACAGACCGACTTCAAGGCCGAGCTCAAGAGCGGCAAGTATTTCTGCGTGGATCAGTCCCTGAAGCCCAACAAGTATATTGAAATGTCCAACGAACTGGGTGTGGAGTATGTGCAGGCTCAGTTCTCCCCCTCCGTGATGAGCAACGGTGAGACCACCGGCTCCATGCTGGCCCTGCCCGCTGCCTGCCCCAACCCCGAGCGCACCATGATGTTTGTGAACCTGCTCTATACCGATGCGTTCGTGATCAACACGCTGAACTTCGGCATTGAGGGCGAGCACTATGTGAAGGTGAGCGACACCCAGATCAAGGCCGGCCCGAAGAATGCCACCACTCCTGCCGGCTACAACCCCGGCCACACCTGGAAGTTCGGCAACCAGTATCTGGAGTTCCTCTCCGAGAAGGATCCGACCAACATGTGGGATCTTTACAAGAGCTTCAACGACAGCGCGATCCCGCTGAGGAGCCTTGGCTTCATCTGGGACGGCGCCAATGTGCAGACTGAAGCCTCCGCCTGCAAGAACGTGGTCGCCAAGTATTATGTGAACCTGTTCAACGGCGCCGGCACCGAGTCTGTTGACGACACGGTCGCCAAGTTTGCCAAAGAGCTGAAGGATGCCGGTGTGGACGTGCTCCTGGCTGACATGCAGAAGCAGTATGATGCCTTCCTGGCTGCCAAGAAGTAATCAACCGTAACCTGTACAATGAACCAATGGGGACGGAGCGGGCAGGGCCTGCTCCGTCCCGCTAAAAAGGTGGTTGCCCGATGAAAAGTGACGAAATCGCAAAGTTGGCCGGTGTATCCCGCAGCACGGTTTCCAGGGTGGTAAACAACTACTCCAACGTGCCGGATGAAACACGCCGCAGGGTGATGGAGATTATTGACCGCTATGACTACGCGCCCAATACCTCCGCCCGGGCACTGGCCGGAAAACCCCACAACACCATTGGGCTTTTCATCATCAGCATCTCGGAAAAGGACGAAAACCACCGCATTTATCAGAACAACTACTTTGCACCGTTTCTGGAGATCATAGTGGACGCGCTGAACTCCAGGGGCTACTACGCGCTGGTCAATGTGATTTACTCCAAGGATGATTATGACCGCATCAAGCAAGCCTTTATGCAAAAGAGGATTGACAGCGGCATCATCATCGGCACAGAAATGGCGTCTGACGTATACGGCGACATTCTGAAGCGCGGCTGCCCGCTGGCCATCATCGACCTGGACCCGGACGAGGCCAGGAAATTCCGCGGCGGTCAGGCCAATCTCACATTGATCAACTCCATGGACTATGAAGGGGCCTACATGGCTGTGGAATACCTGCTGGGTCTGGGCCATCGCGAGATCGGCCTGCTGGCCGGGCGCATGAGCACCTATTCGGGCCGCGAACGGTATAAGGCCTTTGTTGACTGCATGGGCAACAACGGCCTGCCTGTGCGCGATGAGTTCATTCTCTATGGCGAGTTCCTCAAGAGCAATACGGAGCAGGAAGTCACTCGGCTCATTGGCCGCGGCGAAATGCCCACCGCGCTCTTCTCCTGCAACGATGATATGGCGCTGGCAGCCATCGACATTTTTAAAAGCAAAGGGATCCGGGTGCCGCAGGACATTTCGATCATCGGATTCGACGATATCGCCATTTCAGCCCATGTGAGCCCTGCGCTCACCACGGTGAAGGTGCCGATCTATGACATGGCGCGCAAGGCGGTGGATTCTGTCATCCATGCCATTGGCACGGAAGACAAGTCCCAAAGCATGGTCAGCCTGCCGGTGAAGCTGATTGTCCGCGATTCCTGCAGGCAGGCTGCCGGGTCGGTCAAGCGCCTGGAATTGGCTTGATTCTATTTTTCGCAAGGGGTTGCAACCATGAAGTACGGTTTCTTTGACGACGTCAACCGCGAGTATGTGATTACCACGCCCAAAACACCGCTGCCGTGGATGAACTTTTTGGGCGCGGAGGAGTTTCATAGCCTCATTTCCAACACAGCCGGCGGCTATAGCTTTTATAAGGATGCCCGGCTCTGCCGCATCACCCGATATCGCATGAACAACGTGCCGTCTGATTTTGGCGGGCGTTATTTCTATATACTGGACGGCTCGGATTACTGGACGCCGGGCTGGATGCCGGTGCGGCGCGAGCTCACCGGCTATGAGTGCCGCCACGGCATGGGCTACACCCGCATCACAGGTTCCCGCGGCGGTGTGACCGCCGAGACCCTGTTTCTGGTGCCCCCCGGCCAGGCCGCAGAGGTGCAGCGGGTCCGCCTGACCAACACAGGCACAGCCCCAAAGAAGCTTAAGCTCTTCTCCTACATTGAGTTTTGCCTGTGGAACGCATTGGATGACATGACCAACTTCCAGCGCAATTTCAACACCGGCGAGGTGGAGATCGAAGGCTCCACGATTTATCACAAGACAGAATACCGCGAGCGCCGCAATCATTATGCTTTCTATTCTGTGAACGCCCCTGTCACCGGTTTTGATTCGGACCGGGAAAGCTTCCTGGGCCAGTTTAATGGCTTTGACACACCGCGGGCTGTGGCCGAGGGCAAGCCCGGCAACTCGGTGGCCGACGGTTGGTCGCCGATTGCCAGCCACTGCCTGGAGGTGGCGCTGGATCCCGGTGAGTCCAAGGACTTTGTGTTTGTGCTGGGCTATGCCGAAAACGCCCGTGAAGACAAGTGGCAGGCCCCCGGCGTGATCAACAAAACCAAGGCCCATGCCCTGCTTGCCCGCTATCAGACCTCTGCCGATGTGGACGGGGCCATGGCTGACCTGAAGGAGTTCTGGGATGGTCTGTTGGGCATCTGCAGCGCCGCCACTCCCGACGAGCGCTTCAACCGCATGGTCAATGTGTGGAACCCTTACCAGTGCATGACCACATTCATTATGTCCCGGTCAGCGTCGTTCTTCGAATCTGGCATTGGCCGTGGCATCGGCTTCCGCGACAGCGCGCAGGACATCCTGGGCTTTGTGCACCAGGCGCCGGAGCGGGCCCGCGAGCGCATTCTCGACCTGGCGGCCACGCAGCTGCCCGACGGCAGCGCCTACCACCAGTTCCAGCCGCTCACCAAAAAGGGCAACAACGAGGAGGGCAGCGGCTTTAATGACGACCCGCTGTGGCTGATTGGGTCGGTGGGTGCCTACATCCGGGAGACAGGTGACTGGTCCATCCTCGATGACGTGGCGGACTTTGACAACAACGCCGAGCTGGCCGCGCCCGTGATGGAGCACCTGCGGCGCAGTGTCCTTCACACAATGGAAAACCTGGGCCCCCATGGCCTGCCGCTCATTGGCCGGGCAGACTGGAATGACTGCCTGAACCTCAACTGCCACTCCATCACGCCCGGGGAAAGCTTCCAGACCACCGGCACCAGGGATGGCCGCGTGGCCGAGTCGGTATTCCTCGCCGGGCTGTTCGTCTACTATGGCCGGGAGTATGCCACGCTTTGCCGCAGCAAAGGTTTGACGGAGGAAGCGGAGACCGTCGAGCAACAGGTGAAGGCCATGGAAGCCACTGCGATGGCCCATGGCTGGGATGGCGCATGGTTCCTCCGCGCCTACGACGACGCCGGTCGCAAGGTGGGCAGCCACGAGTGTGACGAGGGCAGGATCTTCATCGAGCCCCAGGGCTTCTGCGTGATGGCCGGCATCGGCCAAAAGGAAACGGCCCTGATGGCGCTGGAATCCGTGAGGCAACATCTGGACACCCCCCATGGCCTTGTGCTGTTGAACCCGGCCTATACCTGGTACCGCCCGGAGCTGGGTGAGATCTCCTCCTATCCTCCGGGTTACAAGGAAAACGCAGGCATCTTCTGCCACAACAATCCGTGGGTTGTGATCGCCGAGACCACGTTGGGGCGTGGCGACCGGGCCTTTGAATACTACGCCAAGACAGCTCCGGCATATTGCGAAGACCAGGCGCTGCGGCGCACTGAGCCCTATGTGTATGCGCAGATGGTGGCCGGCAAAGACGCCAGGCGCCACGGCGAGGCCAAGAACTCCTGGCTCACCGGCGCTGCCGCGTGGAACTATGTGGCTGCCGCCAACTACATTCTGGGTGTCCGTGCCGGCTACGACGGCCTGATCGTGGATCCTTGCATCCCCTCCGCCTGGGATGGCTTCACCGTCACCCGGCGCTATCGCGGTGCGACCTACCACATCACCGTGAGAAACCCCGGCCATGTGTGCCGCGGCGTGCTTTCGATGACGGTGGACGGTAAGCTGTTGGATTGCTGCACCGTGCCGGTGTTCCCCGGCGGGGAGCACGCCGTTGAGGTGCTGATGGGCTAACCCTCTCATGTTCATTAATACATTATTTGTTATGCCAACCTCCTTTCATTCTCCTCTGCCAACGCCCCTCCCCCTTCCAGGGAGGGGCAAATTTGTTGCTAGTGCATGTTGTTTTCACTGCTTGCTATTCGCAGATCACAGTAGGGGCCGGGCTCCGACCCGGCCCGCCATAAAACTTCACCCCATGCACCAATCATTCGCGAATGACGCTACGGGGGGCAATTTGATGAGTGAAGGGTAGGGAGAGGGCGTTTTGGGGGAGGAAGCCTAAGCTATATATCTATTCCTCAGTGGTTTTTGCCAAATAGAGGCCTTTGGGCAACATGCTTTCAACCAGATCATAAATCGACATGCCGTTCACCTGAATGCTATAC
>JAEZKZ010000122.1 GCA_023415305.1 Bacillota bacterium
TACATGGAAACCTAATGTAAGAAAAATAAAGATAATTGATAATGGCACACCAAAATCAATTAACATATGCACAAGGTGTCTTCGTTCAAACAAAGTTACCAGAGCTATCTAATTTGATTACGTTAATTATTAAAAATAAAAAAGCGTCCTGACGCTTTTTTATTTTTATCTTTATTTTTTCTTTATATATCTCAAATTTTTAGCTTAAAGCCTCATCTATACAGACTGGAAAAGCTCTTATTTTATCATTAGTAATTAATCAGCCAATCCTAAACACCTTTTTCAATATGCTTCCGAAAAATTTTGGCATTTTAACAACTACTATCTTCATTATTACACTCCCCCCACAATGGCTCCTTACTATTTATCATATTCCCGGATTTTCTATTTCGTGAATAATATCTGAAAATCTTTTATCAAAACTGTCTAATTCCGATACGAGCTGAATAAGTATATAGTACTAGTATCTTTTTAAATTCAACTTGTGTACGCGCCTATAGGCTGAGATGGGAGTTGGGAGATTCGTATGAACGTCATAATTATTTCAAACTTTAAAAGGAAATTACTTATCTTGATAGCTATAGTTTTATTATGGATAATATTTTTTATTGGAGCAGAACTTCTATATGATAATACTATACAGTACACAATAAGTGTTAATAGTAGTATATCTCTATCCTACCCCTCAAAAATGAGCATTAAAAATATTTATTCAAAATACAGTGATTCTTCACCTTATATTCAGGCAAGTAACAATAATTATAAAAACTTTGTTGAATTCAAGTCTGTTGAGGAGGGTTTCGTGTTTAGCTATCCTTCCTTATTTAAGCTTAATCAGCAGAGTTTTCCGGGTAGTGAGATATTATATCACATAGATTTTCAGGACACAGAAGACAATAGATTTTACGGTTTTGTCCAAGTCTGGCACATGCCTCAGTCCCTGGAAAGCTTTCTTGAGTCATCTAAGGAAGCTGCTATGAATGAATTTATTGATTTCGTCTCTAAAAAGATCAAAGTAAACGGCTTGAATGGCTACTTTTGGGAATATACGACCGAAAGTACAAATGAAAAATACAAAAACCTGGAGGTGTTCCTGACTAAAGGCTCCAAGTTTTATCGGATCAGCTACTATATTCCAGAAAAAAATTATGATAAAAATGACTACAATATGTTTTGGAAAATGGTCGATTCATTTATGGTAAAGTAATCAGCCTTCTGCTTTGTCAGCTCTGGTAGCAATTTTAACACAGTTTCTTCCGCTCTCTTTAGCTTTGTACAAGGCATTATCCGCATCTTTTATCAGTTCCATATGATTTGCTGAAATATCAGGGAAGCAGGAAATACCGAAGCTGGCTGTAACTGAAGCAGAAATAAGATTATCTCGTATTATGTTATTTGCTATTTTAATGCGTAAATCCTCAACCTTTTCATAAGCCTCAGAGGCAGTTGTTCTTGGAAGAATTATGACAAACTCCTCTCCGCCAAATCTGGCTATGGTATCTGTAGATCTAAGATTGCTCTTAACTGTTTGAGCTACACTTTTTAAAACCACATCTCCAAAAAGGTGACCAAATGTATCGTTAAACTTTTTAAATTTGTCGATATCAAGGATAACAAGTGTTAAATCATATCCAAGAGTTTTAGCCGCATTATACTCATCAACGAATTTCTGATGGAAGTATACCCTGTTAAATACTCCTGTAAGTCCGTCTATTGTTGCCATTTCCTGCAGATTCGCGTAAAGTTCAGCATTTTCAATGGCCATACTTATCTGCTTTCCAATAGTGACTAAAAGTCTCAGGTTGTTTTCATCAAAGGTATTAGCGTTCTTGTGTTCAATCAGGGTAATACCGAATTTTCTGGATTTGGAGCTTAAAGGTAAACATATGAAAGAACCGATTTCACGGGTTTTAATAAAATCAAAGTTATTGGGAATAACGGAATTCTCCATTACCGGTTTTTCGTTTTCCAAAATATCAAGTAAAAATCTGCAATTGATATTGTCATTTAAAACAGCCAAATCTTCCTTCTTTTGAATATTTGTAAACTGTACCTTAAGCCGGTTCTTTTTATGGTCAAGTAAAACTATGGTTGAATAATTAACTCCCATGACTCCAATTATTACATCATTAACAAAATTTAAAAGATCATTTATATCCAGAATTGAACCTATAGCTTCACTTATCTGCTGAAGCGTGTAGAATTCGGCAATACTTGAAGTTAACCGACGATTTGTTTCTTCAAGCTTTTGATTTGTTGCCATTAACTTGTCGTATTGACTCTTCGCTTCGTTCTGAGCCACCTCAAGTTGTTCATACTTTTCTCCCAGTTCAATAACCAGTCGGGCATTCTCCATTTCACTTGTGATGTTGTTGTTATATACAGAAGAACTCATTTTGATTATGGTAAAAAGTATAAAATACGCAAAGAGCATTATAAATAAATCATATATCAGCAGACGGAAGGAGGGATTGTTATCTATCAGAATGAAATCTAAAAACAGGTATCCGAACTTAATAACTGCGCTAAAGGCTAATAGCATATATCCTGCCTTTTCGCCTTTATGTAAACTTAGGAAAACCAACGGAATCAATAGAATGGCAGAATCTATGCCTCCGTACATGTTCAATGTTAAAATCGACAGAATACCTACTTCACAATATCTGAAAATAACGAATACTTTGTCTGTGTATCTGGACAAACTATTTGTAGTTGTTGTTTTAATTACATTAAATATAAATAAAATAATAATTGATACATTCAACATTAATCCCTGTTTAATCAATATCTTCGACTCAATGTTAAAAGTATCTCTGATAGCATAACCGGCTATCAGCAATACAATAAATACCCAACAAAGGTTAATTAAAACCCTTTCATATTTTTGTATTTTATTCATAGTTCCTCCACGTCCAGCTATATATTTTTAAGTTCTGAACTTTTCCCAATATATCTCTATCTCATCGCCAGATACTATGTTGTCTGTAAAATTCGCTACTCTGCCGTTTAATTTTAATACTATGTTTCCTTTAGGTGAAGTCAAATCAAAATCTATATAGCTAAACACATCGACAAAAATGTATTGTTTGTTTTCATCCAGTTTGATTTTGTCACCATTTACAGTTATTACAAACCCCTTGTCACCAATATGGCCTGCTGCACCAGCTTCATTTGGAACCGGGTCGTCTGAAGGCTGTAAATATGCTTGAACACTGTTATCTCTCTGATCACCTTGAGCACTTTTATCTCTCTGATTACCTTGATCTATTTCTTTCTCCCGGACGGTTATCCTATCATTTTCTTCAAGCACATACTCCCTATCCCTAGGCTCACCACTCACCAACAAAAGCCCGTCATCCAATTTCAGGTTGAATTCATCAGCAAGTTGGCCAAGCTTGATAATTTCATTAAGAGTAATATCATCTCCATCGTTAATTTCCGCCTCAGAATCCCTTACTTCCCCATTAACAATTACCTTTGGAGCCAGCTTCAAAACATCACCATTTAGGCTTATTGTAAGTCCAATCGGGTTAACAGCATAATCACTTATTCTCTTAACTGCGTTCTTTCCGTTGATTGCCGGTTTGACAACAATATTGTCTCCGACAGATATGATGGAATCAAGGCTGGCAGGTGAATCGTTGACGGTTATTTCCGCGGCAACACCATGCTCTCCTTTAACAAACATCGGATTCCCGTTAATTTTAAATTTTATAGATTTACCTGTTCTTCCGATCAGCTTGTCCGGATTAAAACCAATCAATATTAAAGCGTCTGCAACTGTAAGCTTCTTAGAGTTTAACAGCTGAATCTTTTCTCCATTAACTGTCACAGATAAGAAGTCCTGTCCTTTCTTTGAATGAGCCATCATGGCTATTCCAAAAGGAGTAATGGATTCTGGACCTGACAACTTTTTCAGCTTTGTTTTAATATTTGGAATGACATCTCTTCCCCGCACTGCAACCCTATCGGAATTGATACCCAATCTGTTTGCTATCTTTTCTGGAAGCCCGGGAATCTGACATCCCCCGCCTATTAAAAATACAGCATTTGGAGCCTTCTGATTATAATCCAGAATTTTATCAGCAATACTGTTTGCCAATAATTCAATGGCAGGTTCGAGAACTTCCAGAGCTTTTGCCCTATTAATTTGATGTTTCTTTCCTAAAATATCGGTATATTTTATTACTTCTGACTTCGAAGTTATGGATATCTTAATTTTTTCAGCAGTATTGAAATCAACAAGGTATTCCTGAGCAATTCTTTCTGTTATCTCATCTCCGGCTGTCGGCACCATACCATAAGCAACTACAGACCCATCCTTGGTTATGGCAATATCTGAGGTTCCCGCACCTATATCAACCAAAACTAAGTTTAGCAGTCTGAGGTCCTTTGGTATTGTTACACTTATAGCAGCTATAGGCTCAAGAGTTAGACCTGCAACCTGCAAGCCTACCCTGTTCATAACTGTATACAGACTGTCTACTACAACGTGCGGTAAAAAGGTAGCCAAGACCTCAACGCCTATTTTTTTGCCTTTATGCCCTAGCAGAGAAGATATAACATATCCATTCAGAAAGTAATTTACAACACTATAGCCAACGCAATAAAACGGAACCTTCTCCTCATTTGAGAGTTCATTATCCAACTGTATCTGAGCGTTCTGGATGGCATCAACCTCCATACTGCCGACTATTTCTGCTGTTATTTCCCTTCCCTGTTCAATTTCATATTCAAGCTTTGTTTGACTGGTCTTTAATACTCTTCCCGCGGCAGCAATGGCAACTTTTGTCAATGGCAGCCCAATTACAGCCTCTAGCCTGTCTTTTACCTCCCTGACAACTTCGGCAACTTTATATATATCATGAATCTGTCCATCAAGCATTGCACGGCTTTTATGCTCATAAACTTCTGCTGCGATTACTTTAAAAATTTCCCTTTCATAGTATCCGACAATACCTACTACGGTCCTTGTCCCTATGTCCAGTGCAAATATCAGATCTTCGGGTTTATAGTTATCTTTTTTATCTTCCATCTTTACTGTCTTTGGTTTACTAGGCATTTACCATCCCCACTTTAATAGTAGTTTTAACCCTTGATTTTTTTATAGTGATCACATAAGCTGTTTATTTTACAGTTTTCACAGTCAGGTTTTCTCGCGTTACAAACTTCTCTTCCATGAAAAACAAGCCTGTGACAAAAATCAGCCCATCTATCCTTTGGTACAATTTTTTGCAAATCATATTCTATCTTTTCAGGATCTTCATTTTTAGTCAACCCAATATGGTTTGAAAGCCTTTTAGCATGTGTATCGACCACTACTCCCTGAATACCATATATCTCGTAAAGTACAAGGTTTGCCGTTTTTCTTCCCACACCGGGCAGTTGCAGCAACTCCTCCATATTGTCAGGGATTTTGCCGTCATATTTTTCAACTAGTTGCTTACAGCAGGCTATTATGTTCTTTGCTTTGTTTCTGTAGAAACCGGTTGATCTGATGTCCTGTTCCAGTTCAGAAAGATCCGCATTTGCAAAGTCCTCAGCGGTCCGATATTTCTTATATAAATCCTTTGCAACCATATTGACTCGTGCGTCTGTACACTGTGCAGCCAGCTGAGTCGAGATCAACAGCTGTAACGGATTATCATATTCAAGTGAGCACTCTGCATTTGGATAGAGCTCATCCAGCACTTTCAATACTTCAACAACTCTTTGCTTTTTATTCATGAGGTTACTCTCACTTTCGTCCGGTCCATAGCAAGCTGATACAGTTCAAGATAAGCCCTGCTTGGTTTCTTCCAGGAGAATTCACTTTGAAGAGCCCGGTTAACCAGTTCTCTCCAAACAGCAGGTTTATTCTTATAGATGTTAACTGCTCTTTGAAGTGTTTTCTGGAAAGCAGTAACGCTAAACTCTTCAAAAGAAAAGCCGTTGCCCTCTGTATTATCTGTATCATAATCTATAATTGTCTCAGCAAGACCTCCAGTGGCCCTGACAACAGGTATAGTACCATACCTCAAACTTATTATCTGCCCAAGGCCGCAAGGCTCAAATCTGGACGGCATCAGAAACATATCACAGGCTGAGTAAATTCTTTTAGCCAGGTCGGTGTTGAATTCAAAAACTGCTGAGACATTATCCGGATACTTTCTTTGCAAACGGGAAAATATTTTATGGTAATAATCGTCACCCAAGCCGAGAACAGCCAGTTGTGCATCTTCCTTCTCAATAAACTCCTCTATACAACCCGTTAACAACTCCAATCCCTTCTGTCCCGTTAGCCTGGTTACTACTCCCATCAGTGGTGCTGTACTTTCCTTAAGGCGTAATTCCTTCTGTAAAGCTTTTTTATTCTCGATTTTCAATTCAGCACTATCTTTATTATAGTTAACATAAAGGCACTTATCCTGTTCAGGATTGAATTCTTCATAGGATATACCGTTTACTATTCCAAATAGGTCTTTTTGCCTTTTAACCAATACGCCTTCCATTCTTTCTCCATAAGCAGAGGTTAAGATTTCCTCGGCATACTGTTTACTGACAGTATTGATTATATCCGCATAAACTAGTCCGCATTTCATAAAGCTGAACATACCATAAAATTCAGCTTTGTCAGGGATAAAATACTCAGTATCAAGATTTAAAAATTCATTTACTTCAGCTCCGAAATTTCCCTGGTATTCAAGATTATGAATAGTATATATTGTCGCAATATTACTGTATAAATCCTGTTTATGGTACTTTTCCTTCAAAAGCAGGCAAATCGGGCCGGTATGCCAATCATTACAATGTATGATGTCAGGTACAAAATCAACATACTTAAGCATTTCCAGTGAAGCCTTACACATTAATATAAACCGCTGAGCATCATCATTGTAACAGTAGATGCCTTCTCTATTAAAATAATGGTGATTCTCTATGAAATAAATAGGTACGGATTCATGTCCTAAACTTTCGATACTTCCTTTCTTAATTATGCAGGTTTCTTTCTTGTTTCCCATTTCCACAGGGAAATCACAAATATAATCCGTATCATAATTTATAAAACCATATCGCGGCATTACAATCCTTACATCATGTCCGAGCAAGGCTAATTCTTTTGGTAATGAGCCTGCCACATCAGCCAAACCTCCCGTTTTAGCAAACGGGTCAACCTCTGCTGAAACAAAAAGGACCTTAAGTTTTTTATGTTCAAATTTCACACAATTTACCTCCCAGCTGTCCCTAAACTAATTCTCTAATCATCTTAATAAATACGTCGGAAATTTCGGGGTCAAACTGAATCCCCTTACAGCGTTCAATTTCATTGATTGCCAGTTCCATTGTCATACCTTTCCTATAGGTTCTGTCACTGGTCATAGCATCAAAAGCATCAGCTATGCATAGTATTCTTCCCAATAAACTGATTTCCTCACCCTTAAGTCCATATGGGTAGCCACTGCCGTTATATTTTTCATGATGCTCAAGAATTGCTCTTAACCCCTGGCCTAAAAATTCTACATTTTTTAATATATTATAGGATATCTGAGGATGTTTCTTAATTTCTTCATATTCTTGGTCTGTAAGCTTATCGGTTTTATTTAAAATTGATGCTGAAATACCTATTTTACCAATATCGTGAAGTATTGCAGCATATCTTAAGTCCTCAATGATATCTTCTTCAAGATTCATGTGTGCTGCAATTTCACATGATATTTCCATAACTCTCTGGCAATGACCGCTTGTATAAGAATCCTTCGCCTCTATGGCATTAACAAGGGACATTACAGTTTGTATGTAACCTGTATTTAGACTTTCAGAGTACTTTAGAAGTTCTTCATTCTTAAAACGAAGCTCTTCCTTGGCAATGTTAAGATTATTTATATTATCGTTGAGATCGTCGTTTACTGCAGCTGTTTCTTCATACAAAGCCTCTATTTCCTGCTTCTGCGCATATACATCGTTAAAGAGCTGAGATTTGTCCATGGCAACAGCAGCGTAATTTGCAATACTCATCAGGAAGGACAGGTTTGCCTTCTTAAATGAATTTATCACAGGTGTTTCAATAAAAATAACACCAAGCTGTTCGTTGGAAATGCTTAGTTGAATTGCGAGTTTATCTCCGCAAATACCCCTTTTTTTTATGAAAATATTCGAATTAACTACAATTGAATTTGTCGCAAAACATTTAGTAACAACAGAATCAGTATCAAAGGATTTACCGACCTCGTCGAAACTAACGCCTAATTCGTACTTACAAAAAACCTGAGGGGAATCAATATCTTTAAAACAAATTAAACACCTGTCACAGCCGGTAAATTTTCTATATACATCAAACACATACTCTACAATATTATCCATATCTACGGTTGAGTTGAACTTTTCAGAGGTGACCCTTAGAACCTCCAGCTCATTTTGCTTTTCAACCAGCAATTTGAAAGTCTTTAGTGCATTCCTTTCTCTGCCTGGATACGAAAAACGTCCGTGTATATTATATATCTCTGCATACTTATTTATAACTTTTTTTGCTTTTGAATTTCTTTTGACAATCATAATAATAAATTCGATAGTGTTCAGTAATAGAATTACAACACCCAAAGAAAAGCTAAAATAAACTAAATTCTTAGCCTCTGTATTCATACCATAAAGAAACAAGGGTATTGCTATTATTCCTGCCAAAAACCTGGCAATATAGGAATAATACTTAAAAAGGTTCATGTACCCCTCCAGCCGTTTATTATAAACATAGCAAAATTTTACTACATTATAATTTTAAGGTTTTTTGGCAGTATTAGCAACATAAATAGTTATATTTCTTGAATTTATTATATTTAGTAACGTAAATAGAGAAGACACTGCTCATTTCAGCAGTATCTTCTCTATTTATAGCACTTTCACTAAGCGACTATTTAGTTCCAACTATTTAGTTTCACCAAGCTTAACCTGAACTGTTTTGGTCTTTCCCTCCCTGTAAACTTCTATTGAAACAGTATCTCCGGCTTTATGCTTGTTTTTCTCATCCTCTAAATCAGCATATGATTTGACAGCCTTGCCGTCGAACTTGGTTATAACATCACCTGCCTGAATACCTGCTTTTTCAGCAGCACCGAGTATTTCAACACTTGCTACGTATACTCCCATTGGCATATTGTTTTCTTTAGCTATTTCCTCAGTATATCTCTGGTCAACAGAAATTCCGAGATAAGGCTTTGATATATAAGTGTTTTTTATTAGTTCATCTGCAATTTTCTTTGCATCATTAACGGGAATTGCAAAACCTAATCCTTCAAAACCTGTTGCAACCATTTTTACTGTGTTCACGCCGATAAGCTGACCTTTAAGGTTGACTAACGCTCCGCCGCTGTTGCCAGGATTGATTGCGGCATCTGTTTGAACAAGTTTAATTTTTCTGCCGGCGTCAAGCTGAACTGTTCTGTTTAAGCCACTGATTACACCCTGAGTTACAGAACCCATATACTCAAGTCCACCGGGATTCCCTATAGCAATTGCAGGTTCTCCAATTTTTAGGTTGTTAGAATCTCCAAATTCAATAGCATTTAAATTTTGCTCATTTATTTTTAGAACCGCAAGGTCTGTTTTAGAATCATACCCCTTAACTTCGGCCACATACGGTTTATCTATCTTATTGGGAAGATATACTTCTATCTTTGCTCCAGCCTGAACTTTTCTGGTCTTATCATTCACTGCTCGTTCTATTACGTGATGATTAGTCAGAATATATCCGTCAGTACTGATAATTATACCTGAGCCCTCTCCACCATCTTGTTGAACCCCAAACAAATCATTTGTATTCTGATAAGTTGTTCTGATACCAACAACAGATGGTCCAACCTTTTCAGCTACACTTGTAACAGCAGATTCAGCGGTTTGTACTATTTCCACTCTTTTAAGTTCACCGACTTGAGACTGTGAATTTCCGGAACCGCTTTGTCCATTAACTCCGAAAAATCTTTTTAGTTCAGGCTGTACTAACGGTGCTACCCCAAGGAGCATAACCGTCAGTATTGCTCCACCTATAATTGAGCTGATAACAGAAACAAGAATATATTTCCACGCATCAGATTTTTTCTGGTTTTTTTTGTAGCTTTCCCTGTAATAATTATTAGCAGGCTGTGCATTATAATTCTGAGGCTGTGCACTATAATTCTGAGGCTGTGCATTATAATTCTGAGGATTTGCATTAGTACCCTGGAAGTTATTCATCTGCCACACTCTCTGAGTTTCATCGAATCTGTTTTGATTCTCATAAGGAGAGGCCACAAAATTCAGGTTCTGCTTGGCTTGTGACTGATCAGTATTGGAATTATCCATTTGGGGAGAACTGGTAGTCTGCGCAGTGTTGTCTACCTGTTCTGAATAAACTGTAGGGTTGGTATCAATCTTATCTTCAGTTGATACATTTTCAGTTGAATTTTCTTCATCATTTTTTGAATCCTCAGTTATATTTTCAGGCTGTATTTTCCTTTCATTACTTTCCATACTGTTCTGCTGATTGTTAAGGTCATTTTTTGTATCATCGTTGGTTATATCATCTTGTCCGATTCTGTCATCATTCATTAAAAAGTCCCCTTTCTCATATATATATACTCATATTCTAATAATGTAATTTTAAGTAACTATGAACAAAGTGTTAATCTTCTATATTATTTTTGAAAAAATCCATGGTGAACGTAAATTTAGTACCAGCACCTATATCACTTTCAACCCATATTTCCTGTTTATGTTCATTTATTATATTTTTAACTATTGCCAGTCCAAGGCCGGTCCCGGTTTTATCCTTTCCCCTGGATTTGTCGGATTTATAAAATCTATCCCAAACTCTTTTTTGTTCATTCTGATCTATGCCGATTCCATTATCCTGAACTGAAATGAAAACCTTATCCTTATTCTTTACAGTTTCAAAAATAATTCTCCCGTTTTCATTAGAAAATTTAACCGCATTATGCAAAAGATTTATTATTACTCTCTCTACAGAGTCTCTGTCTCCTAATACAAACAGGTTCTCCGAGTCAAAATTAGCTTCTATTTCTAAATTTTTTGAGGTTATTAATGTTTCGTTCTTTATTACACACAATCTTATCAGTTCGTTAATATCAAAGGGTCTAATGTTGAGTTTCAGTTCACCTGCTTCCATTTTAGCCAGATCCAGCAGGTCGTTTACAAGTCTGTTTAACCTATTAATTTCATCTCTTACAATTATCAGGTAATTTTCATGGTTCTCCTCAGGAATAGTGCCGTCGAGAATTCCTTCAATAAATCCCCTGATTGACGTCATTGGAGTTCTTAGTTCGTGGGAAACATTTGCAATAAAGGCACGGCGCATTTCCTCCAACTTTTGCAGATCGTCTACCATTTGATTGAAGCTTTGAGCAAGCTGACCAATCTCGTCTTCATTCTTTACAGAAAGTCTGTTTCTGAATTCTCCCGCTGCAATTATTTTTGCTGCATTATTTATTTGCTTCAGAGGTTTAGTAAATCTTAGTGAAAATACGTAAACCAAAACAACCGCAAGAAAAACAGCAACACCGCCCGACCATACAAAAAGTTGAAATACAGAAGTTCTTAGCTTCTGGATTTCAGGCATTGGTGTGTGAAGATATATGGCTGCCAAGGTTTGCTGTTTACCGTTACTGGTCACTACTTGAAACGGGACTTGAATTGTCAGCCAAGAGTTACCCAGTTCTTTATACTCAGATGAACTGAATAAACCAAAAAAATCACCCATTCTATGAATGGTAGTGCCGCCATTGTTCATTGACTCCTGATACATTTTAGGATCAGGCAGCTGTGGATAGTTGTATTCATTTTTGTATTTATCCAGGGCATCTCTTGCCCAATCCGGCTTGCAGAATGCAACCTGCCCTTTTTCATCTACTATCCATATTATTGATTGACTGTATTCGCTGGTCTGGGCTAAAGAGTTTTTAAAGTATTCCTGAGCTATCAATGAATCCAGGTTTTTTAAATAAAAAACAAAATTGTTTTTTATATCATCAGCGGCCTGTTCAAGTGTAATAACCTTTTCATTTGTCGAATAACTATTTAAAAAGTAATATAGAAAACCTCCGGTTACTATATAACTTAATACAAGCAATGCAATAAAAATAGTTACAAGCTTCTTGAAGATAGTCTTTTTTACTTTAATTTTTTTAAAAAATAATTTTGGCATTTACTATTTCACCTCAAACTTATAGCCGACGCCCCAAACTGTTTTTAGCTGCCATGGCTGTCCTTCAAGATCTATTTTTTCCCTGACTCTTTTCACATGAACATCTACAGTTCTGGAATCACCATAAAAGTCAAAACCCCAGACATGCTCCAGCAGCTGTTCTCTTGTAAACACCTTATTAGGATTTGAGGCTAAAAAGAAGAGAAGTTCCAATTCTTTTGGGGGTAATTCAATAAGATTACCCTTTAACCTTATAGTATAATTGCTTTTGTTTACTATTAAATTAGGAAAAACAACTTCCTGTGTATCAACATCCTTATGTTCGTATCTTCTTAATACTGCTTTAATTCGTGCAACAAGTTCCTTAGGTTCAAAGGGTTTTACCATGTAGTCATCAGCACCGAGCTCAAGCCCCAGTACCTTATCAAAGGTTTCACCTTTTGCAGTAAGCATTATTATCGGTATGGAGCTTACTTTTCTGATTTCCCTGCAAACCTGCCAGCCATCAATCCCCGGAAGCATAATATCCAAGACTACCAGGCTGGGTGTCTGCATTTTAAAAGCCTCAACTGCATGTATTCCGTTATATGCATATAAAACTTCAAAGCCTTCTTTTTGAAGATATAGCCCGATTAATTCACATATATTTCTATCGTCATCAACTATTAAGACCTTACTTTTAATATTCATAAATACTCCTTAATTTAACATTAATAAGTGTTTAATTTTATTATAACAATAGTGTTCTAAAAAGAAATATAAAAATAAAATTGTTCTTAAAAAATTAATAAATCTTGCTTTTTCTAGGCAATAAAAAACTTCTCCCAGTAATGTAAACTTTTTGCTTACTCATTAAGAGGAGAAGTTTTGTATCAATATTTCCAATTCGCCATTAACCTACTTTTAATTCCAATCTCAATTTATCGGCTATCATAGCAATGAATTCCGAATTTGTGGGCTTTCCTTTACCGATGTTAACGGTATATCCGAATAAAGCATCTATTGCCTCAACCTGACCTCTGCTCCAGGCAACTTCGATAGCGTGTCGAATAGCTCTTTCAACTCTGCTTGGAGTTGTATTATATTCTTTTGCTATGCTGGGATAAAGAAGCTTAGTAATGGAATTAATTACATCAAGATCTTTAACTACCATCATAATAGCATCTCTAAGGTATTGATAACCCTTTATATGCGCAGGAACTCCGATCTCATGCATAATGTTTGTTACTTCAACCTCAAGATTTCTAGAGTTATTAGCTATATGTACAGACTTCTTTTCAGTAAATGTATCGTTCCTGTGAACAGATATAGAAGAAGCTAAAGAAGTTGTAACTGACGGAACATAAGCACTATCTTTTAGCTGCCGTATTCTGTTAACCAGTACATCCATATCAAAGGGCTTAACAATATAGTATTCCGCTCCCAACGCAAGAGCTCGCTGTGTTATTTTGTCCTGACCCACAGCAGATAAAACAATGAACAAAGGTTTCTTTTCCATGTTTGAAGAAGCAATTTTTTCTAATACCCCCAGGCCATCAAGATGCGGCATAATTATGTCTAGTATTGCGATATCCGGAGTATTTTGAAGTATTAAATCGACGGCTTCAAAACCGTCTCTTGCCAGACCGACAATTTCAATATCATTCTGGTTTGATAAATATTCACATAAAATATCTCCAAACTCCCTATTATCGTCTGCAATAAGAACATTAATTTTTTTACTACTCAAAACCATAACCCCCCAAGAATTTATTTTTCCAAAATATGTCATGCATCTATTATATTTTGAACTCGACATAATTTCAAGTTTTTTACACTAATTGCCGAAGTACAAAACAAAAGCCAAAAACAAAATTCACTCTCTACGCCTTAATACTACCATATTTCTCTGTTTTATAAAATAATAATAGAAATTTAAAATCTAAATTTTATTACCCAATAATTTATAAAATTATGCATTTTTTACATCATACCATATATATCAGCATTTGTTTTATTTAAACTGAATCTACTAATTTATTTTTTTAGCAGATTCAGTTTAATTATTGGTTTTTATCCTGCTTTTGCCATATCATTTTTTGGAGTAGTTTTTTCGTTAACATTTTTAAGCATCCATTCAATGAATATTCCGTAACCTCTGGTAGGATCATTAACAAGAACATGAGTAACCGCACCTATCAATTTTCCGTTTTGTATTATTGGACTGCCCGACATACCTTGTACTATTCCACCGGTAGAATTCAGCAGTCTTTTATCTGTAACCTTTATTACCATTCCCTTAGGCCCGCTAAAGGATTGTCTTGCAACTTTTTCAATATATATATTAAACTCCTCAATTTCATTTCCTTCAATATTGGATAAGATAGTAGCCGGCCCCACCTTCACCTGTCCTCTTATTCCTATGGGATATAATCTTTGCCTGAATACTCTGTAACCATCATGAACCTTGCCATAAATACCACATTCATCATTTTTGTAGATATGACCCATTGGTGGTTTATTCTCCAAAAAAATACCCTTTAACTCCCCCGGGGTACCCTGTTCACCCTTCTTTACTGCAATAATATTTGATTCTAAAACCTCTCCACTGTTAACTGGCATCAATAATCCGGTATCTATGTCAGTAATGCCATGCCCTAAAGCACCAAAGCTACCGGTATCGGGATCATAGAATGTCAAAGTACCTATCCCTGCCGTGCTATCTCTTACCCATAAACCAATATGATATTTTTTGTCATTGACTCCTACAATCGGATAAATTTCAGTTTTGTATAAATTACTGTTACGCTTATATTTAACCTCCAACTTTCCGCCTTTGCTTTCGTCTATTAGTTTTATCATATCTTTTATATCGGCAGGTTTCTTATTATTAATTTCATAAATTATATCTCCGGCTTTTATACCTCCATCTTTTGCCGGAGCTTTTCTTATACCGTTCGCTGTATCAACATCACTGACCCCGATAACCAAAATCCCATCCATTCTTATTTTAACTCCTACCGTATTACCGCATGCTGCTAACTTTTTACTTGGAATAATATCCACCTGCATTGTTTTTAGAGGGATGACACCAAAGGCTTTAAAATTGAGTTTAACGGTACCCTTCTTTTCTGTCTTGAAAGCCAGAGGCGAAATCAGCTCTAAATAATTTCCGCTAGCCTTTATACTGTTGTTATTAAGTTTTAAAACTTCATTATTATCAGCTTTAATATTTACAAAGTAAAGGCTTTTAAAATTGTAAATATATTCTTCTCCTTCCAGTAGTATCAATCTTTCAGGTATTACAGAAAATGCCTGCAAGTAACTAAGTGTAATAACACAGAAGCAGACAAATAATAATACAAACAGCTTTTTTTTATTGGATTTTAAATAGTGCATTTTATCACGCTCCCGTTAAATAAAATACCATTTTCTGGCTGCTTGCGTTTATCACCATATTATTCCAATGAGAACAAAGTCACGCAATTTAAAATGAGCGTGACCTTGCAATCATAATCATAAGTTAACCTTTATGGATTTTTATTATTCAAGTAAAATAAAACATGGCAGGTAATTAAAACTCAAGAACGGGCTCTAAATAACCATTTTATATAACTGTATTTAAAAAGAAACAATTAGTAGATTTGACAGTCCATTTTACCATTTTACAGTAAATAAAAATATCAAAAATAAAAAAAATCAGTAAATTGACTTACAATTCACTGATTTTTTTTATTTTAAATTAGTCGGTTTCTAGTCTGCTTAAAAAATTCAGATTTTCCTTTTAAAACATTCAGCAGCCTCTATGAGTTCCTCAGAATGTTTTAACGCTAAATGAGTAATATCAGTACCACCGATTATTCTTGCAATCTCCTGTACTCTTCCTTTATGATCAAGAGATTTAACGGTAGTATAAGTGTTTTCTCCATCGGAGCTTTTCTCAATATACAGATGATTATCTGCCATACAGGCAATTTGTGACAAATGTGTGACACAGAGCACCTGATGGGTTTTTGATATGTAAGATAGTTTCTCCCCGACTTTTTGTGCCGCCTTGCCACTGATTCCAGTATCAATTTCATCAAAAATCAGAGTAGGTATTTCATCAACATTGGCCAGGATAGTCTTTATTGCCAGCATAATTCTCGACATTTCGCCACCTGAAGCAATTTTGCTAAGGGGCTTGAGTGGCTCCCCGGCATTACTGGAAATAAGAAATTCTGCAGTATTCAAACCATTTTTTGAAAAACTCCGGTCCACATTATTAAAAGTCAGATTAACCTTGAAGCTGGAATTTTTCATTTCAAGATTTTCAAGTTCGGCAGTTATATTTTTTTCCAGTATAAGAGCTGCCTTTTCCCTTTCCAGGTGAAGTTTTTCAGCACTCTCAATCAATTTCTTTGTTAACTCTGATAGTTGATTGTTAAGTTCTTCGATAAGACTTTCACTTTGAAGTAGTTCCTGGTGTTCAAAACGGGATTTATCCAAGAAGTCAAGAACCTCTTCGATTGTAGTACCATACTTTCTTTTTAACCGAGTAATTATATCCAGTCTTTCATCTATATTCATCAATTCATCAGGACTAAACTCGGCTGACTCCCGTTTACCACGCAATTCCTCACAGATATCTTCAAGCTGATAAATAACTGACTCAAGTCTTTCTGAGACCGAACTCAATTCAGGGTCATATTTAAGAACAGCCGTCAGTTCCTGTAACGCTTTGTTTAAATTATACAAGGCTGACTTTCCTGTGTTTGTACCCTCATTAAGCAGTTCGTATGCCTTTACAATGGAATTCATTATTTTTTCTGAGTTAGCCAGAATATGACGCTTTGCAGAAAGATTGTCATCTTCACCTTTTTTTAGCCGGGCATTCTCTATCTCTTCGATCTGAAAATTGAGCATATCCATTCTGCGGGCCATTTCACCCTTGTCACCGGCAAGTGATTGAAGTTTGCTTTTTATACTCTTATATTTAGAAAACAACTCCATATATTCTGAATTATACTTTTCAATTGTACTTCCGCCAAAAGCGTCAAGGAGGTCGATATGTGTTTCAGTTTTAAGAAGGGATTGGTTATCGTGCTGTCCATGAATATCCAGAAGAAGTTCTCCTATCTGCTTTAGCATTGAAACATTAACCAATCTTCCGTTTATCCTGCAGGTATTTTTTCCAGACAAGCTTATTTCCCTGGAAAGTATGATATTACCATCTTCGCTGTCAATCCCAGCCTCTTCCAGGATATTATCAATCTGAGTATTTTCATAGTGAAATACTGCCTCAATTATAGCTTTTTCTCTGCCGGTTCTGATTAAGTCCTTTGATACTCTTTCACCAAGTACTGCATTTATGGAGTCAATTAAAATAGATTTACCGGCACCGGTCTCACCGGTTAAAACATTAAGGCCTTGTGATATCTCAAGGTTTAGCCTGTCAATGAGCGCTATATTTTGAATATCAAGCTGTGTCAGCATATAAACCTCCTAAGACTTTAAGTAAAGCTAACCTCCATGAGGCGACACTAATGTTTATGTTTTCGTTCCTATTACTCTACTTTCCTATCATTTTACAAAACTTATTAACTATTTCTTCTGCGATTTTCTCGGCTCTACATACCATTATCAGGGTGTCATCGCCTGCAATAGTACCAAGTATCTCCTGCCATTTTAAAGAATCGATTGCAGAAGCAGCTGCTTGTGCCATTCCAGATAGAGTCTTAACAACTACAATATTATTTGCGTAGTCACTTGACACGTAAGCTTCAGTTAATATTGTAATCAATCGGTTTGATACCTGGTTTTCTGACTGAGAAAAAGTTGCATATTTATATCTTCCATCTGGCGACATTACCTTTATCAATCTCAGGTCCTTTATATCTCTTGATACAGTTGCCTGGGTAACATCCATTCCCTGTTCCTTAAGCCTGTCTGCAAGCTCCTCCTGTGTTTCTATTACATTATTTTCAATAATCTCTAAAATCTTAGCATGTCTGTTATATTTCATACTTTAATCCTCTTTCCTGTTATAGATTTTATTTCTCAAAACAGTAAAGAAATTTTTCGAATGTATTTTTAATATCTTTACTGTAGATGCAGCCTTTTCTATTTCAATATAATCTCCGCCGGTAATTTCATAGTTCTTCTGACCATCCACAGTAACAAGGGCCTTATGTTCAAAGCCGTCGGATACACAAATTCGTATCTTCCTTTCATCAGAAGCAACAAAAGACCTTGAATACAGCAAATGAGGACAAATAGGAGTTACAATCATGAGCTTTGAAGTTGGTTCAGCTATTGGTCCACCTGCTGACATGGAATAGGCCGTAGATCCTGTAGGTGTTGCCACTACAATACCGTCTCCGGGAAACATATCAAAAAAATTATCATCAATATAAGTACTTAAGTTCAGTATTCTAAGGATTCCCGCTCTTGATATGGATACATCATTAATTGCCACATCCTCTGCAAATAGCTTCCCATCTTTATAAATCTGGGAAGAAAGCATCATTCTTTCTTCAATGCAATAATTGTTTAGAAATATATTTTCTACAGCTTTGTCAATTTCACCTTTTTCTATATCGGTCAGAAAACCAAGGGAGCCCAAATTGATGCCTAAAATAGGGAGGTTATGCAAATAAGCTGTTCTTGCTGTTCTTAAAAAAGTACCGTCGCCTCCAAGGCAAATGATCAGGTCACACTTACAACAAATCTCTTTAACTTCGTTATCAAGCCCTTCCATCCCTTTTGTTAAGGATCTGGTAGGCAGAATAGCCTGTCCGCCAAACTTTCTTATACTATCGATAAGCATATTAGTATAGGCAAATCCTACGTCTTTGTCACTGTTAGTTATTACTCCGATATTCTTCATATTGCCCTCCAAATGCCTTCTTTAAAACGCATCAATACAAACCTGAACGCGACGCTTTGATAAAAAATGGTATATATTACTGCCTCGTTATAACGTATAAGTTTGATACATCGTCCCTTATACAGTTTAGCAAAAGGCCTGACTTTTTGCAAAGAATTGCTGTAAAAAGAAAAATAATTTCAAATTATGACTACGTCTGCTATGAGAATTAATTAAACCTAAGTTGAACTCAGCTCATTATGCGCCTGGTTAACTACTGTCTCTACAAGTTGATTCAGATTTTCCTCCGCTCCTGAACCAGATTTTTTGGATAAATAAATCAAGTATTCAATGTTACCTTCAGGCCCTTTAATAGGAGAATATGAAAGCCGTTTTATAAAAAGTTTTCGCTCAAGTACAAAATTGATTATATTATCTATTACCTCTTTATGTACTCCGCTATCTCTGACCACACCATGCTTTCCGACCTTTTCCCGCCCTGCTTCAAATTGAGGTTTTATAAGGCAGACAAGTTCCGACTCCTCTTTTAGTAAATCCAGTACCGCCGGCATAACCTTTGTAAGTGAAATAAAAGATACGTCAATTGACGCAAAATCGGATAAAAATCCGATATCCTCAGGCTTAACATACCTTACGTTTGTTCTTTCCATACATATGACACGATTATCATTTCTTAACTCCCACGCAAGCTGTCCATACCCCACATCAATAGCAACCACCTTTGAAGCGCCATTTTTAAGCATGCAATCGGTAAACCCTCCTGTTGAAGCACCTATGTCCATACAGGTTTTACCCTCAAGAACGATATCGAACTCGCTTATTGCCTTGGCCAGCTTCAGTCCACCCCTGCTTACAAAAGGATTTGCATTTTCCTTAACATCAATTTGACAGTCTACGGGCACCTTTGTACCCGGCTTGTCCTCCCGCTGTCCGTCTATCCAAACTACTCCAGCCATTATGGCACTTTTACTTTTTTCACGACTGTCGAACAAGCCCTTATTTACCAGTAATATATCAAGTCTTTCCTTATCCAAATTTTCCTCCGGAATACCCCTAGTCTTTTTTACTAAGCTTATTTGAATTTATTTTATTTTTAATATAATCTGCAATCTCGTCTGCACCCAAACCAAGTCTTTTAAGTAATTCTGCCCTTGAGCCGTGCGGAATAAACTCATCGGGTAGCCCGAGAATACCTATATTCTTATTGAGCCCCCTGCTATTGAGAAAATCAAGGACTTTACTTCCATAGCCGCCTGAAACGTAGTTATCTTCAACTGTAATTATATAATCAAAGACTTTGGTAATTTTAGCCAACAACTCTTCATCAACTGGCTTTATAAACCTTGCACTTACTACCTGAGTACTAATGCCGGACTTTTCAAGAATGTCAGCTGCCAGGAGAGCTGTATCTACCATACTTCCCACAGCAAGTATGCAAACATTTTCACCTTCCCTCAGAACAGCTGCTTTACCAGGTTCAAGAGGTATTCTCGCTCCCAGATTATCCTTCCCTCTTCCTCTGGGATACCTTATGGCTACAGGCCCATTATGCCGGTTCACTGCATAATCCAGCATCTGCCTAAGTTCATAATAGTCCGCCGGGGCCATAACCGTCATATTGGGAATATGGCTCAGATAGGATAAATCGAACGCACCCTGATGTGTTTCGCCGTCTTCACCAACAATACCTGCTCTGTCAAGAGCAAATACCACATGCAGTTTTTGTGTTGCTACATCATGAATAATCTGATCGTAAGCTCTTTGTAAAAAGGATGAATATATCGCCACTACGGGAACCAAGCCTTTAGCTGCCATTCCAGCAGCAGAGGTCACAGCGTGCTGCTCTGCTATTCCCACATCAAAAAATCTGTTGGGGTACTCGTTACTAAACCGGAATAATCCTGTACCCTTGGCCATAGCAGCAGAAATCGCTACTATTCTTTCATCACAAGCAGCGAAAGTACACAGGGTATCTCCAAATACCTCCGAGTAATCCGGAGCTTTGTTACCAAAAGTCTCTCCCGTTTCAACCTCAAAGGGTGCTATACCATGAAACCTGTCAGGGCTTTCTTCTGCAAAGGAGTAGCCCTTACCCTTTTGTGTGTTTATATGAACCAGAACTGGTCCCTTGATTTTTTTAGCAGCTACTAAAGCCTTGCTGATCTCTTCAATATTATGACCGTCTATTGGTCCGTAATACTTGTATCCCAGTTGCTCAAAGAAAATACCCGGAGTAAAAATATATTTCACAGTACCCTTTAATTTCGATATGACACGTTTGGCCTTTTTGCTGAAATTAGGCATTCTGTCAAGAAAATTTTCTATGTCTTCCTTTGTCTTCGTATAGAATGGGTCAGTACGCAGCTTGCTAAAATATTTTGACATACCCCCAACATTCTGTGCAATGGACATTTCATTATCATTTAATATTACTATGAAATTTGAGGTGGACCTTCCGGCATCGTTCAAGGCTTCATATGCCATCCCACCTGTCATGGCACCATCCCCGATTACTGCAATAACACTGTACTTCTCCTTCATTAAATCTCTCGCTCTTGCAATGCCAAGTGCAGCAGATATCGATGTACTGCTATGCCCTGTATTAAAGCAATCATGCCTGCTCTCACATGTTTTAGGAAAACCGGCCAGACCGCCCAGTTTCCTCAAAGTGTCAAAATCATCTTTTCGACCGGTCAATATTTTATGGACATATGACTGATGACCTACATCCCATACTACCTGATCAAAATCGGTCTCAAATATTTTGTGAATGGCAAGTGTCAGTTCAACTACTCCCAAGTTTGAAGCTAAATGTCCTCCGGTTTTTGAAACCCTATATATAAGGAAATTTCTGATTTCTTCAGCCAGTACAGATAATTCCGTAGAATCTAACTTTTTTATATCATCAGGAGAGTTTATATTTTCCAAGTACCCCACTGTTATTCTCCTTTGTTTTGTTTTATTCTTTTCTTTTTTTATTTTTCTTCTTTTTATTATTCCATTTTTTCTTAGTTTTAATTAAGCTAAAGCGACCAAACAAAAAATTTGTAACTATGGCAACCTTATAAATTATGAAATTGCTGTTTTGCAGTGCAATTGATTTTCCAAGTGCCTTTCCCCCCACAGTAAGAGATGCCACCATAGCTGTAATGGATAACCCGAACACACTGTTTTCAGCTTGACTTCCCCCTCCGGAAAACTTATATACGATATAAGCTGCCGCAGTACCGCTGATAACACCACATATATCACCAACAACGTCATTGCAGAAATTTGAAACCTTATCTGCATTTCTGATTAATCTAATGGCATGTTTTGCACCATAGAGTTTTCTGGAAGCCATTGAGTGAAAAGGTGCCTCATCTGCTGCTGTTGCAGCAGTACCTATAAGATCAAACAATATATTGATTATGATTATACCAAAAACTATAAGAAAGGAAACTACTGTTGAAGCATATCTTATTGTTTCATTTGAGAAAAAAGACATAAAGATAGAAATAAAGAAAGTAACTACTGTAATTAAGAGTGTCCAAACTCTTGTTTCTTTTTTAGAACTGATGGTTTTACTTTTAAACTTTACTTTACGTTCATCGGCTGGATGCTTATAATTATCTTCCACACCAATCCTCCAAAAATATCAAAACGGTTAAACCGAATTAGCATTAGTTAATTGACCTTATAGCCAGGTATTTACCAAGTATTTAATTATAGAATTCACCTGAGTAATATAAAAAAGGGTGGCAATTTATTGAGTAAATTTTGCGGCTTAGGTCAGGCAGGATTTCCCTGATGCGTACTGGAATGTCGCCAAACCAGAGGTTTCCCTTTAAACACATCACCACCGCGTTACCGCTGGTGGGGCCTGATTACCACTTAGTCCACACTTTAATCCCCAACAAATTACATTTCGAACAGTCTAGGAGTTTTCCCCAACAGTCAACGCAATTCCTAGCCTCTTTTGCAAAAAGGGTTTCAAATAGCAATAATGCCCATATATCGGCCAATACAAAAGGCATCCGATCCATTATCCACCGAATTTCACTCAAGGCAGGCTACTCTGTTCACAGCATCTTAAATACCGCATAACAGGTTTAATCCCTAGTCGTAGTCGAGGTGGTAAGTATGGGAAACAATATAACGCTCCCAAACCTAACTTTTCAACCACAAGAAAGGGTCTCCACGGAAAAGGGGTCAACGCCCGCATGCCATTGCAGATCGCCCCTAAGCCTTAACTCCCAGCATCAGCCCACAACTGGGCGTAGCAAGCCGACACAAGGAACTTCATCGATGTGCCCTTTAACGGATTTTTAGGCCCGTCTTCAGAACCACAAGTACTGACTAGAATACTGCGCCACCCTATTTTCTGTCAATTAAATAGTCTATATACTTCCATATAATTTAACAATATGCGCGAAATCACATAGTTATAAAAGTTGATGACCTATTCAAATGTCATCGAGAACACATTATAACATAGAACTCTCTAAAATTCAAAGGGAACTTTAATCCAAATTTAGATCTGGAATCAAAAGTATTTATTATTTAATAGTACTCCCGGACAACTTATATAAATGTGTTGGTTACAAAACACTTAGAGAAATACTATCTATGATTAGTTCTCTAAGTGTTTTTAACCATCCTTCAACATTTACATAAGTTGTCCTCGTGTACTATTCAGGGATATCACTTTGATTACAGATCTTAATTTGCTCTTGTCACCAGCGCGGAGGCTAACTCCCTGAGGAAATCCGCCCTATTTCCGAACTGCTCCAAAAAAGCTATTCCTTCGTTTGTTACATCCTTAAGCATTTGCTTAGCTTTCTCCAAACCATACAGAGATACATAGGTTGACTTGCCACTTAATGCATCGCTGCCAGGCTTTTTACCCATTTCCTCCATGCTGCCTTCAATATCTAAAATATCATCCTTTATCTGAAAAGCTAAACCTAAATTTGCGGCATAATTTGAAAGAGCAGCAAATTGTTTCTCATCAGCACAACTAATTATTGCAGCCGCTTCAACGGGCGCTTTTATTAATGCTCCTGTTTTAAGCTTGTGCATTGTTTTCAGTTCATCACTATCGGCCCTTCTCCCCTCGCAGTTCAAGTCAATAACCTGGCCGCCTATCATTCCAAGAGAACCGGCATACTGCGCTATTATCTCCATGGCCTTTAGCTTTTTAATACTGTTTCCAGCCAAAGCGTCCTTTATCATTGTCTCATAGGCCAGATTTAAAAGTGCGTCCCCTGCCAGGATAGCCATTGCCTCACCAAACATCTTGTGACTTGTGGGCTTGCCGCGACGGAAATCATCATTGTCCATGGCTGGCAGATCGTCATGTATAAGGGAATAGGTATGGATCATTTCTATGGCACATGCAAAAGCAACGACCTCTCTCGGCTCTTTTTCAAACAGCTCGGCTGTGGCTAATGCCAAAGTGGGTCTAAGTCTTTTGCATCCAGCCATAAGGCTGTAAAGCATGGCTTCCTTAAGACTGATGTAGTATTGATTGTCAATGGAGATACTGTTTGCCAGACTATTTTCGATGATTTCAATATATAGGGCTTGCTTATCTATAAAACTCATAACTCAAAATCCTTTTCTACCAGATTACCTTCTTCATCCTGAAGGAGGATGGATATCTTTTTTTCGGCCTCATCAAGTTTTGCAGCGCAGTACCTTGATAATTCTATCCCTTCCTGAAAATTACGTATGGAATCCTCTAAAGATATGTCTCCCTTTTCAAGTTTTGATACTATTTGCTCAAGTTGGCAGATAGCCTCTTCAAAACTTTTATCATAAGAACATTGTTGCTCTGTAATATTTATATCCTTACTCATATATTCTCCTCCTATGTTATGGCGATGTTGAAACCACATTGCAGTTGGCTTTTCCATCATTAAGGCTTATTTCCAGCATATCACCCGGCTTAACCTGTTCACGACTGTTTACTACAGTACCCTCAGAATTTCTGACTACACTGTAGCCCCTTTCCATAACTTTAAGCGGGCTAAGGGCGTCCAGCTTTCCAGCCAGCAAGGCAAACTGCGATTTCTTTTCCTTAATAAGCATCTCATTATTTCTGAATAAATGCTTAACCTCATTGTCCAGCTTCAATCTGTATTGATTAAGCCTGTCGTACGGCTGTCGGAAAACCGGCCTGGATCTTATCTTCTGCAACTGATTTTCACTAAGGCTCAGCTTCTTAACAAGAGCACCCTTCATTCTGACATTATAGTTCTGAAGCTTATATTTTAGAACTTCAACATCAGGTACTGCAAGTTCTGCTGCTGCCGACGGTGTCGGCGCCCGCATGTCGGATACGAAATCACAGATGGTGAAGTCTGTTTCATGGCCTACAGCTGATATTACAGGTATTTTTGAGGCATATACGCTTCTGGCTACCACCTCTTCATTAAACGCCCAGAGTTCCTCCAAAGAGCCGCCGCCCCTGGCAACAATTATTATGTCCACCTGACCGTGCTCATTCAGCTTCTTAATTGCAGCAGCTATCTGCCCGGCGGCTTGCACCCCCTGCACTGCTACCGGGTACAGTACCAGTTTCATTTTACTGTGTCTTCGATATGTAACATTAATGATATCTCTTATGACCGCCCCGGTTGAGGAGGTAACCACTCCTATGCTCCTCGGTAGCAGTGGCAGCTTTTTCTTTATTGCAGCATCAAAGAGCCCTTCCTCCTGAAGCTTATTTTTCAGCTGTTCAAAAGCCAGGTGAAGAGCACCCAAACCATCAGGCTGCATGTCACTGGCATAAAGCTGATACTGTCCATCCCTTTCAAAGACCGATATATACCCTGACACAATTATCTTATTTCCGTTCTGTGGAACAAATTTCAATTGATTTGCCTGTGTTTTGAACATGACACATTTAAGAATACTGTTTCCATCCTTGATGGTGAAATACATATGCCCGGTATAATGGTGCTTAAAGTTTGATATTTCACCTCTGACAGATACCCCCGAAAGTATCCCGTCATTTGAAATGAGTTGCTTTATATAGTTATTAACGTCTGATACTGAAAAAACTCTACTCAAATCAAGCTTCCTTTCTGCAAAAAAATCCCTAACGTCAAGAAATTTGCTTCGCAAAGCGGTTGTTTAGTGCCCGTTCCTCTGTCTTTGCTCGCAAATTATCTTGTTCGCTAGGGGGCACTACTGCCCCCTTCGACGAAACACTACGTGTTTCTGAGCACCCCCTCTACACCGGAAAGGGGAATCCCCTTTTCAATCCCCGCGTCTAGGAATTTATCTATATGGAATTTTTTAGTGTACTTGCTCAACCTAAGTTATATTAACACATTCAAAGAATATAAAATATATAAATTCCTATACGTTAAAAAAAGATAATGCCGAAAATCTCACATTACCAGTTTTTTATTAGCTAAGCTATTTATCTGATGGGTTAGCCGTTTCGGAAATAATGTCACTATCCGGAGTATTAACAGAACTCTCTTTTTCGGACTCATTTTCCTTACCGTCTTCTTTAGTAACCTTTGCAAGTAAACCATTTACAAAAGCACCTGCATCTTCATTACTGTATTTTTTAGCCAGTTCAACTGCCTCATTTACTGAAACACTATATGGAATATCCTCACGATATAAAATTTCGTATATACCAATACGAAGTACTGATAAATCAACTTTAGACATTCTGCTGATTTTCCAGCCCATAGCATATTTTTCAATAATGTTGTCCAGCAGTTCAATTTTTCCGCTGACTCCATCTACCACACTTCGGATGTATTTTTTATCACTTCCGGTTAAGCTTTCATCCTCCAGTACAGCATCGATTTGTTCATTTCTATCATCTTTCTGTATTTCCAGCTGATACAGCAGTTTCATTGCAGCTTCCCTGGATGCACGGCGTCCCATTTAACAATTCCTCCTATGTATTCAACATATATTCTAGTATTTTCAAACTTCAGATTTCTTATTTTAGTGAATAGTGAAGTCTAATAACTTCTTACTTCCAACTTCCTACCGGTATGTTCCCGGAGGAAGTATCCTGTCAAGCAGGTTCTTGATATAATCCTTATCCTGGGAAAGTCTCTTTCCTATATAGAAGCCAAAGACAACACATATAACAATAAATAATGCTTTTAAAACCCCCAACAGCAGGACAATGATTGCAATCGATAGACCTATTCCGGCACCGATAATCTCACCTTTATGCTGCCTGTAAACCTCGTAAAGTTTTTGCTTATCCATAAATAACCTCCATATGCTACTCAACTCTCGAAGACTTATATCCGGTGAAAATACTTTCAATAAGTACTTTGACACTATCAACCTGAACCCCGGTACATTCTTCCACAGAGGATTTTACTTTTACCTGCATATCCTCGGAAAGTAGTGGAATGTTTATTTCGGGAAGCACAATAGCCTTAACGGTTATGTTTACGCTTTCACCAACTTTTGTAACATATGCCTTTGAATCACGAATACCTGATAGCTTTCTAGAAGTTGCAAGAGCAATATTCTCAATGGAGTTTAAGGTAATCCTGATGTCACCATTTTTATTATACTTTATAATAGCCTTTTTATCCCCTTCGGGTTTAAAACCAGAAAGCAGAAAAGTCAAGCTCAAGCAAAAGAATATTGATGCTATGATGAACATGACTATTGATGGGTTTCTATAAGCTAATACCTCATTAAATAAATATGTATATGTGTCGGTCAATATATCCGACCTTATGGTTACCAGCATTGCAAACATTGAAGCAATTGTAAGAAAGAATGCATAGATTGCAAGCAAAACTCTTAATATTATATTCATAATGCTCCACCTCTTTTCACTTTTATAGAGAGAAACTCTGTCCTTAGTATATAACTAGCTAACAGTTGTAGCTAAAAGCCTTAAAATAATTATACTTCAAAACGACCCTAATATCAAATTGCTGCATATATATGAATTTATTGGCTCTATAATAATTATCTCCAGCAAAATTGCTTATATACTTTTATTTGGCTCAGTTTCCTTTTTAATTTCCTTATCGAAATTAACTCCCTGAACATGAATATTAACTTCAATTACATTGAGCCCGGTCATCGATTGAACGGCATTCTTGACTTTGTCCTGAATATCCCAGGCAACTTCCGGGATACGAGCACCAAATTCAACAATAATATAAAGGTCTATTGCAGCCTCTTTTTCTCCAACCTCAACCTTTACACCCTTTGAAAGATTTTTTCTACCGAGTATTTCGGCAATTCCTCCAGCAATTCCTCCACTCATTCCCGCAACTCCGGGAACGTCGGTAGCAGCAATTCCTGCGATAATCGCAACAACTTCTTCAGATATTTTCACCGATCCATAATCGTCCAGAATATTCTGTTCCTCTTCCATTATGCACCTCTCCATTTAACGGGTTAACATATATTAAGCCACGGCCTTAGTCATAAAAACCCGCAATAAGGTTAAAATGCGGTTTCTATATGTTTGGCTCAGTTTGGTAAGATTATATCATTTAAGTTCACATTAATCAATCAGATTAATGTCGTAAAAATCCACTGTTTTACATACTTATACTCTATTATACCCAGCAATAATATCTTAATATCAAAAAAGAAAAGGTTATCCTATGGAACAAATAGCAACTTCTATCTGAAGCAGCTATTTCCCGTTCCTATGTAAGATAACCTCAATGATATTGTTGAATTTTATGTTTGTCAATTAAAAGTACTTTTTTATCACTATTTTTTCCATAGGGATATTTGCCTGTCTGGTGACGATATCTACTATCTGTGCCGTCTGCTGCTTGGTTATAGCCGGTGCTTTTACAACTATATCTACACTCCCGTCATCCCCAAACAATGCAACAACATCACTGAAGCCCTTACTTTTAATCAGGTTTTCAATGTTTAATTCCTTCTGTGAAGTCTCAACTATCTTCATCATCTTAGCCTGAGCTTGAGTTTTAGCTTCCTTGGTAGCACTTTGGTCGTCAGTTATACTCTTCATAATTTCTATATCTTTGCCTCTGACAACATCTCTGTCCATTTTTGTCTGAGCAAAGTAGTTATTTGCTTCTTTTGAAGCAGTTACTGTCTTCTCTGAATCATCAACTGCTGCCGTATCCTCGTCCGTTACTTCATGACTGTCAACGTATACAGCATCACCAATTTGAGCAGAGTCTTCCTCACTGAATTGTGAGCTCTTGTTATAGCTGTACTGTAGATAGCCTGCAATAACTAGCATCAATACAAGGGATAGTACGATAATCTGTTTTCTTTTTAAAAATTTCATCACATAGACCCTCCTAACAATCTGAATAGTTTTTTATTCCTTCGGTGTGACCTTTAGGATATTTTTTTCGAAATGGCGTGCCTTACCATTCCCTTCTCAAGATTATGTATATTCACTTCCTGTACACTTTATAACGTTTGGTCTCAAATAAAATTTTTGGTTTAGTTCCGATATGTGACTCCGTTATTTCTTTTATTAAAATTAATTTCTCCTCCTCTGGAATACCTGAATTTTATGGGCAGCTACCTCCAGTAAAGCTTGAGCCGCTTTAGTCAGATTGCTTCTTACCTCGGCATCCCCTGCTCCCTCTGCAACAATTACAACACCCTTAACCCTCGGAAGTATTTCCTTTACAACAAAAGGTTTCTTCACTCCCTGACTCTCTTCATAAACAATGCTGTTCTCCTTATTGCTTTCCTTGATATCTCTGGCCCCCCCTTCCTTGTCTTTTTCCTGAGTGGTATTTTGGCTGGTTGTGACATCTACAGCCGGTACCGACTCATTTCCTGATACAAAGGTAATCATTACATCAACCTTTCCTGCACCATTTATTTGAGAAAGTATTGACCTTAAATTTTCCTCCATTTCACTTTTTGACTCTACATCTGTACGTTTCAATGTTTCTGCAGAAGTCTGGTCCGCCGGGACTTGCTTTTCCCCGCTGACGGTAACGGCTGCAGGTCCAACATTATTCTTTTTTAGTGTATCTTCAAAAAGTACACTCCCGGCAATCAGGCAAATAATACCCGCAATAGCAACTATTGCAGCTTTCTCAATTATTTTCTTACTGCCGTAACTGACTAATCTTAACTTAATTTTTTTCATTATTTTTGTAAGCTTATTCATTCCACTACCCCCCAGTTTATTAAGCATAAGTTATTAATAAAGCATTTTTGAAAAATCCTTTTAATCAGGTAGTTATCAAATCTTATATCTTCAGTCAGGTGTTCCCCTATGTTATTTTTACCTCTATACTGTCCTTATTTACTTCAAGAGTTTTATTTAAGCTTTGTTTAACCAGATCAGCCAGTCTTTTATCTTCAGGTTCAATGAACTTTAGTTCCGCCTTCTCCTTTTTTTTGCTCAGAGGTGTTTTTATTTCAATTTTTTCAACGGTTACAACAGGTTCATTACCTGTTTTTCCGTTCTTATTCTTTGCCTTTTTAATTTCCACCGATATTTTTGTTATCTCTCCGAATTTCTCTGAATTATAATCCTCATTAATTTGGACTGTAGCCTTTGCATCTGTTATGCCTTCCAGTTTATTAGTCTCTTCTTCTATCCTGGCAGTCAGCTTGTTCTTGTAAACAGTTGAAATCTGTTTTGCCTGGGTCTCCTCCAAAAGCTTGCTGCCGGCTTCAACCTCTTTTCTGTCAATATAGAAGCTGTCGGATAGAATTGCTTCAGTTAAGTCATAATTTTTGCTTTTAAGTTGAAGGAAAGGATTTACCACTGCTATCAACAGAACAAAGCCCGATACAAGAGTTATTATTTTTTTAATTTTTCCTGAAGGTATAACAATCTCAAACAAAATCAGAACAATTGAAATAATAACAATATTTATTATCCAACCCCTAAGAAATTCAAGCATATTAACCTCCTACCTTATCATAGCTGATACATTTGAGGAACTTATAACAACGGTAATGGCAATCAGGAACATGACAGCTACAGCAGCTGTTACGCCCAAAATATATGTCATTGAACCCGCCATATCATTTAGACAATTAGTTATTTTTTTATCTGATATAGGTTCTACAAAAGCACAGGCCAGCTTGTACAGGATTATCATGGCAAGTATCTTCAAAAGCGGTGCAAGGCAAATTATAATTATTCCGATCATTGCAACCAACCCTGAAGCGTTTTTAATTACAAGAGTACAACCTACAACTGTATCAGCTGCATCCGCCAGATATTTCCCCACAACAGGAATAAAAGTTCCCAGTGCATATTTTGCTGTTTTACTAGTTACACCATCAACTACGGCTCCCATTGATCCTTGTATGGATACTATTGCTATAAAAACAGTAAGTATCAGTCCCAGCCCCCAGGTGCATATTTGTTTTAAAAAACCTGATAGTTTTGTAAGCTGTACCTTGTCTGATATGTTGTTTACAATATTCAATACCGTGACTATAAATATCAGAGGTATAAAGAAGTTTTTAATGGCTGTAGCTCCTATTTCAACGAGCATAACGAGAATTGGTTGAAAAACTCCTGCCGAGGTAAAGTTTCCGGTTGAGACCAGGAGTGTCACTAAAACCGGAATAATAGAATGCATAAAGGTTACCATGTTATTTATAATATCGGTGCACATTTGCATAACACTACTGAAGCTGACCATCAGTACAGACACTATTACTATGTAACATACAAAGAAGGCCAGTTCCCCCACACTTTCACTTAAAAAGGAATTTTGCAGATTTTTCAGTATGGCACAGATTATGGCAAGAATAACTATTTTCAATAGAATGTCAAAATTAAGGAATACTTCCTCAAGTAAATACTTAACTGCCTTATTCAGAAGACCCTGAGGGCTGAAATCCAACTCTCCCTTTGCTGCACTGCTAATAATCTCCTCAGGATTGAAATCAGGGAATAGTTTTTTTGTATCACTGTTATAGAACTGCTTCAAGCTGTCATTTATTACTGCACTATCGTTTGACTGGAGCTGTTCGTTGATTATATTTGATGTATCATCTACTGAATTCAGTCCGGAAGATTTAGCAGTACTTGGCTTAGTTGACCTTGAATCAGCAGAATTTACATCTTCGGAACGTGCATCTGATATACTTTCATCTGCTGAAATTACTCCAATTGGAGTAATTAGACAGAATAGTATTACTATAAATAGTACACTTGCTTTTACTTTAACTTTAAAAGGTACCTTCAAATTTGTTCTCCTACGCATATTAACCTCCCAAGCCGCTAAAGTGGCTGTGATGCTTTGGTGGCTTTGACACTTTAGTGGCTTCTTTTCTTTACGGCATCAGCTTTACAACCAGGTCCAGAAGGGAGGATATTATCGGAACCGCAAGAATTACAATAGTTACTTTACCGGCCAGTTCAATTTTAGATGCAATTGAAGTTTCTCCGGCATCCTTGCACACCTCGGCTCCAAATTCGGCAATATATGCAATACCCACTATTTTCAATAGAATGGTAATGTATGTTGTATCTATATCAGCCTTCCTGCTGAAGGCTTTGATAAAATCAATAACCGATGCGAGCTTGACCACAATAATTATAAATATCAGCAGCCCTGTTACTATGCTGACCTGCAGTGCAATTTCAGGTTTCTGCTGTTTGATTGTAACTGATAATATAACTGCTACAATGCCAATGCAGACTATTTGAAGTATATCCATACATCTGTACCCTCGTAATTTCACCTTAAGCTCTTGTATATAATTGACAGTTCTCAAAAATTAACGTATTAGAACTGAAACATGGTTTTTACGGCTGCAAAGAGACCTGCTATTTCTTTTGAAACCATCATTAGCACTACAACAATGCCGGCCAGTGTTGTCATCATAGCCTGTTCTTCCCTTCCTGACCTGATAAGCACCTGATTAAGCACTGATACAAGAATTCCTATGGCTGCTATTTTAAAAATTAAATCCACACTCATTGCTACCTCCTTTGCTGCAATGCAGCTTTAAAAATATAAGAACACATTGTAAGAACAACTACATTCAAAACAATATGACTGTTATAGCTAAACCGCTTAAAACCCCGAGGCTTCTATACATTTTTTCGTTTTTACGCTTCATTTCCTCGGATTTTGCTTCCTGCAGCTTAAGCTGAGAGGAAACAAGTTTTATATTATTAAGCTGACCTTCAAGATCAGAGCTTCCCAGCATTTTACCAAAGGTTACAAGAACCTCCTTGTCCTCTCGACTTAAGGATAATTTTATGTAATTTTCATTAACCGCTTTCTCCCAGGCTTTATCTGCTGTTACTCCGTCAGCTAATAAATTTTCAGCTGCTGCTTTAAAGATTATTGCTGCTGTCAGATTGGAGTTTTGATATATTCTAAGGAAAGCCTCATACAGCAGATTTGACAAATAACTTATTTCATTTTCAAACATCTGAAATAAAGCCTGTAATTCACGAAGGGTTCTGGGCCGTTTAGAACAATCTGCCGCTAAAGAAAAACCAATCAGACTGGTTGCACATATGAGTGCTGCTGCACCTATTATTTTGAAAATCATCAGGAACACCTCCTGTAAATGACCGCTAATTGCGAATCAATCACTTCCTCAAGAGTTCCCGGGCCGTTGTTGGAGCTAAGTACTATATATCTTTCAAAGGTTCCGGCTTTTATAAGAGCAAGAAGTTCCTCACGCAGCTTCAGCTCTGAAATGTTGTATCCATGAGCTGAAGCTATGATTTTCACCCCCGAATTCAACACCTTCAATATGGCATCCTTATCACCCCGGGTACCGATTTCATCAGTGATGATAATATTGGGAGACATACTTCTCAGAAGCATTTCCATCCCAATAGCCTTTGGACAGCTATCCATTACGTCAGTCCTGAAACCGACATCATTTTGCGGAATTCCTTTGCTGCAGGCTGCAATTTCGGATCTTTCATCAACTATGCCGATTTTCAAGCCCACAAAATCAAGTTCTGCCAGACCATTACTCAAATTTTTTGAGGCATCTCTAAGAATTGTTGTTTTTCCACACTGAGGAGGGCCAATTATCAGTGTATTATATATTTCTTGATTATTTTTTATAATGTACTTTATCAAATGGCCGGAGCAGCCAGAGATTTCTTTTGCTACTCTGATATTTAATCCATTGAAATCTTTTATGTTTCTGATCTGTCCCTCCTGAATTATCACTCGGCCGCTAAGACCTACCCTATGCCCTCCCCTGAGGGTTATAAACCCGGACTTAATCTCGTCCTGAAAGGCATATACGGAATTTTCACTCATCAATTCAACCGACTTAATTATTTCACTTTGTGCAACAATATATGCACCTTTTGAATCCTTTGATAATTCTCCGTCAGCTGTTACAAACAGATCTCTATTCCTGTAAAAAGCCATCAGAGGTTTTCCCGCTCTCATTCGTATTTCCTGAAGATTGTCCAACTTTTCTATATCCATCTTCATTAAAATTACCCTTATGCTTTGTATCAAGTAGGGCATAATGTCATTTTGAACTCCTTTAATCATATGTATGCATCTCCTAAATTAAGTTATTTATAACGCCTCAATTCAAAGTAAATTTCCCGGTTGTAGGAAAATTTACTCACATTAGCAGCGTTTCAACAAGGCAAGAGATATCCTCACCGCCTGAACGCCAGAGGGTAATCCACCACTTAATAGAAGCGAGGGATATTTTTTTATGCCTTGTTATATATATTAGGCTTTGTCCAAGTTTATGACATAAAAAAATAACCCAGTTTAATTTACCGATTAAACTGAGTTATATATAACTAGTACTTAAGAAAACAGTACGTTTTATTTTAATGATATCTTATCTCTCATATTTCTTGAGGTTATATAGAACAGGACACAAACCATAACTACTTCAAAAATATATCCTCCAAGACCTATAATTACACTTGTTGGCTCGGCTCCATTAATAGTTTCCATTAAATAGCCGAACATATTTTTAGAGGTTATAGATGTACTGATTTTATCCACAAAATTAATCTCCACTGAGAGTGGAACAAAAATAGTGAATACGGCTTCCATAATTTGCAATATTATATTAGTGACAATGTATATCAGAAATGCACCTGCAACACCTAAGTGGTGGAAGGTTGACCTGTTTGAGATTGTTATTGCAAAGAAAATCTGACATAGAAAATATAGCGTTGCCAGTAAAGCTACCGGAATTATATAATAAATTCCTTTTTCCAATCCTAATTTTGTCAATTCTCCGAATATTATCGATAATTCCCCCATAACTCCCAAACCATACATACTAGTATATAAAGCCCCTATACTTACGCCATAACTCAATATCATCCAAAAAAATGAAACTATAGTTTTTGAAGTTAAAAGCATATAGGGCTGAACTGGTAATGTAAACATCAGATACCCTTCATTTGAATAAAGGTTTTTATAAAATCTCATTACTATGAATACAAATGTAATGACTGAAACTGCAATACCTAATAGCAATAGTAAAACTGATGTAGTTACCTTAAACCATTGGATATTTAACGTCTTTGCTAAAAGTACCATTCCTGCAAAAACAAGTGTTATTAAATAAAATAGTGGGATAATACGGGCAGTATCTTTATATTCATATTTTAATAATTTGCTTAGCATTTGAATACCTCCTCAAATATTTCGACTACCGACTTACCATTTTTTTCACGTAAGCTATCCACCGTATCGTCAATCAATATATTACTGTCTCCGATCATAATAACTCTATCAAAAATTCTTTCGACGTCATTAATCAGGTGTGTTGATATAAGTACTACTGCATCTTCTGAGTAATTGTTAAGTATTATATCCAGCATTGCTTTTCTGGAAGCCGGGTCCAGTCCTCCCAAGGGTTCATCAAGTAAATAGATTTTAGCTTTTCTGGACATTACAAGTATGAGCTGAACCTTTTCCTGCATACCTTTAGACATGCTCTTAATCTTTTGATTAGGGTCAAGCTTAAACTGTTTCAACATCTCTTCAGCTTTACTTCTGTCAAAATCCGTATAAAAATCCCCGAATAAATCCAGTGCATCCTTCGCTTTATAATTATCGGGTAAATAGGTTTTCTCAGGAAGGTAGGATATTATAGCTTTTGTGTATTCACCGGGTTCATTTCCATCAATCAAAACCTTCCCGCTATAATCCTTAATTAAGCCTGCAATTATTTTTATGAGAGATGTTTTTCCACAACCATTTGGTCCAAGAAGGCCAATAATCATTCCTTTTTCAAGTGACAGAGATATGTTATTTAAGACTACTTTTGAACCATAAGTCTTTTTTAGTGAGTCTATTTGGATTATTTTGTTCATTCCTTAACTTCCTCCTTTTTGGGATTTAATTTGTTTGAAACTATATTCACAATTTCTTCATTTTTAAACCCTAGCTTTTGCATTGAGTTGAAGTAATTATTAGTATACTCCTCAGCCATTTCATGTCTGGCCTGCTGAATCTTTTGCTGGTCCTGTGATACAAATCTTCCCGAAGTTCTCTCGGCATAAAGCAGGCCAGCTCTTTCAAGTTCGGCTAAAGCTCTTTGCATAGTATTCGGATTTACTGAAAACTCTACTGCCAAGTCCCTCACAGACTGTAGCCTTTGTCCCGGTTCCCAGACACCTGATACAATTTTGAGTTTGACATCATCCATAATTTGAAGATATATCGGAACATTTGATGAAAAATCGTTCGCCATTGAATAACCACCTCTTTTACTAATTCCATCTCGTTCATGTTTATTGACTCTTCTCTTTACCGTTCCTCTTCGTCAAAGGATTATTTTTCATTGACTTTATCCCAGGTTATATTAAATTTACCTTTATGATTTTCCCCAGTGACCTTTATTAAATATTTACCTGGCTTATCAAGAGTTACCTTGAAATCAGAGGTAGGAAGCTCACTTCCCTTATATATGGTTTCGTCTTGTCGGTCCTTTTTATCATTTTCAAGAGCAATAGTAAGTCCAAGCTTTCCTTCCTCAGATACTATTGATACATTAACTTGGTATTCTTCACCCTCTTTTATGTTTAGCTCTGTAATTTTATACCCATTAAATTTTTTATAAGACATTGACATTTTCGAAAGAGTACTAATCTGAATCGAACCTGTTGTAGTATAACTACCATAAGTACAGCCTGAAATCAAAACAAGTGATAGAATAAGTGTAAACAGAACACAATTTTTTATTTTTATCATTTTTTAATCCTCTCTAATTATATTGTATTATTGTATTAATCCCTTAATACAATAATACAATATAATTTTTACCATGTCAAATAGGAAGCATAAGAATTGTAAATTACTTAATATTGCTATAAAAATTCAATTTAGATAATATCTTACTGGATTTTATATAATAAAACTAATTCCAGGCAAAAAAAAACTGCCAACCAACAGGTCAGCAGTCTTATTTTTATACAATTATTCTTTATCATGATCATGATCACAGCCACAGTCGCAGTCATCATCGTCACAGTCGCAGTCACAATCCCATTCCAGTTCAATTTTCTTGTGGCAATGAGGACACTCTATTGACTCTGCATCTTCATCAATCAGGTCAAGATCAACTTCCATCTCTTCTCCACAGTAGGGGCATTCTATTTCCTGGAATTCGATTTCATCTTCATCTTCATACACTATCTTTTCGAGTTCGGCAAGATCCTCATCAATACCATCAACCTGCTCGCACATCTCGTCCTGAATTTCCTCAACGTCCTCTATTGCAAGAGCAATGTCATCCAAAACATCAATGATAGCGGTAAAAAGCTTGCCTTCATTTGTAGTCTCATCAATTTTCATACCCTCTGCCAAGCCTTTTATGAAAGCAACACGTTCACTAATGTAACTCATAATCCTACCTCCTCATTTTTAATTGAGTTATTTTTATTTATTTACTCTTTCCATGTACTCATTTGTTCTAGTGTCAATTCTGATTACATCTCCAGTATTGACAAAAAGGGGAACTTTTATAACAGCACCTGTTTCAACAGTAGCAGGTTTGGTGGCACCGGTAGCAGTATCACCCTTAAAGCCAGGGTCAGTCTGGGTAACTTCGAGCTCAACAAAGGTAGGTGGTTCAATACCGAATACATTTCCTTTGTGTGAGAGTATTCTTACTACTTCATTTTCCTTAACAAGATCAAGAGTGTTTCCTATTGAAGCCTTGTTTATGGGTATCTGTTCATAGGATTCAACATCCATAAAGTAGTACAAATCTCCGTCATTGTAAAGATACTGCATATCTTTTCTTTCAATGTGAGCTTTTGGCATCTTATCTGTCGGGTTAAAAGTTCTTTCAACTGTAGCACCTGTAACTATATTTTTCAGCTTTGTTCTAACAAAAGCAGCTCCTTTTCCGGGTTTAACATGCTGAAATTCAACTACCTGAAAGATATTATTATCCAATTCAAAAGTTACGCCATTTTTAAAATCACCTGCTACTATCATATCTTACCTCCATGATATAAATAAATATACATTTTATAAATTAAAAAATACCATAAAAACTTATTATGTTTAATTGTATCCTAGATTATATTAAATTAATTTTTCATATAAGGCAAGAAAAATTTTCATTTTGATGGTCTATTATAGTATTTTACTTCGGTTTATTTCGTAATTCCAGCAGAATTTAAACTTTACCTGTTATCACAGAATAATTATTTCTTTTGGGGCTTTTGTTAAAATCTGAGGATTATTGTCTCTGATAATAATAGTATCTTCAATTCTGACTCCCCCTAAACCCTCAACATATATTCCAGGTTCAACAGTTACTGCCATATTGTTTTCGAGCACCTTATCCCCGCCAATTGAAAGTCTGGGGTTTTCATGTATTTCAAGACCCAAGCCGTGTCCAAGACCATGTCCGAATTTCCCTTCGAAACCTTTGGAATAAATTATGTCACGTGCTATTTTATCTACTTCTTTGCCTGTTCTTCCTCTGATTGCCCCTTTTTCCGAGGTAAGCTGAGCCTCTAATACTATATTGTAGATGTCCAGCAGCTTTTTGTCAGGTTGACCTAGGAAAACCGTTCTGGTTATGTCTGAGCAATAATGGTTATACAGAGCTCCAAAGTCAATGGTAATTGCATCCCCCAACTCAAGCTTTTTATCTGAAGCTACGCCGTGTGGCATTGAGGATCTGTGCCCCGAGGCCACTATTGTTTCAAAAGAGGGTCCGGTGGCTCCAAGCTTTTTCATTTTATATTCCAGTTCAGCTGCCACATCAAGTTCGGTAATACCGGGTTTTATCAGTGGAAGTACCTGCATCAGAGCATCATCAGCTATTTTAACCGCCTGAGCGATAATTTCTATTTCCTGCTCATCTTTTATACTTCGCATTTCGTCAACGGTTAAGCCAATACCTTTTATTTCAATATTGTTTAACTTACTCTTTAGAACACTGTATGAAGAGTAGCTGACAGAATGATCCTCAAATCCGAGAGTTTTTACCTGCTCCGAATTTATTATTTCATTTATGGAATCATTTATGTCAGGCTTATGCTGTACGATTTCAAACAAAGGGGCCTGTCTTTTTGACTGCTCCATGTATCTGAAATCTGTAAGCAGGTAAGCTTTTTTAGAGGTTATCAGCAAGTTGGCGGATGTACCTGTAAATCCTGACAAATACATGTAGCTTTCTCTTTTTGTTATCAATGCCGAATCAAGCTTCATTTCTGATAATTTTGTTCTGAATTTGCTCAGCCTGTTTTCAAGATTTTCTATATTATACATTTAGCTTCCTCCAAAATCCCTATATTTAAGTTAAATATAAAATCGTATTATCATATTAATGTTTACTAATTATTAATCTGTATTCCTATAGCTACCTCAGTTTTTCATGCTTTGCTACAGGTTTGCTGCTGCATGCAAAGCAAGAATATAGCTCATTTTGCCAAAACCGCAGATTTGTCCGACGCAAACCGGTGCAATTACTGACTTATGTCTGAACTCTTCTCTGCTATGTATGTTTGATAGGTGAATTTCAATTGTCGGAAGCTCAATAGCCTTGATGGCATCCCGTATGGCTATACTGTAATGAGTATATGCACCGGCATTTATTATAACTGTTTCATAAACACCTCTTGCAGCATGAAGCCTGTCAATAATTTCACCCTCATGGTTGCTTTGTATGAAGTCTGTTTCAAGACCTAGCTGTTCTGAAGTGATATTCACTGCCTTTGCTATATCCAGCAGTGTTTCGCTTCCATAGACGGCTTTTTCACGAGTCCCCAGCAAATTTAGATTCGGGCCGTTTATAACCAGAACTTTTTTCATTTTGTTTACCTCCTCATAATAATTAGTATTGAACTCCGGCAGTCTTTGAGTTAGTATCACTCATACGTTTCTTTTGCTTTCTGGTAGATTTTTTTCATTTCCAGAGCATCCTCTGCCATTTTTCCTCTTGACTCACAGATTATTACCGGCTCCATTTTTCTCTTTACCAATATTGGGGCCAGATGCTCAAATTCAGGACCAAACTGTGTGTCGGAGAAATTCCAGTGTCTCTTTTCCCCGCCCTTTGAAAACTCAATTCTGCTGAAGTGGCAGTGTATGTTTTTTGTTCTTTCCTTCCCGATTGAGTTTTCGATTATATCTATTACGTCTGCAAAGTCCTCTTCAGAATTAAGCCTTCCCAGACCACGGGCGTGCACATGCCCAAAGTCAATGGTGGGAATTATCCTTTCATCCACACGGCACATTTCCATTATCTCCTCAATAGTACCCAGCTGATTATGTTTCCCCAACACTTCGGGGCAGATGTGCACGTCCCCGAAACCTGCAGCATCGGCTAACTCAACGGTTTCACCCAGAATTTTCAGAGCATATCTGAGAGCAGTAGCTCTGTCCACCTTGCTGCAGGAGCCGGTGTGAACGACAATTCTACCCGCTCCCATCCACTTTGCAACTCTTAATGTTTCCAGTATATATCTCTTTGAGTTTTCTCTCTTCTCCTCTTCTACACTGGACATGTTAATATAATACGGAGCGTGAATGCTCATGAAGATGTTGTTTTCTTTTGCCTGACGCCCTATTTCGATAGCTGTAGACTCTCCGACATTAACACCTTTGGTGCATGAATATTCATAAGCGTCAAGGCCTATACCTGCAAGCCAGGCAGGCATTTGAGAAGATGACTTGTAGCCCTGTTCATAAAAGCTGTCTGAATTACCCGATGGTCCGAATTTAATCATTTGTTCTCCTAATTTATCATGACGTATATCAAAAAACTTATTAACTCGTAATTTAAATGCATTTTCTATATTTATCTGGACAACAGGTTAGTCTTTATTTTTTCATACTATTTTTCATTAATACAGATATTTATGTGATTTATATTAATTCACCTTATGAATGTCTTACTTATAAATATGATTTATGAAAGCTACCTATTATCCCAGGTTACTTTGCAAAAAGACCTTCATTGCCTTATAGCACATATATACATCTATTTTGCTTGTGATTTCAACCGGAGAATGCATTGATAGAATCGGGACACCACAGTCAAGTACCTCAACGCCTAAATTGGCAACATACTGAGCTATCGTTCCTCCTCCACCCTGATCAACCTTTCCAAGCTCTGCAGTATGCCATACTATTCCATTATCATTAAAAAGCTTTCTTATTAATCCCATTACCTCGGCACTGGCATCACTGGCATCATATTTTCCTCTGGAACCTGTATATTTCTGTACCACAACACCGTTCCCCATATATGAAGCGTTTCTTTTCTCATAAACCTCCTGATAGGACGGGTCTACGCCGGGGTTTACATCTGCAGATAGCATGAAGGAATTCTCCAGACAGAGGTTCAACAATAAATCGGAATAGTTTTCATTTGTCAAATATATTAGCTTAGCTATAAAGCTTCTTAGGAAATTGGACTGCGCTCCGGTATTTCCTGTGCTTCCTATCTCTTCTTTATCGGTTAATATACAAAGTGCGGTCTTGTTGCCCGGCTGTGCATCAAGCATAGCTTTAACACAAGTGAAGGCACAAACTCTGTCATCCTGTCCATATGCACCGATCATACTTCTGTCCAGCCCAATATCCTTTGCTTTAAAGGCAGGTACAGCCTCAAGTTCGGCCGACAGGAAGTCCTCCTCTACCATACCGTATTTCTCATTCAAAATTTTTAGTATATTCAACTTTATTTTATCCTTAACCTTCTTATCATCATAAGGCTGGGAGCCGATTAAAAGATTGAGACCTTCCCCTGCAACCACTTCGGTTGCCTTTTTCTGCATCTGATCCTGGGCAAGGTGTGGAAGAAGATCTGTAATGGTAAATACCGGGTCATTTTCTCCCTCTCCGATGGAAATCTCAACTTTCGAACCATCAGCCTTCACAACAACACCATGTAGTGAATATGGAATAGCCACCCATTGATATTTTTTAATTCCTCCGTAATAATGGGTTTTTAGAAGCACCAGACCTGAGTCCTCATAAAGAGGATTTTGCTTTATATCAAGCCTTGGTGAATCAATATGTGCACCAACCATATTGATTCCATCCACAATAGGTTTTTCTCCGATAATGGCGCAGGCAACTGCTTTATGTTTATTTATGTAATAAACTTTGTCGCCCTTATTCAATTTTTTCCCCTGATTAATAAAGTTCTGCAGGTTTTCGTAACCGTTTTGAAGCAGCTCCTTTTCAACTGTTGCTGCAAACTCTCTTTCTGTTTTTCCCCTATCTAAGTATTCTTTGTAAGTTTCACAAAGATTAAAAGCTTCTGATATTTCATTTTTACTTTGTTCCCATGCGTTTTTCGTCTTATAACTTAATTTTTCTTGTAAAACTTCTGCTTGTGATTTTTCTTCACTCATTGCGTTCTCCAATCTGCGTCCCTATTACGCTTAAAAATTCTCTCTTAAATTTTGACTTAAATCCTTGAAATTGATAATATTACTTTAGCAACTAAGGTATCTTAAAACATATTCTCTATATTTAAGATATCCAATTAACTGATAAAATAACATGAATGGTTCAGTTTAATTATACTTATCAAAGGAGAAAGATACAATGTTTGACAATCATATTCATTCGAATTTTTCTACAGATTCCAATATGGATGCAGAAGCAGCCTGTGAAAGAGCTGTGGAAATTGGTTTAGCAGGAATCGTTTTCACTGACCATGTTGACTATGACTACCCGGAATTTGATGTGAGTTTTTTAATAAATTATAATAAATATTTTGAAGCTTTTAAAGTTATACAGGACAGGTGGAGGGGAAAGCTTGATGTTTTGATTGGTGTGGAAATGGGCTTTCAGCCGCATGTTGTGGATCAGATAAATGAGGTTTTGAATTCATATCCTTTCGACTTTGTTATTAATTCGGTTCATATTATAGACAGGATGGATCCATATACCAAAACATTTTTCAGAGGCAAAACACAAAGAGAGTCTTATGAAAGATATTTACAGGAAGTACTGTTATCAATAACTACTTACCAGAATTATGACGTTATCGGTCATATCGGATATGCTTCTAGATATGGGGATTTTGAAGATAAACCATTAAAATATGCCGATTATAGCGATATTATAGACCAGATATTGAAAACTGTAATCGCCAAGGGCAAAGGAATCGAGCTTAACACGTCAGGTCTGCGTTCCGATCTTATGCAGCCTCTCCCCGGTTATGATGTGTTTAAAAGGTATTTTGAACTTGGCGGAGAAATTATTACTATCGGCTCTGACTCCCACTTCACAGAGCATCTTGGTTACAGTTTCAAAGAGGCCGCCGAATACTTGAAAAATATAGGATTTAAGCACGTTGCACACTATGAAAAGAGAAAGCCTGTGTTTGAAACCTTGTGATTATTCTAAAATAGTCTACAGAGTTAACAGGGCAGCGGTTTCTGACAGCTACCCTGTTATTAAACAAAAATTAACATAATATTTCATTGCAATTGAGGGATAATAGGTGTATAGTTAATACTGTAGTTGAAAGAAGGTGAGAAAATTGAATAAGGATAACGTATTAATCAGTTCAGACGTTATTGAGGAGTGCCTGAGTGAATGCTTTGATGTTTTTGAAAAACATGCATATAAGCATACTTCGGATAAACCCTCAGAAGTAAAAGAAACAGCCTCTTGACCCAAGGCTTTTTTTATTTCAAAATTTCCTTCATCAATAAATACTCCGTTATGCCATTCTTATATAAGTTAGGGATACAACCAACTTCCTTGAACCCATAATCCAAATAGAACTTTTTAGCTCTTGGGTTAAAATCAGCAACTACTAGGAATAATTTAGATGCCCTGGAATTCTCTTCCATGTACCCAATAAGTATCTTACCTATTCCAAGACTGCGATATTCCTCCTTAACAGCAATGATATGCAGATAGGGGTAGCTATGGAACGCACCCTTTTGTATAACCCAAATGAAACCCAGTACTACATTATCATCATTTATTGCGACACTTATCTCACCTTTGCTTATGCCCTCATTTACAGCATTATGTGCTTTATCCTCATCAGGAAAGTAAACTCTACCTAGTTCTGATTTATGCAGAGTTATCATGCAATCTGTCAAATGCTTGTTTTCTGCATTTATTATATTAATATTCAATGGGCTTCCTCCAATCAGCTACAAGTATTTCTCCAGTGATTCTTTTTTAAGTATCTTTCCTTTTTTACTCTCTTACTTTTGCAGGGCTTTTACCGAATAAGTAACATACTCTTTATCAAAGTGATATCCAAGCTTTTCTGAAAGAGCAACAGATTCCTTATTGGCAGCATCCCAACTTGGATACAGATTTCTGTCAAGGCACTCCAGTATCAGTTTTGATGCGCAAATCAGAGCCAGTCCCCTTCTTCGATATTCCGGTTTTGTATCTATTTCTATTTCTATTCCGTCTTTATATACCGTGTAGGAGGAGGCACCTGAGACTAGCGTGTCTCGGTGAAGAATTACCGCACCCAACCCATTCTTTTTGTACTGGGCATAGGATGAGAACTGAGAACACAAATCCCGAGCCCATTGTTCTGACATGCATTTATGAAACAGTTCCTCATCAATCATTTCTATTTTATAATCAGTTGGCAATTTATCAATGTAGGATGATAGTTTCTTTCTATCAAACACATCAGGTTCTTTTTTTATTGCATATCGCACGAACTTATTATAGCTATCCTTGTATTCCTGCTCAATTAATGCCCCCCACTCTTCATTTTGAGGTACCATAAGAATATATTCAGATTTAAAGTACAAAGGTATATTTTGAACCAGCTCAAGGTCGGGTACTCCTGCGAAAAAGCAAAAATCACCTGTAATAATCTGTGCAGATTGAGGGTCCTCATTTCTGTCTGCCCAAGCATTCCCCATATAACCTTGCAAACAAGACCAAATTAAGGTCTCCTCCCATCCCTGAAAAAGCCGTGAAATGTTGCTCATATCTTTCTTATTCAATTGATACATTATGTTACCTCCAAATTAATCTTTAAATCTTAAGAAAAGAAATCTCCAGCTTGCATTTTATCTTTCCTGTTCTCTTCTATATTCAATTATATCCCCCGGCTGGCAATCCAGTACATCGCAAATAGCGTCCAAAGACGAAAACCTTATAGCCTTTACTTTTCCTGTTTTTAAATTTGATAAATTGACGTTAGAAATACCAACCTTTTGAGCAAGCTCATTCAAAGATATTTTTCGGTCAGCCATGACCCTATCCAATCTTAAAATTATAGCCATAAGTAAACCTCTTCTTAGTTAATTATAACTTTATATTGTAGTATCTGAATTCCTTTGATATATGAAGCCATACATAACTATTTTTGAAAACAAAACTCCCAGCAGTCCGATTAACAGCAGAGTCCCATCACATAATGTAAATTTTCCTTTTGAATAGAGATTAAACCCATTTGCTCCATAGCCTTCTATCCTTGGGAAGGCAAATGATGATACAACCAGAAGTATCCCAATTGAAAATATACACCAAACTAAAACGTGTGAAAAAGGTCTCTTAATTACAGCTATACTAATCAACGAAATAAAGCAAGAAATAATTAAAATATAGAATAATGAGTTATACAAAAAGTGTTTAATTCCAACATGCCTCCATATTTGATCTGAAACACCATCACTTATATATAATACTCCTGTTAATGATAATATAGCCGAAAGGAAAATAGAAATTCCTAATATCCACTTAAAGGTTAAAGTGAATTTGACTTCCTTATCTTTCTCACAGTTTATAGAAATAGCTCTGATTTCATCTTTCATTCCAGTACCCTCCATATTTGTATGTATATACTATAAATTATAAATTACTTTTAATGGAAGTCAATATATTTTTAATGATTATCATTAATAATCAGTAAGATGAATAATAATCAGGAATATATAGAAAATAATTGTAATCATTATTAGTTGTTGGATGAGGTGGAAGGTTGAAATTAATCAATTAAGATGAACAAAGGAGGTACCGAGCCCATGCCATTTCTAACATTGTAATTATTGCGAAATACTGGGCATGGGCATTATTATGCAGGATTCCTTGAATGTTATTAGAATTACTTATTGGGAAGAAATGTACCAACATTGGTTAAAAGAAGAACTGTTTACTTTTCCATGGTTTTTTAATATTGCTTTTATAATTATACTTTTTATTATTTGGATAAAGCTGGTGGATAAAAGAAGGTTAAAGGAGTTGCTGCTTTTCGGCTCCTTCATAGCAATAACTGTGGGGTTTATCGACATTGTTGCTGTAACAGTCGGTTTATGGCAATATAAGGTTAAGCTCTTCCCCATATCGACTTTATTTCCATTTGATTATACAGTTATACCCATTTTTTATATGTTGGTTTTACAGTATACGTCAAATTGGCGCAGTTATATATTAGGTTCTCTACTGGCTGCTGCAGTTTATTCATTTATTTTAAGTCCGGTATATATTTTATTGGGAATTAAAGAATATTTTCTGTTTAATCACTTTTATGTTTTTATAACAGTATTTATAGTTACTTCTGTAATCAAAGCAATACTCAACTGGATTCTAGATATTGAGTTAAGGCATAAATTAAATAAAGACTGAGTCCTATTTGGCAATAAATTAAGGGGTGCCATTACACCCCTTAATTTTCAATATTATATAATATAGAGAATCAATCGATGGTATTAATCTATTGACCCGCCGCCCACAACAATATCTCCGTCGTAGAAAACCACTGATTGACCAGGTGTTATTGCTCTTTGAGGAGCATCGAATACTACACGGATTCTTTTGTCATCGATAACACGAATTACTGCAGGAGCTTCCTTGGCTGAGTACCTGATTTTTGCATTAACTCTCATGCCATCAAATGGTTTCTCAATTGAAATAAAATTAAGATCCGATGCTGTAAGTGTATCAGAAAATACCTCTTTGTCTTCGCCCAAAATAACTCTATTATTTCCAGCATCAAGTGCAACAACAAACATTGGTTTTCCAAAGGCTATACCCAGGCCTTTTCGTTGTCCGACAGTATAATGAACTATACCTTTATGAGTTCCAAGCACATTACCCTTGGTATCCACAAATTTGCCGGGCACAATTTTTTTATCACTGTTTTCACTTAAAAATCTACCATAGTTATTGTCATTAATAAAGCATATTTCCTGACTGTCCGGTTTCGTCGCTACAGACAACCCAATTTCCTTTGCGATTTCTCTGATTCGTTCTTTTGAATAGTCACCAACAGGCATAAGAGTTCTGCTTAACTGCTCCTGCGTCAGATTATACAGTGCATACGTCTGGTCTTTCCTGTCAGTCACTGATTTTTTTAAAATGTATCTTCCTGACGCAGGGTCAAGCATAACCTTTGCATAATGCCCTGTTGCGATATAGTCAATTCCCATTGAAACGGCCTTATCCAGCATAGCCTGCCACTTTACATGTCTGTTGCAGGCTATACACGGGTTTGGAGTACGCCCTTTAAAGTACTCTTCCTTAAAATATTCAATTACTGTTTTATTAAAAATGTCCTTGAAATTCAGCACGTAATATGGTATCCCCAGTTTATTGGCAACTCTTCTTGCGTCATCCACTGCCGACAGTGAGCAGCAGCCGCCCTCGGACTTTTTCATTTCCTCGTCCATGTCCTGCCATATCTGAAGAGTTACTCCGATTACCTCATACCCCTGCTGCAATAAAATGGCGGCTGCAACAGAACTGTCTACGCCGCCGCTCATTCCCAGCATAACCTTTTTTGAGCTCATCTACTACATTCTCCTATACAAACAAGTCTATAATACCGAAACGGTTAAATAATAACCCCGAACTCACTTATTATTTAACCGTTTCAATTAATTAATTGCTATTTTAGTCCTCATCAAAATCCTCTTCACGACCATGGCTGTGATGACAACCGTTGCAGCAGCCGGTACAATCTACAGTATCATCTGTTGCCAGACCATTTCTTCGTCTGTAATCTTCCAGAGCAGCAGCAATAGCTTCCTCTGCAAGGTTTGAACAATGCATCTTTGCCGGTGGCAACCCATCGAGAGCTTCCGCAACAGCTTTGTTAGTTATCTGCATAGCCTCTTCTACGGTTTTACCCTTAACTAGCTCGGTTGCCATACTGCTTGTAGCTACAGCCGCTCCGCAGCCAAAGGTTTTAAATTTAGCATCTACTATGACATTATCCTCTATTTTAAGATACATCTTCATTATATCTCCGCACTTAGCGTTTCCAACCTGACCCACACCGTTGGCATCTTCAATTTCTCCAACATTCCTTGGATTTGAAAAATGATCCATAACTTTTTCACTATACATTTTACATAACCTCTTTTCCGTTTTATGCTGCGCTCAAATTATTTTTTGTTCTTTACAGCTTCATAAAGTGGTGACATATCTCTTAATCTGCTTACTATCTTAGGTATCTCCTCAAGTATATAATCTACATCCTCCTGTGTGTTTTCTTCTCCAAAGGTTAATCTTAATGAGCCATGAGCAATTTCATGAGGTAAACCTATAGCCATTAAAACATGTGAAGGATCAAGTGAGCCGGAAGAGCAAGCCGATCCGCTGGAACCGCAAACTCCCATCATATCAAGCATCAGAAGAAGTGATTCACCTTCAATAAACTCAAATGATATATTTACGTTACCTGGTAACCTGTTTGTTCTATGGCCGTTAAGTTTTATATACGGTATTCTTGACATAAGACCTTCTATGGTTTTTTCTCTTAAGTCTATAAGTTTTTTGTTATAGGCTTCCATGTTTTCCATTGCAAGCTCAATTGCCCTTCCCAGACCTATAATCCCAGGCAGATTCTCTGTACTCGCCCGCTTTCCTCTTTCCTGAGCACCACCATGCATAAAGGAGGATATTTTTACTCCCTTCCTTATATACAGAGCACCTACGCCCTTTGGTCCATAAAACTTATGTCCGGACAAAGAAAGAAGATCAATGTTCATTTTTTGTACATCAATAGCAACATTTCCTATTGCCTGTACAGCATCTGTGTGAAAAAGAATTCCTTTTTCACGAGCAAATGCACCAATTTCCTGTATTGGTTGAATGGTGCCGATTTCATTATTAGCAAACATAATGCTAATCAATATTGTTGTATCCTTAACAGCTTTTTTCAGATCTTCCAGCGAAACCATACCGTCACTGTCTACCGGCAGATAGGTTACTTCGAAACCTTCTCCCTGTAGGTACTTACAAGCATTCATTATTGCAGGATGCTCTATTGCTGAGGTTATAATATGATTACCTTTTTTCTTATTTGCCGCTGCAACTCCCTTTATGGCCCAGTTATCCGCTTCACTTCCCGAACCTGTAAAGTAAATTTCTCTTGCTTCTGCTCCAAGAGCCTTAGCTACTTTTTCCCTGGCTTCTTCAATGGCTTTCTTGCTTTCACGTCCAAGGCTATATATCGATGAAGCATTACCAAAATGTTCGCAAAAGTAAGGCTTCATTGCCTCAAATACTTCCGGCTTAACATATGTGGTTGCTGCATGATCTAAATAAATAATTCTGTTTCCCATGTTGAACACTCCCTTATTAATTGACTAACAGGAATAGCTGAAATTTTCAAGTACTCCTTAATAATATACCCTTCCAAAAATAAATAAAAACAGGATTATATGTAATAAATATAATCATTTTTTGTCTTACTTTCATACTCCAGCACCAGGTCGGCTATAGAGATAGCATCAACCACCTCATTTATTTTATCTCTCAGTTTAGCCCAAACAGTAGCTGTAACACAAGAATCCGCCTTGTCACAACTTACTGGCATTTCAATATCTATGCAGTCAACAGGGCAAAGTGTTCCCTCCAGAGATCGCAAAACATCACCTACAGAAATATTTTCAGCAGGCTTGGCAAGAAGGTAACCACCTTGAGCACCTCTTATGCTTTTTACAAGGCCGGACTTTTTTAATGAAGAAAATAGCTGTTCCAGATAATTTTCAGAAAGATCCTGCCTTTCAGCAACGCACTTTAAAGAAACCTGCCCCTCCTTACTATGAATTGCAAGATCAACAATAGCTCTCAGACCATATCTTCCCTTTGTTGAAACTTTCAAAGTTAATCACCCTAATTCCAATTAATTTACTAGACTTTAATTGATGTTACCATATAAGGGAAAGGAATTCAAGAAAAAAAGTCAATTTTTTTCTTGAACAGAAATTTCTATCTAACAATTAACGGATGCATCAATACTTTATAAAAATAGCTGTTAAAAAAATGAACTGTAGCACCTTGTTCTGAGCATATAATCAATTTCATCTATACTCTTTCCGTTTGCACACACTATAAAAACACCATAGCTTGGTTTGCTGCTGGTGCTCATAACAGGGCCGGTATTTTCTTCTGTTATTGCGGTAAAATCAAAATGCTTTCCCTCATACACAACTGCATCTATGGGCTTTCTGTAAGTATATAAATCAACAACAGTATAGCCCTTCTGCATTAGAGCTCTTGAGATATCTGTTAAATTGTTTTGTACTGCAACTACCATATCAAACCTCCGAACATGTAAAAGTAACACTATCCCTCTTCTGGTATCAACTTCCAATACCAACACTTTCTTTTTGAAGTATTCCCTGATAGTATTTACAGAGGTCAAATAATTATTCTATATTTAATTGTTTTGTTTATCTGCATCGTGTTGTACTGAATTTTCCAATCCAGTTTCATTATTTTCATCCGACACCGCGGAGTCAGCCTCCAAGTCGTCGGTGTTAATGGGTTCAGCAGTCTTAATTATTTTGTTGCTGGACATCGGTTTGTTTGAAAATATAAACCAAACAGCTATTATTGCGTACAATGCCACGCTTTGCATCTGGAATACGTGAAAAAATACTATGTTTAATAGCAGCAAAACAAAACCTACAATTAACACCCACGCCAATACTCTTTTTAACATCACTGTTCTCTCCATTTCTCCAACCAATCTTTTATTTTGGCTTCATAGCCATTCGCTGTTGGATTGTAATAAATAGTACCCTTCATTTCTTCAGGGAGAAATTCCTGCTTAACTATATTGTTCTTATAATCATGGGCATATTTATAGCCTTGTCCATAGCCCAACTGTTCCATACCCTTTGCTGCAGCATTTCGCAAGTGCATTGGAACACTTCCCGTATTTTTTGCTTCAACATCAGACAATGCTCTATTAATAGCCATATACGCAGAGTTCGATTTTGGACTGCAGGCCACGGTAACTGCTGCGTGTGCCAGAATTATCCTTGCCTCGGGCATTCCTATCATTTTTACCGCCTGTGCTGCAGCAACAGCCACCTGCAAGGCCGTCGGATTGGCCATACCCACATCTTCCGAGGCACATATAATTATCCTTCTTGCAAGAAACTCAACATCCTCTCCGGCATACAGTGCCCGGGCCAGATAAAACACTGCCGCATCCGGGCTACTGCCTCTCATGGACTTTATAAATGCGCTGATGTTGTCATAGTGCTCCTCACCGTTTTTGTCAAAACGTATAGCTTTTTTCTGAACACATTCCTCAATGGTTTTCAAGTTTATTTCAATACCGCCGTCTGTACCAAGTTCCGAGGTCAGAACGGCCAGCTCAATGGAATTAAGTGCTGTCCGTGCATCGCCGGAGCATACTTCACTTAAATAATCCAGTGCTTCATCGGTAATATTAATACAATAGTTCCCAAGGCCTCTTTCCTTGTCACTAATGGCAGTTACAATCAGCTTTCTTATATCTTCCTGCTCCAAAGGCTTCAGCATAAAGACGGTTGACCTTGAAATAAGTGCCTTATTAACCTCAAAGAAAGGGTTTTCGGTAGTTGCACCTATCAGTACAATCGATCCGTCCTCAACATACGGCAGCAGTGCATCCTGCTGGGATTTGTTGAAGCGGTGTATTTCGTCTATAAATAAGACAGTTCTTCCATTTGGATTGAACATAGTATTTTTCGTATCAGCCGCAATTCTCTTAATATCTCCCACACCTGAGGTTACGGCATTCAGCTTTTCAAAGTTGGACTGCGTAGTATTTGCAATAATTCTGGCTAATGAGGTCTTTCCGGTACCCGGCGGACCATATAAAATTATCGATGTAATTCTATCGGCCTTTATCATCCTGTAAAGCATTTTATCCTTGCCTATTATATGACTTTGCCCAACAAATTCTTCTATTGTCCTTGGCGACATTCTATATGCCAAAGGCTGTATTTTTTCTCTCATAAAATTAACCTCCATGAGCAACCATTGTGGCCACTAAAAGTATTGAAAAACATATCCTTTATCGCAATGGGGCGAATAAAGGAGGTTAATTGGCCATGCGCGTTTTCAAAATATTTGAAAAATATTCTGAATATGTCGCGCGGCCATAAATTCATAGGTTAGTTTGAAAGACGAGCATTAGCAAAGTCTTTCAAACTAACCTAGAGTCTCGCTTATACTTGATTCGGAACAGCAATTCATGGTTAACTAATTAAAGCTTATTTTTTTGTTATTGTGAAGGATTTCCATATATCCTCAGCTTCCTTCACAGCTTTGTCTGTTGCCGTGAGTTCGGGAATACTTGTTAAAAAACAGTAGGAATAGTTTCCCGCCTCAAAGCAGTAACATTTTACTTCTGAGAAGAAATCCAGCTCAACACTCTCAACTTTATATGTATAAACCCTCAGCTGATAACCCTTTTCGGTAACTGAAGTCTGAACAGGAGTAGTCCCATACACTTTTTTTAAGGTTCTCATAATACCAAACTTTTCCTCATCACTCAACGATTTTAATAGTGAGGAATTCTCAATTGAGTAAACAATAACATTTGAATTTGAATCAGGATTTGTAAAGGTAACAGAGCTGTCATCATCATTGCCTGCTTTTGTCCAGAACCCCGGAAGCTTTATGCTCCAATTAAAGTTCTTGTTTATGTACTCGAATAAGTCATCTTTTTGTGATACTCTTACTCCGAGGTTTTTATTATTATATTTTTCTATATCGCTGATCAATGCCTCTTCATTGAACGAATAGAAGTTCATGTGGTTAATTGTTTCTATAAATTCATTAATATATTTATCGTGATCACTTTCCGGAAGTTTAACAGTTATCTCGTAGACAAAAGGTCCTTTGGTAAAATACAGTTCTTCCATAATATAAGCTTTATTGGCCTGTTTTATTCTGAACTTGAGGGATCTCGCATCATTTCCAGCTGCTGTTGTGTAGTCATCACCAATAAAATTATATACATTGGGATTAAAACTGTTTTTATATTTTTCAACTATTTTATCTACATATTCATCAAGGGCTTCCCCATCCTTCAAGCTGTTCATTGTTATTTTCATATAATGAGTGCTATCAAGTCCAAGACAGGTTACCATAGGATCATCATTGGAAAGAACCTTATCCCACTTTGCTGGTACATCAACAGACCAGGGCAGATATTTTGTGTTCAGGCTTAAGACCAAATAGTTATAGAAACTGGCCTTACCCTGTCTGATTTTTGAAACATCCTCAACACCAATAACAGCCCCCTTGTAATTGAGACTGAAGGAGTTGACGATATTCTGATAATATTTATCGGTTAATAGTTTTTCTGGAGTAACCGAATTATCATAGGAATTGATAGTAAAGTAATAAAAGTAATCACCCTTGTCGAAAACCTTGACGAGTAACGATTCGTCAAATTCGGTCAATCTGGTATACTGAAAATACGGAACTGTCGCTTTCGGATCTATTTCGGCACTTCTTACAGTACTGCTATAAACAATTGTATTATATAGTTCTTGAAGATTCCGGCCTTTTTTGTCCTCAACTGCTATTTCAAAGTACAAACTTCTGCTTTCATTAGTAATACCTACCTTGTCTGACTTAAAACTGTTGGATATAATCCTGGATCCTGATGGAATACTTAAGCTCCAGCCAAAGTAGCTATTACCAACTTTAGGACTGGTGATTCCACCAGTGAGAAAAGATAGGTCGCTTAATGCGCCATCATCTTCCAATACTATCTTTATTGTTCCTTTTTTGAGGTCACTGGTTACTGTTACAGGAAAATTTGATGATATAAACTCCAGAGGAACCATAGTTGACTTATTCTTTATTACAGGTGCAACGGGCAGCTTTTTTTTCTCCAGATTGGAAATGTAGTCGGTTGCTCCTACGGTCAATTCCAGGTTCCTTTCCCAGTAAATAATTTCTATTATTTTATCGGACTTTTTAATAACTTCGGCTCCAATGGCTGTTGTAAACCATTCCAACGGAACCATAAATGTTTTATTTAATATGTAAGGTTTCTCAAGCTTGGTAGCAGTACCGTTTATTTTGGCCGAGGCACTGCCTGCCTTAAGTTCAAGTACAAGTTTATCGTTATTGACTGCATAAGTATTTAGCAGACAGGTCATCAGTAAAGAAAATATTACAAGTATACTTACAAGAGTTTTCCGAATGTTAATAGCATTTTTCATATAAGCACATCCTTATTTAACTAATATAATTACTTTTCACCGAAAACAACATTAACATTCAGTTGTTTGCCGTCCCGAACCAATTTAAACTTTGCCTTGTCACCGGGCAAATATTTTTTCATTTCCTCGTTATAATCAATTATTGAATTAACCTTTACATCATTTACAGAAAGCAGCTTGTCATCAATCTGTATGTCGTATTGTTCGGCAGGAGAATTTGATATTATGTCCCGTATAGTCAAGCCTTCAACAGCACTGGGTAAACCATACTGGGAGGTTATGCTTTCAGAGAAGACTATTCCCATGTAAGGCCTCTTGATTTTTCCGAACTTCTCAAAATGACTTATTGCATACTTAACAGTATCAACCGGGATGGAAAAATTCAAGCCTTCAACACCAAAACCTATTAGTTTAACCGAATTAATTCCAATTACCTGTCCCTTCATATTAACCAGAGGCCCTCCGCTGTTACCGCCGTTTATTGCTGCATCTGACTGGATAAACTTATATTCACCGTCGGTTGACCGATTCATACCGCTAATTATACCTTTTGTAGCGGAATTTCTTAAATTAAAGGATAAAGGTGTTCCAATAGCAACTACCTCCTGCCCCACCTTAACGCTTGACATATCTCCAAAAACTGCCGGAGTAAGCCCTCCCTTATCGATTTTTATTACCGCCAGGTCCAGACTGTCGTCAATAGCTTTTAATCGAGCTTTATAGGCTTTACTGTTGGAAAGAACAACAACTATAGAATCCATTTCCTTTACAACATGTGCATTTGTTATTATGTATCCGTCGCTTCTGTAAATAACCCCGGTGCCAAAAATAAGATTGTCTGTATAATCACTGTAATCATAACTGCTTTCTTTAAGTTTTCCAATTATTCCGACAACGGAAGGGCTGACTTTGTCAACTATACCCGTTATTCTGTCAGAATTATTTATTTCTATTGTCGTATCAGTCCTGGTAACGGTAAATCCTTCAAGATTATTCCTGAGACTGTCAACAAGAACATATTCCTTGCCATTAATTACCTTTACTGCATTATTTATCTGTTTCCCGTCAATCTTCAGGTTTTTATCATTTGCAGCATATGTACCTGACGTCATTAAAACAATTGCAACTGCAAGACAAACTCCTCTAAGTATATTCTTCATTTCTCTCAACCTTCCTCCAAAGTCGGGCTTTATTTCGATTAAAGTTATTTGATTTCCAGACTTCCATTTTACCATTTTGGGAGAGTCAGTTCAAATGAATTTACTTTCTGGAAATATTTAAAGTTTCAGCTTGCAACGATAGCAAATTAACCGTAAATCAATTCTTAAAACAGCTCGGCTCGGTATAATGCTGTATAAGTCAGCTTATTATTAATTCTTGCGCTTTCCATAAGGGATATGGAATTTACCATTATGGTCGGGCTGCTTATAGAAGTTTTTGCAATATCCACGGCTGCTTCTACAATTCGTACCTCTCTGGCAAGAGTGATATGCGGACTATAGGCTCTATCCTCCTTTTGATATCCATTCTTTTCAAGAGAAATCTCAAGCCTTTGATATAAGTGCTGTAATTCAATGCTCCTATCAAGTCCTGCCCATATAATTTTTTTATTACCCTTATTAAACGACCCGGTATTATCCAATCTGAGTTCAAATTGAGAAGTGGCAGCTGCTACTTCCTTTAGAACATTTTTTAGAATTTCAACCTGCCGGAGATTCTGCTCACCAATAAACCTTAAAGTCAAATGAAAATTCTCACGAAGTGAAAAGTTGCCTCCAATACAATACTTTCTCATATCCTGTTGAAGGGAGAATAAATAATCCTTAATCCCGTTATTAAACTCTATCGCAAAAAATACTCTCATTATGTGCCTCCGTTTAATGTATACCAATATTTAATCCAAGACTAAGTTTTTTGATTACCTGGTTTATTATGTGGTATAGTTATAATATAATTTTTAGAACAACAAATATACAATATATATTATAAATAACGACCAAGGAGGAATTATACAATGTTTTATGAAATTAGATTTCAAACAGGTGAGATGTCACAAATAATAGATGAAATGAAAAAAGGTAATATCCCCTGCATGGATGTAAATGACGATGATGAAATGAACTGGTTTATTAAACAGCTGGAAACCAAAGGAATTTACAAGGTTGAAGATCTGCCCTATGATAGAGATGCACGCGATGGTGTAAAAGAACCGGAATTCGAGTACAGAATTGCATTTTATACCTCACCTGTCAGGGCTTCTGACCTTAACGGAAAAACGCCAATGTACATAGATTTTTATTTTGAACCTATCATAGAAAGAACCTATGACCCCGTAGGGGAAATGTAATCCTCAAGAAACTTGCTTCGCCAAGCTGTTTGGTGCCCGTTCCAACTACTCTGTCATTACTCACAAATTATCTTGTTTGCCAGGGGGCACTACTGCCCCCTTCATCGAGAAAACCTTCGTTGGCTCCTAAAGTTTTAACTGTCTACAAACTACCTACCTTGAGCACACTGCAGTTATTGTTATATCCCCGTTGACCCCTGCTATGGGAACAGATGTCGCACCATTTTTTAATTCCAGCGTGTGTTTTACACTTTTACCTATTGTCAGTACTATAGTTTTCGGCGGCTTGTAACCTTTGTCAGGTGTTACGGTCACCTTATATTCACCGTCTGAAACCACGTACGCAGACTTTCCTTTTACAACATTTGAATTGACTTTATAAGGAACTTTTCTATTCACTTCATAAAACATAAGTGTATAAATTACTTCGTGCCCTTTCTTTGTGGGATGAGGATCAAAAGATTTTCCGCTTTGCGCATTGATCAGCTGAATATCTTTTCCCGCTTTTGCAAATGCAGAGTAAACATCTGCTACCTGGTAATTCTTACCATTGTCCGAAGCCTTAATGATTTCTGTGTTCATAGATAAGATAGCTTTATTTATGGTATCGGGTAAAATAAAATCAAAAGGGTTATAAATGGTCTGTACAATAATTTTTGCCTTTGGGTTTAAAGCCTTCAATGTATTAATTATTTTTTTAAAATCTCCGCTATTATGTAATTTTTCATTTCCTGAAAATACCTCTGCGCCCTGGGAGACGTTTGCTTTAAGTTTCTCTAATGCGTCTTGATTAAAAAGCAGGCTAAAAACGGCCTTCTGAATATCGGAAGCATCTGCATTAAATATATTTTTTCCATTTCCAATTCCATCATTTACCGAGTTTAATAATGGAATAAAGATGTTATTGCCGCCTATCGTAAGTGAAATAAGGCTTGCTTCTTTTATCCGTGCTACTTCTGTCTTTTGATCCTTTGTAACAGGATTGCTTATTGCCTTAAGGAAAGCTGTACTGTCAATCCCTTCAATTCCCAGGTTTATTGTCTTAATGCCCTGTGCCTTACCAAGTCTTGTAACGTAATTATCGAGGCTGTTTCTATTTCTTACATCATTGTTTGTAAAGCTTGCAAGTCCATAACCCGATGTAATAGAGTCTCCTAATGCAACATACAATGCTTTTTCCGATGCTGCCGCACCTATAGAACCGATCAAGGAGCTCCAGCTTAAACATATAATAACCAAGCACAATAATAGTGTAATAATTTTTTTAACAGTCATACGAACCCCCGTGATGTATAATAAGTCGCCTTGTTATATTAATTATACCCTTGCGTAAGAGAAAGTTCAAATAAACAAGGGGGTGTCGCATAACTATAAGATTTATATATTTTGAAAACACTCGTACTATTGTACTCCCGAACAGCTCATAGAAATGTGACGCACACAAAACAGTTAGAGGAATTCTCTTGTCATAGAATTCCTCTAACTGTTTTTAAACATTCTTCCACATTTTTATGAGTTGTCCTCGCGTACAATAACTTTGGTTATAACATACATCAATCTATATTGTTGTGCAACAGCATCCTTTATTAAAATCAAATATCAGCTGCTGCTAACATTATCCTGGCTTATTGACTTAACCTTATTCACATATATATCTGTGAGTTCGTTGGTATATTCTTCAGAAAACCCCTCACTTATAACCCTGCATACAGGTTTTTCAGCATCAGGAAGCACTAATACCCAACCCTTGTCACCAAATATCTTAACACCCTCTGTGGTTTCTATCTTGTCTTGGTCATTTTCTTCAATGATGGCCCTTATAACCTTTCCTTTTGCTGACCATGGGCATTTTACCTCTTTTTTAAGAATATGAAAATCTGGTATCATGTCTACCAATTGGTCAAGCCTTACCCTATGTTGAGACATATAGTCAATAATTTTTACTAAACCGGCAACTGCATCAAAGTTCATAGAGAAAAAATCCATACTCATTTCATCACTGGTACATAGCATTTTTTTCATTATTTCCTGGGTAGAAGTTTTTGTCCTTATCACAGTTCCCTCATGTTCTCTAGCCATTCTTTCAATAACACTGCTTGTATTTAAAGGGACCACAACAGTATTTCCTCTGGTGGACTTCAAATGGATAAGACTTATGAGCGCCATAAACAAATCATCTGAAATCACCCTGCCTTTAGCATCAACAAGCATCATTTTCTCACTGGAGCTTTCGAAATAAACTCCAATATCGAATTTATCCTGTTTTACAGCCGAAGTAAGCAATTTTATCTCGGAAAACATGCTTTCATTTCTTCTATAATGACCATACTGCTTTGAATCAATAAAGCTGTAATCACAATCCAGCTCGCTCAGAATTCTATCTAAAACCTTCTTAACAAGCTTGGATTTAGCGATAATTGCCAGGTTGTAATCATGAGTCTTTGACCGAACGCTGTTTAAAATACTCTGACTGTAATAAACACTATGCTCAGGGATAATCACAACAGGTTTGACGTCACCGGGCATGCACCTTATAAAATCTTCTCTAATAAAGGTGTTCTCAATTTTGCGTTCTTCTCCCCTTTCGATATTGCTTCCGATATTATTCAGTATATCAATAACAAGCATATCCTGTTCCTGACCTGATGCTGTGATATGGATACCTCCGTTAAGGCCGTAAAATCTTATTGCAGATCTTGTTACCGGGAGCAGAGTTGTCCCAATATCATATACTTCGACACCGGTAGAGAGCAAACCTGATATCAGCGAATTCTTTAGCATTTTTAAAGCATCAATATCATCACAGCTTACACCTATTTTTGCATCCTTCTTGCAGATTGAGCCATAGGTGGCTCCAAGCCTGGAAACAAATTCAGGAGTAATATCTACATTTATTTCACCTAAAATCCCCCTATTTCCAAAAAGGTTTTTAGTAAATTTTGAACCCCATACCAAATTTGTGCATACGTCAGTATCATAATCTATATTTTTATTAGGCCAGATTTTTACACCCGGCTTAACAGTGGCGTGTTTACCCATAATACAATTATCTCCTACAACAGAACCTTCAAAAGCAGATGCTCTTGAATTAATCTGAACCTTGTTACAGAGAACACTGCCCCTTATTTGGGCATGTCCCTTTAACACGCAACCTTTCCATGTTATGCTCTTCTTTACTGAACTGCCCTCAAACAGATGATTGTTATCTCCGATTACAGTGTAGCTCCCAATGTTGCAGCCTTCTCTTATAATAGTGTTTTTTCCGATAAAAACAGGAGGTTTTATGCTTGCCTCCCTCGAAATTACTGCACCATCACCAGCCCAGACCCCCTGGCGGATTTCTTTTGCATCTATTCTTATGTCTACTTTTTTATCCAATATATCGTTGTGTACACAAACGTAAGCTTCCAGGTCTCCAATATCACACCAATAATCCTCTGTAATAAACCCGAACATGGGGCGGTTTTCCTTCAATAGTTCCGGGAAAACATCCTTACTGAAATCAAACATCTGATTAGGCTTTATATAATTCAGTATCTCCGGATTCAGGACATAAATCCCGGTATTCACTGTATCACTGAATACCTCACCCCAGCTTGGTTTTTCCAGAAAACGTGTTATTTTCCCTGCTTTATCGGTAACAACGACACCATATTCTATAGGGCTTTCAACTCTTTTGAGCACAAGTGTCGCAACCGCCTCCCTATTCCAGTGAAAAGCAAGTGCCTTATCAAGATTTATATCTGTCAACGCATCGCCACTTATAACGATAAAAGTTTCATCCAGAAATTCTTCTGCATTTTTTACACTGCCAGCTGTACCCAAAGGAACATCTTCGGTAAAATAATTCAAGTTTACTCCAAACTCACTTCCATCACCAAAATAGTCTTTAATAATTTCGGGCATATACTGAAGGGTAACTGCAATATCTCTAATACCATACTTTTTCAATAATTCAATTATGTGTTCCATCACTGGCCTATTAGCAATTGGTACCATAGGCTTAGGACGATTACAGGTTAACGGTCTTAAGCGTGACCCTTCACCGCCTGCCATAATCACAGCTTTCATCAGATCCATCCTTTCACATTTTTGATGTAATAGTTAAACTGTACAGCGAAATAAAGTGCATTTGATGAAATCCAAGGTTCAACTGATTAATAAAAAGTTGTCACAACCTGATTTATTTTATTATTTTTACCTTAACGAAAAAATCTATTCGATATGATTTTATTGAAAATTTAGATAATAGATTAAACTATACGAATAAACAATGTAAGCATAAATATTTTTATGAAATAGTCTATATAAACATACCGTGGCCCAGAAAATCTGAAAGAGTTTTTGCCATCTCTTCGGGCTCAATTCGTGCATCATCTTTTATCCATTCAAACAAAATATTCCAAAAACCACCTATTTTAAATGCCAAACCATATTTATAGTCATGCTGAATACTATTTGATATTTCAGGTTTTAACATGGCATATAACTTTGACAAATACTGATTATAGGAATTTAAAATGTAAATTTGTAAATTATTCTTATGGATTACATTTAAGAAGTCAATGTGTTTTTCCCAAAATTTGAAATATTTATAAGTAACAGTCGAAATCGATAGTTCCTTTTGTGATGATATGTCTTCAAAATATTCTTTACTTAAGATATCAATATAATAGATTAACAACTCATCCTTACTATTAAAATGCCTGTAAAAAGTTCTCCTGTCCAACTGGGCTGATTCAGCAATTTCCTTGATGGAAATACTACTGAAGTTTTTGTCTTGCATAAGTTTTAGAAGTGCGTTTACTAACCAGCTCTTTGATTGAATTGTAAGGGGATTTATTTTTTGTGTCATTTTCAACTCTCCTTTTAAAATGTCACATATTAAATGTGTTTGTAGCAGTTTATCAGTTATGTTGACTTAGTATTTGAGATTTATTATACTATGAATTACCAATTGTCACAAATGTGACATTGTACAAAGTTTTAATTCAATTGGTTTTTGGTGACTTAGTTTGAAAGAATCACCGGATGTGCAGATTGAAAAACCGTGCATAGTCAAAGCTTATTCTAGATAAGGATTTCCTAGTATGTGATTTATGCTCTTCATGAAGCTTACCCCAAAGGCCTGTTAACAGTGTTTGGTGAACACTTTCATTAAATTTTGTGCCTTGAGCACAACGAAAGGAATGAGACTTAAAATGAAAATTGTAATTATTAATGGCAGTCCCAGAAAGAATGGAGCAACTGCAAAAATACTTCATGAGATTTCTCGGAATTTATCGCTCTATAATGATACCGATATTGAATACATCGACCTTTCTGAACTGGAACTTGCTTTTTGTAAAGGCTGCTGTCAGTGCTATCAGCTAGGAAAATGCATTATGGAGGATGATATTGAAATGCTCTCCAATAAAATAGCAGAAGCCGCTGGAATTGTCATCGGATCGCCAGTATACGCAAGTAATGTTCCTGCACAGTTAAAGCTGTTGATTGATCGCGGACATTTTGTAATAGAACAGCTTCTAAAAAATAAAGCCACCTTTGCAATTGTGACTCATGAAAACAAAGGTGCTAGTACAGCATTAAGAGTATTGAAAAATTTATTTCTTTTTTCAGGTTCAACAAGTACCGTTAATTTAAGAGTGAAAAAACTCTTTAATGCTGATCCCTTGAAAGACAAAAAACTGTTAAACAAAATACAGAATAAATCGCAATATTTTTACTTAGCAATAAAAACAGGACAAGAGTCTTTATTTGGAAAATTGTTGCAAAGCATCATATTTAATACAGGGATTAAACCTTTTGTATTAAGAAATCAAGGAAGATATCAGGGTGTGCTTAAAAGATGGGCTGAGAGAGGAATCAATTATACTAGCCTTTTATCTAAGCCCTGATGTTGGATCTGTACACCTCAAATTTCAAAGAATATCTTCCAGGTTGATGATATTTTGGAAAATGATTTATACAATAATTGAAAATAAAAGAAGTGCTATTGTGACGCCAGCAAAACCAAAGGTTTTCCAGTATTTATAATATAGTGCTTCAATAATACCATAAACAGAAAATAAAATTGTAGTTATCAATAAGGCTTTCCCTGTGTAACTATGTAATATGTAAGACGACAAAGCTGTTGCAAACAAAGCTGTTCCGAAGATAAGCATACAGACAACCTTAACTTTAATATTTTTATCCGATATACCTGCTGGCAACTCTCCATGTTGTTTTCTTGCCTTATCTATACCCCCGGTTATAGTGAGGTATGTTAGGTTCGTTACTATTTCAAAGCACCCCAATGCTAATAAAAACGCTCTGAAGATTTCCTGACCCCATGTCATTTTATTTGTACCTCCTCTGATAAATTCTCAATAATTCTGTTTAATGACCTGAACAGTTGCTGCTCTTCCATATGACTAAAGCCCACAAGAGCTTTTTTAGTCACCTTATCAGCCATTGCTTCAATTTCACCAACCATACTTTCAGCCTCAGCTGTCAGATGTATCGAATACGATCTTTTATCTCTGGGATCGACCGTTTTCTCAAGTAACTTTTTTTCACTTAGTCTTGCTATAATTTCTCCAACTGTAGCTTTATCAGCCTTTAATTCATCAGCTATCTGAGTTTGCGAAAGGCATTTTCTTGTATCAAGCAGTTTAATAACCGCCCATTGTGATGTTGTAATATTGTACTTACCGAGATAATTATCCATTGATCTCTTAATTAGTTTCGCACATGAATTGAGCAGATATCCCAGTATATCCTGTATTTCCATTGTGTAACTCCTCTCATTATAGTAAGTACACTTACTATATATATTAAGTATACTTACTATTTTTGAAGATGTCAATAATTCCATATATACCAAATATGTGTTATTAGGTTAAAATTAACTAGAAAAGGCAAGCAGCGTTATAATCTCCCCTGCTTGCCCTTAACTTTTGATATTTGGATCCCAAATTATTGTCACTAACTATTTTTCTATTGTAAAAACTAAAGCCTGTTCCAGCATTCTATCAGTACCTTGCTTAATGTTGTCCGTCAGGTCTTTAGCCTCCGAGGACCTTTCAACAATGACCTGCGCCTTATTTGCAATTATGCCTATATCTTCAGAACCAACATTTGAAGCCTTTGCAATTTCACTGATAGCGGTTACCATGTTTTGTATTGAAGTGAGCAGCTTCTCACAAGTGGTGCTTAAGTCTGTTGAGTTATCATAATAGTACAATGCATCCTGACTGTATTGTTCGCTGGTTTCAATCAGTAATGCATAATCACCGAATACTTTTTCATTAATAAAGCTGAGGATGTTACTGGAGCTATCTGCCAAATCTTTTACAGAAACAGTAATTTGGTTTGTGACGCTCTGGAGCTTTGAAACTATGTTCTTTGATTCGTCAGCAAGCTTTCTTATCTCCTCAGCAACAACAGAAAAACCTTTACCGTGTTCTCCTGCTCTAGCAGCTTCAATAGCAGCGTTTAAAGCAAGCAAATTTGTTTGGTCACTTATACCTAAAATTGTTCCATACATTTCTTTCATCTGATCAACTTTTCTAACATCATTTAATGACCGGTTTAGTTTGTCCTGGGAGCTTTCAAACAATTGTCTGGTCTCGTTAAGAGAGTCAGTAGCTTTTTCTCTAATTGATTGAGCTCTCAAATTAATATCTGTTGCTATTCGCACCTCTTCCTCCGCCTTCGAGGCAACGTTTTCCACAGCTGACTCAATCTCATATGCAACTGATGTCATTTCCTCAGTTGAAGCGGCTGTTTGCTGCATGAGAGCCGACAATTGCTGTGAGGTATCAGTTATATCTATTACTTCGGAGTTTAATTCCGCCATTTTATTGTTTGCAACATCAATTGTCCGTTTTGATTTTTCAGCCTCAAATATAACAGTACTAAGTATTTTGGTCAGCGATTCCTGCATTTTGCTTATTGAATTGGTTATTTGACCTATTTCATCCTTCTTATTTACTAAATCCTTCGGAACTTTGCCTGTAAGGTCTCCAGTGCCAATGATTTTCAGGTGCTCTGCAGAATATATAAGGGGTTTGGAAATAGATCTGGCTATTAAAAATGTGGCTATTATACCCAAGATGGCAGCAACAGCAAAAGTCAACACTAACGACATGATTGCAACTTTTTCATTTTGTTCACTTTTGATATATACTGAGGCAGATAAATCTCCAATATCTTTAGATAACTGCTGATATTGCATTTGATAATCATTTAAGTATTTAACATTCGCATTAAATTTCTTCATTGCACCTGCCTGGTCACCAGCCATGGCCAGTTGAATTATTTCATCCCTAACCTCGTTGAATTTTCCTACATTCTGTGATGCCGATGATATAGCATCAACACCAATATTTTCTATTTCTAATAGCTTTAGGCTTGCCAAGTCAGCTTCTATCGCCTGAGACCTGTCCTCTATTATCTGAAGTTTTTCCTTTTGAGCAGTTTTGTCGTCAATGTTCAAAATTATGTACAGGAGGTTTGCTTCATTAGCACGAGAATTTGCTCTTATGTTATTTATGTACTCTGTACCCTTAAGATAGTTACCATAAATGATATCTATTCCGGAATTTACCTTTTTCTGAAAAACATAAGATACTGCCCCCTGACCGAGCAGTAATAACAGCAACAGTACTGAAAGTATCAAAACCTTGTAAAAAACCTTCATATTTTTGAACATAACATTAATACTCCTTTTATTTATCTATAGTGTATTTGTCTACACAGAGTATATACCAAATTAAAGAAGTTTCAAACGGTTTTTGTCAAAATTTGAAATATAATATCGAATTTACGATTATAAAGAACTAATTGATGGAGATTGGTCAAGAATCCGACTGGCTAATATAAATTATTGTCTTTATTTTTCCTCAATCTGATCCTTCCAATTAAAATCTCCTGTAACAAAATATGATGCCTGCGACTTCACAAGAAGCTGCTTCTGAGCATTATATATTTCACCCGAGGCTCTCATAATTGTCCTTCCATTGCTTATAACACTGCCAATCGCTGTTATGGTACTTCCTACAGGTGTATTCTTTATGTAACTTACATTCATATCAATTGTTACAACCCGTTTCCCATGAGTAATACAAGCAACCCCCATAGCTATATCTGATATAGAGGCCAGAGTACCGCCGTGAACAAACCCGTACATATTGCAATGCTTATCAATTATCTTTGAAGTATATGTTACTTCACCCTCTTTAATTGCTACTATCTCAAGTTCAAGAAAATTCTCGAGAATAGGTGTCTTATATGTTTCCTTTAAGTGATTCTTAAGCCATTCTATATACTGCTTTGACAAAATTAAGCCCCCTATTTTGATGATTGTTTAATGATACCTGTGTTTATTTTTTATGTCAAAAGGGGCATTGGTGAATCCAATGCCCCTGAATTGAAATATAAATATCAGTCAAGTTTCAATACGCTCATGAATGCTTCCTGGGGCACTTCTACAGAGCCTACCTGGCGCATACGCTTTTTACCTTCCTTCTGCTTTTCAAGCAGCTTTCTTTTTCTGGAGATATCACCACCGTAGCATTTTGCAAGAACGTCCTTTCTGAATGCCTTGACAGTTTCACGAGCAATGATCTTACCACCAATACATGCTTGAATTGGTATTTCAAACATTTGCCTCGGGATGGACTCTTTTAGCTTCTCGGTCATTCTTCTGCCTCTAGAAACAGACTTTTCTCTATGCACAATAAATGACAGGGCATCAACAATTTCACCGTTTAGCATTATATCAAGCTTAACGAGATCTGATTCCCTATAGCCAATTAACTCATAATCAAAGGAGGCATAGCCTTTTGTTCTGGACTTAAGTGCATCAAAAAAGTCATAAATTATTTCATTCAGTGGCATTTCATAAGTGAGCATTACTCTGCCCTCGTCAATGTAGGACATATCCTTGTAAACGCCTCTTCTTTCCTGAGAAAGCTCCATGATGTTACCAACATATTCAGTAGGAACCATAATTGTAGCTTTTACGATTGGTTCCTCCATCATATCAATTTCAGTAACAGGTGGAAGATTTGTAGGATTATCTATTGTCAACACATCACCGTCTGTTGTTGTAACCTTGTAAATAACACTTGGAGCAGTAGTCACAAGGTCAAAGTTATACTCCCGTTCAAGTCTCTCCTGAATGATTTCCATATGAAGAAGCCCAAGGAATCCGCATCTGAAGCCGAAACCAAGTGCTACCGAAGATTCAGGCTCAAAAGTAAGGGCAGCGTCATTAAGCTGCAGCTTTTCCAATGCGTCTCTCAAATCACCATATTTTGAACCATCAGCGGGATAAATCCCACAGAATACCATGGAATTAACCTTTTTGTAACCGGGCAGCGGTTCTGTAGCCGGATTATCAACTAACGTAATAGTATCGCCGACTCTTGTGTCCCGGACATTCTTTATACTTGCGGCTATATATCCAACATCCCCCGCTTTGAGCTCCTCGGCCGGAGAAAGTCCTCCCGGTCTCAGATACCCTAATTCGGTAACTACAAAATCTTTTTTAGTATACATCATACGAATGGTATCGCCGTTTCTAACGGTACCCTCCTTCACCCTCATGTATACAATTACTCCCTTGTAGCTGTCATAAAAGGAGTCAAATATCAATGCCCTCAGAGGAGCCTCTTCATCTCCTTCGGGACACGGAATCATATGAACAACCTTTTGAAGAACCTCTTCCATATTTAAACCGTTCTTGGCTGACACCATTGGTGCTTCAGAGGCATCAAGACCAATAACGTCTTCAATTTCCTTTTTTACGACATCCGGTTGAGCACTTGGAAGGTCTATTTTATTTATAACAGGCATGATCTCCAAATTGTGTTCCAGAGCCAGATACACGTTGGCAAGGGTCTGAGCTTCAATTCCCTGCGCCGCATCAACAACAAGAATAGCACCTTCACAGGCTGCAAGGCTTCTTGAAACCTCATAATTGAAGTCAACATGACCCGGAGTGTCAATCAAATTGTAAATATACTCATGTCCATCCGGTGCCTGGTAAACCATTCGCACTGCCTGTGCTTTAATTGTTATACCTCTTTCTCTTTCAAGCTCCATATTGTCAAGAACCTGTTCCTGCATTTCTCTGGAAGTAAGCACACCGGTTTTTTCCAGCAATCTGTCTGCAAGAGTTGATTTTCCATGGTCTATATGAGCAATGATGCAAAAATTTCTTATATATTTTTGTCTTTCACTTGGCATTCCAAATCCTCCACCAGCTTGTTAAAAAATCTCTCATTATAGTTAGCAATTAATTATAGCATAGCCCGGCATAAGCCGCAACGGGGGATTACGTTGCGGTGAAATACGGCACTATAATCTTCCTTAGCCGTTATTACGCAGAAAACTAGCGGTCCATGTTATTATTACCGGAAAAAGAAGAAAACAGTCAACGGCTTGATGGAGGGAAGAGTCCATCAAAATAATTGACTGTTTTTAATGCGTTATAGGTTAACCAATTCTTGCCTATTACCTTACTTCTATGATTCTCCATTTCTCCTGATTTGGTACTTTTGTAACTTTGACTTTTGTTACTGTATCAGGTTCTTTTCCTGCTGAAGTTTCCCAGTGAAAAACTATATCGAAAGAATTCTCACCGATCTTTTTAATATCATAGCTTGAAACCCATGGACTTGATACTCCGGTAACCCAGTTCAATTCTTCCAGTTCAGCCTTTTTAGCAGCCTTAAGAGTATCTGAATACAATGCGTACTGAAGTGCTCCGTTTCTACTCTCTATAGCTTCAGCATACAATTCAACAGCGTTATCTGCTGTGACGGGTTCAATATATTTTACAATTTGCTTATCAAACACACTTTGCTTCTCATCATCTATATTAAAAATTCTTAATGCTTCCCCGTCATAGTATACATCTTCCTTGAGAACTTGTGAGAAATAGCTGGATGGTACATACATGGTATTTCCTTTTGCATGTGGCGCTAAACCCAACTGAGTCTTTTCACCGGTTTTACTTGAATAATAGCTGTTTACTTTATTTTTTATATATCCGCCGTCTACAGCCCAGCCCTTTTCACCGTTCCATGCCACCTTGTAACCCAGAAGTTCGGCTATGGTTTTCAGAGGAACCATTAATGAATACTCCTTCTCATAGACAGTCGGCTGAGGCTTCATACTTGTACCGTTATATTTGACCTTCTCAAGAGGTTTCGCATTTATCATCTGATTGTAAATATCACTTTTTAGGAGACCTTTCAATTCCTTGGCATTTATTTCAAATACCGACATCCCTCCTGCATAGGGCCTTAGTTCATATAATCCGAAATATATTACCAGTTTGTCTCCGTCAATATAGAATTTATAGTCACTGTTCCTTGCTGCAACGGTTTTCTTCGCATCATCAAAATACATATCCTTCTCTTTATCTATGAGCCTGTTTATCTTCTCTAAAATGACTTTTTTGTAATTGCTGCTGCTGTTAAACAGAGAACCGAAATTATTGTATATTTCATTTGTCTTTGTATTTACGGTGAAACTATCCTTGTACGCCATCCCATGAGCTCCGCCTGTGTAATCATAGGAATTGAAAATCAGAGACATAATATTTCCGCTAAAGTTATAGTCAAAAAAGGACTCCAGTGAAACACCAATACTGCTTACTTCCTCTTGGTCTTTTTTCTGCTGTTCCTTCAATTCTTTGATATAGCCATAAGCCTCTCTTATATATCCTATTGAATTGATATTATTTTTTAGAAATGTATCATTCAATTTTTCTGCTGCATTAAAACCGCTCAAATATGGATAAATGATTCTAATATTCAAATCATCTTCTGCTGTTTCAATTTTCCGAGCCTCAACTTTGACATTTTCTCTAGTAGCAGCCTCTCCATAAGAAGAAAATGCAGTGAGGAATATTATTAGTACTAAAACATATGATAATAGCTTTTTCATTACATCAATCCTTTCTTAAATTAACAATTTTATCTTCTGTCGATTGCACTGTATAGCGCCATCTGGTGTAATGTTAACATAATAATCAGACGTAAGGGTAACAAAAAAGTTACATGTTTTTACCTGAATTGCTAAAAAAAATTTTTAAGCTTAAAGACATCTCTTTTCAGGTATTTTACATTAACATCAAAGTTATTATTCATAATTGAAAGCTGATAAATATCCTGATCGATTTCCCGGACTCTTATTATTTCCAATTTTGCATGACCGTAAAGAACATAGCTTTTGCTGAGATCGACAACTATCAGTCCGCCGCTTACAATAAATAAAAACAATATTGATACCACTAATATTTTTAGGTTGTATAGTCTTTGATTTCGTAACCTTACTTTTCTTGCCAAAAGCCGCCTCCAAAATATTCTGATGATACTTATTTTTGACAGGCAGTGTGGAATTTAGTCATTTAGATCAGTATTTGTTTTTATATACAACATCGTTTATAGCCTGGGCAAGATAATTTGTACTCCTTACACATTCATCAATTGCATTACCGTCACCGCCAATTTCAATAATAACCGATCCATTGGTCAAATGCTGATTATATCTGTTTTTACTAATATAGGTAGGCTTTGCTATGCCTGGTGCTATTTCATTTAAACGTGACTGAATTTTTAATGCCAGCTTGAGATTTTCTCTCCATTTGGGATTGTCGAGCTTAGAATCGGTACCGATAACAAACATAATCTGAGCACAGTCCTTCCCTTTTATGTTTTTTGCCACCCTGAGCTTATCATTACCTGCCGCATCCCTGTGAAGATCAATAGTCATTTTGAGTGAGGGGTATTTTTCCACGTAATTTGTCAGTGTACTAAGGGATTTGACATAGGAACTGTTGTAATCCTTATCATGGATAGTTTTACTGTGAAGCACATTTATGTTGTACTTTTTCAGATTCGTAATCAGGGCCTCCCCAACTCTTACAACATTATATTTATTATCAAGTGTTCTGGAAGGAGATTCTTTTTCAGTTAAAGATTTTAAAAAGCTCTCCGTTGTATGAGTATGGTATACAAATATCTGAGGCCCGGTTTTTGAAGGTTTTAGCTTTAGGGGCTCTCTCAGGAGTTTATCAATATCAATAATATATTTAGTTTCATTTACCACCTTAATTTTACCATTCGTAACCACCGGGTTGTTTTCCTGATCACTGTTTTCTACATCCCCTTCAAAGGTAATACTGCTGGATGCTTCTTTATAATCACTTCCGGAGGGAGCTGTTCCTGAAATGGCTTCTGAAGGACTCTGAGCTTGTGTCTCCTGTGGTTTAACTTTCTGAAGCTCTTCACTTGTAATTATTTTTTCCTGCAGCTTCATTTGCTCTTGTTCTGCTATATATTTCAGATAATCATTTTTATAGTACGCTTCAAAAAATGTTGAATTTGAGTTTAAAATTGTTATTGGATTATAGCGGTCCATTCCAAAGGCCTTGAAGAGTATATCCAGTGAATAATTCAAGGCTTCCGTCTGTTTGCTCTGGTTCTCCGAGCTTGTCTGTTTACTAAGATTGATACCTCCTATGCTTATTTGTCCGTTAGCCGCTCTGAAGGCCATAATGCCTATTAGAATTCCGGCTATTGCACAAAGTACAATAGGCCGCTTAGAAAAATTGCCTTTATTGCCTGTAATATTTGAATCATTGTAAAATGAGTTTCCTTCAATCCTCGCAATTTCCCTCATAACTGCCTCCAATTTCAATAAGTTTTGCACATTAATAATTTTATAAAACTATATTCAGTATTTTCTAAATTATTACAGGCTTGTACTAAAACATTGCCGGGTGTTATGAAATTACTCTTTTAAAAACGGGAAATATTGTAATATATTTAAAGGCTCAAATTTTAATTATTTGTTCTAAAAACAGGTACAATTTCATATAACTAAGAATATACTTATTTTAGGAATGGGGGGAAAAAGTTGAATTTTTGCACAGTCAGATGTTGTATATGTAATAGTGTTTTATTAAATCTTCCTGAGGAAGAAATTGAAAAACTGAACAGTCTTACTTTCAGATGCGAAAGCTGTGGACACAGGCTAACTCTAAACGGTACAAATGTTACAAAGGCCATTAGCGCCGAACCTTTTCAAAACTTTTACAAATATGATTTCAATATATAAAAACTCCCGAATGGGAGTTTTTTTAACAGATAAAGCTTTTTACAAATCTCATAATATTATCTCAGGTATCAGTATAATTTTTCTCATTGTTGCTCCATTCTTCATCTAAAACCATCAATAATAATGCTAAATGTTATAAATACTTATGTCAATATATAAGAAAATCACAAGAGCAAATATGTTCTTGTGATCAGTTGTATTATTATTAAGGTTACTTCTACTTGGCTTTCCAGTTTGGACCGTAATTCTTTTTCTACTTGATAATTCTGAATTTACCGAATACAGGCAGTTCCTTTGCTTTTCCGGTCGCTGCGTTTACTATACCCAGAATAGCAAAGATAAAGGTGGCAAGAGAAAATAGTGGTATTAATACCCATCCGACTATTGGGATAAGCCCAAGTACTATATTACCGGCTACCGCAACTATAAGAAGTAACAGTCCCTGGTTGGCGTGAAATCTTCCGAAGGGCGAATCTGTACAGACTATAAGCGGTAAAAAGAAAAGTATATAGGCGAGAGCGCAAATCACTTTGTTTTTTTCAATATCCTCTGCGCTATAGAGGTTTGTATTATCCTGTTCAGTCATAATAGACTCCTTTCAAAAAGGTTAATTCAATTATATCTATAAAAACTCTATGTCCGAAAATATTCAAATAGAAGTATCTGATTAAAAACCTGTTTTTAAGTTGTAAAATATGTTAAGGAAATTGTAAGAAATTTGTTACTCAGTTTGAAAGATTACACAGTTATTATAGTTTTGTCGACTACATAAAATGCTTGAGCACAATTTTTGCGAAAAATGAATTCTAATAATAAATTTAATTTATTAGGAAGGAGAAGTTTAATATGGTTAGCCTGAAAAAGAAAACTGCAATCGCTATTATAGGAATGTTTTTATTTCTTGGATTTACCGGATATACAACAAATAAGTCAGATACAACAATTAAGTATAGTTTTTCTGATTTTCATGGTGTTGAAACAAATGACATTTTTTTAAACCCAGAAGAAAGCCACTTAAAAATTAATGGAAAAATATCTTTGACTTCTGGAGAGGTCAGACTTTTTATAAAGGCTAAAGCCTCGGGTAAAATATTATATTCTGAAGAGTTTACATCTGATAGAAGCAAGGCAGTTAATATCGGAATATATAACTTAGGAAGAGATAAAGACTTTATATTTGGAATGATAGCTGATGAAGTAAAGAATCTGAAATTAGATCTATCCTCTGAACAAAATTTGGTACGTACGCCAGAGATACCAGCAGCAACTAAACCAAGTAAGCACAGCTATTGATAGACCTAAATAAACCAATGTACTTAGGTTATGGAATTTATCAAGTAAGGGGTGTGATATAATGATAGGGATTATCATTCGGAAAGAATAAATGAATAATTTATAGTTTAACTTAAATGCTCATAGGCTCATGGAGGTCAATGTGAATATACTTGTTTGTGATGATGAAAAGGAAATTGTAGATGCTATTGAGATATATCTGAAAAACGAAGGATATACAGTTTATAAGGCCTATAACGGCGCTGAAGCTGTAGCTGTTTTTAATGAGACTGATATTCAATTGGTAATTATGGATATTATGATGCCGGTAATGGATGGTATCAGGGCTACAATTAAAATTAGGGAATAGTATAACATTCCGGTACTGATGCTTAGCGCAAAGTCAGAGGATACAGATAAAATCCTGGGACTCAACCTCGGTGCTGATGATTATGTAACAAAGCCCTTTAATCCTTTGGAGCTGCTTGCCAGAGTAAAATCACTTCTCAGGAGATACGTTTCATTAGGCAGCTTTGTACCAAAAACAGGTGTATACAAATCCGGCGGACTTGTTGTGGATGATAATGCAAAAGAAGTCCAGGTTGACAATGAACAGGTCCGGCTTACTCCTGTTGAATATAGAATATTAAAACTTTTGTGTGAAAATGCAGGAAGAGTTTTTTCAATTGATCAGATTTACGAGCAAGTTTGGAATGAACCCTCCTTCAGCCCTGAAAACACTGTAGCTGTTCATATAAGAAGAATTCGTGAAAAAATAGAAATAAATCCTAAAGAGCCAAAATATTTAAAGGTGGTGTGGGGAATTGGATATAAAATTGAAAAACTATAGATATTCAGTTTGGTTTAAACTCCTTGCGATTATACTGTGTGTTGCTGGTATGATCACTCTTGCTAATGGTCTTTTAAAAGCACCGTACTTTGAAGATGCCATTCAGAATAAGGAATTTAAAGAAAGTATAACTGGTAAAAACATATTTCGTAATGCATACTCCGAAGTATCAATTGCTGCTTTCAAGTATAAGAGTGAAGATAATATAAAGTCAGGGGCTGCCCTTGACCAGCAGGAAATAAGAAATTCAAAGTATTACTATGAGAATGAGCGGCAAAACGAGCTTCAACAGGTTGATCATGATTTCTACAACTCAATTAATCAATATCAGGACTACATAAAGGATCAACCTGTCATAATTGATGCTAATGGTAATGTACATGAGAATACTGATGTAATTTCAGATATACAAAACAAGGAAATTCAGGATAAAATCAAGGCCGCTAGGGATAAGAAGAATACAGAGATAAAGGAAATTAATGATAAGTATGACAAGTACATTGCTGAAATTCAGAAAGATTTAATCAACCAACAGCTCGAAAATTATAAGTCTACTATCAGTTATCTTAATAACCTTAAAGGTATTTATTATTCAGTGGTTGAAAACGGGAAAACCATCCTTTCAAATGTTACTGATAATAACTCCATAGAGAACTATTTTAACACTCTACCCTTTTCGGTCAAACTGACTCAAAATAACTGGAATCAATATTTCGGATATAACTACTACACACAATACAATGTGCCTTCAGATACTGTTGTATATCTTGGTATGTCACCTGAAAGATATCAAACAGAGGTAACTGCCTTTGAGAAGAATTCAAGCAACGGTCTGACCGGAATAAAAACATCTTCCATAGGTCTCCTTAACTTTTTAATAGGCCTGATATATCTGATTTATTCTGCCGGAAGACGTTTTGACAAGGAAGGTGTTCATCTTGCTACTGTAGACATTATTTATCTTGATATAGCATTAGTGATCAGTGTTGGTGCAATAGCGCTATGTTTTGCACCCATTGTAGAGTTTCTCCCACATTTTTATAGAGATAATTTACAATTTAATACCAGTGTCATTTATTCCATATTCGGCACCATAATTGCAATCGGTACACTAATAGGATTATTATTTGTCACAATGTTCATGAAAAGGCTTAAGAGGCATGAGGTGATTAAACATACACTGCTTTACAAGCTTCTTAATTGGATTTTTATCCGATTAAAGAATTTTTATTTAAGGTTAAAAACAAATATAAGCGGGGTATTTTATAGGAGTCCCCTGGCAGTGAAACTGGTTCTAATTTTTGGCACTTATGCCTTTTTGACCATAATATCTGTTTTAATGTTTGTGGCCGGTGATGAGGCAACGTTCTTTGGATTTCTTGCAATATTAGGTATTAATGTTTCTGCAATCTATTATATTTTAAAAAACTTTAAAGCCTTTATCAACATCAGGGATGGAGCTGAAAGAATACGAGCCGGAGAGCTATCCTATAATATCCCCGAACTGGGGCTTCCGGAAATAAAATCCTTGGCGGAGTCAGTTAACAAGATAGCAGATGGTTTAAAAAATGCTGTAGGCAGCCAGGTTAAAGCTGAGCGGATGAAGGCAGAGCTGATAACGAATGTCTCCCATGACTTAAAAACACCTTTAACCTCAATAATAACTTATGTTGATCTTTTGAAAAATGAAGGCCTAAACTCGGAAAATGCTGAAAAATACCTTGGTATTATCGATTCAAAATCACAAAGGTTAAAATCACTTACAGAGGATCTTTTTGAAGCTGCAAAGGCAACAAGCGGGAATATAGCAGTTAACTGTGAAAAACTGAACGTTGCCTCGCTGATAAGCCAAGGTCTTGGAGAACTGTCAGATAAAATTGAAGCATCAGGTCTTACTTTCAGAACCAGCTTCCATTCGGAAAATGTTTATGTCAACGCTGACGGAAGGCTGCTTTGGAGGGTTATTGAAAACCTTTTATCAAATGTTTTCAAGTATGCTCTACCCAACTCCAGAGTATACATTGAAGTTGAGCAGGCAAACGAAAAGGTTAAAATAATTGTAAAAAACATTTCAGCCTATGAGCTTAATGTCAATGAGGATGAGCTGCTGGAGCGGTTCAAGAGGGGAGATGCTTCCCGCCACAGTGAAGGCTCTGGTCTGGGACTTTCAATTGCTAAAAGTCTGACCGAGCTTCAGGAAGGTCTGTTCTCTATTAAAATTGACGGTGACTTGTTTAAAGCAGTGATAGAATTGCCTTTAATAAGCGAATAAATCATAGCAGTTTTATAGCTAGTCTCTGATTAGTAGTATATTGATTATTTACTGGATTAATGACGAAACTATGCCCTGGTTGGGTCTCACGAATTTTATAAACTTATGCGTGAGGTCAATCAGGGCACTATTTTTGAGTAATATCTATAAAGCCTTTTCCAATTCCATCTCATGCATGCTTTGAATATCGTCAACTCCAAGCAGCGGTATCTGAGGCTTTATTCTTCTATAATCCTGAAATTACATTAATATGTATATCAGAAATAATAAAACCACGTTTTTGATAAAATATATGCAGTCTATATATCAAACCAGTAAAATGGTTTCTTCTTAAACAGATTAAATCCTGCTTTTACTGCCGTCTTTCTGGAGGCAGCGTTAGAATCAATACAATTCCACTGAGCAACGAGTTCATTAGCTTCACACTCATTCACAAAGTACTGAGTTAGAATATATGCCAGTCCTTTTTTTCTATGTTCCTGTATTGTCTCAATATCAATAGGTACTACATTTTTATATCTTGCTGATCCTATAATCACTGAGACTATGGATTTATCCAGTGTAGCAACAAATGCTAAACTTTTCGTGAAGAACTGCTCAAAGCTTTCCCATGAACCAAATAATCTATCAATCAGGAATTCGGCATTATCATATTTACCAGCCTGCAATTGTTCAATAAAGTTTGGGTCTACCCTAATAATATTGTATTTATCCGGTGTCTCCAATTTGTAAGCGCCGGATTTTCTATAATAAAATTCGTCTTCTTGATTGATGCTTTTATCGGTGAATAACCCCAATATGTATTCTTCTGTTCTTTCTCTCTCCACAGAAAACTCAAAAACATCAACCCCCCTGCTTTTTAATTCCACAAAAAACACTTCTCTGAGAAATTCGCTAAACTTATCATAAACAGCATTATTCTTTGGTTCACCCAGAATTGCAAAGCCTCCGACCGCATTGGAATACACCAATGCTAATTCCGGATTTTTTACATCGTCTACCCAGATATCTCCTTTGCATTCACCGGCTAATATCCCCGTAAAACTTGGATTATCCTCGGATAAAATGTTTGCATAAGCTCCAGCTTTTACATTACATACGCGCTTCATCACTATCTCCCTGAATTAATTTCTATTATTAGTTACTAAAACTTCGTGTTATTCTTGTTAGAACGCTCGTCCAAGTAATTCTATCGGTATAATAGTACTCCAGAAATAACTTTCATTGGCATTTAAACCGGAAAGTATCATTAATCCCCGATCCAAAAGTAAAGCATACCCTTTTCACCATTTTGCAACTCTACAAAGTAATAGTTTAAATTCCTTTCACCGGAATAAAAATATACATCAATAACTTTTATTTCACTGGCTTCAAATTGCCTCGTTTCTTCCCATCTGGGTTCAAAATCCTTTGGCATTTCTTCAGAAGGTATAAAATAGGCTTCTCCTCCACCAAACTTATAGGTCTTCCCCAGGTATTCCCTAATATCATTATATTTTTCAACAAACCGATTATCCTTAATCTCATACCAAGCAGAATAAAATTTGGGATCAAGTTTTGATAAATAACTTCCTGGTATAAAATTGCCCTTTCCATCTATGAGTGTATCGCTTGGAAGACTACCAATATAATAAAGCTCTGTTCCATTATATCTATAAAAAATATACTCTGGATCGCCACTTGGTCCTTCATCAAAACATGTAATTTCTATAAATTTATCATTTTGGTCAAGATCAATAATTCTGGCTTCACCGTCCATTGTATGATCCATATAAACATCGTTTTTAATATTATTTACATGTAAATACGTCTTAAAATTCTTTTTTCCTGAAGGGCCTCTTAATAAAAAACTAATTGAATCCAAGCTTCCATCCAGATTAAGATCATATTTTCCCTTAACTGTAAATGAAAGTGGTTCTTCTTTAGTGCCATTTATATTTACATCAAAATCATAATTAATGAAATACTCTTTAATTGGCTTGAAATTATTAATACCTATCTCCTCTAAATCTTTGTCCTTTTTCTCTTTTGTAGTCTCTGCCGTGGTACTTATGTATGAAGTTGTTGGATTCACTACATCAATACTCTTGTGACTAGTTTCATTAAATGAGTCCTTACAACCAGATAATAATGAAGCCAATAAAAAGCAAGAACAGATCGCTAAAATAACCCCTTTATGATTTCTCACATGTCTTAGATCCAAAATAAACCTCCAAATGAATAAAATATTAACATACAATTTATCTCTCAAAGTAATTCTTCAATATTATACTACATATGGATTAAGCTGGAGTCAATAAGTACTAAATATTATTATAAACCTTGCACTATTAAAGATAAATGCTATATATTTTTTCTGTCACAAGGGGAGAATAAACACATTTACTATTTATATATGAAAGGGAAAATAATTCATGAATATAGAGAAAATCAACTCCCCTGTAATAAACGGTAGCGATGTTACATTCATTTATTACGGCAAAGCTAATGAGGTTTACCTTACCGGAGAATATAATCAGTGGGAACTTGAAGATAGGATGTATAGAAAATCCGGTAGTAATGATGTGTGGTACATTAATAAAAGTTTTCCTGAGAACGCCCGATTTGATTATAAGTTCGTTGTAGACGGTAACTGGATTACAGATCCTTTAAATGAAAATAAGACTGTAATCAGCAGTGATAATATAAATTCAAATATTATTATGCCCAGATATAAAAGTGATTACGAAAAAATTACTGTCTCAGAGGTACCCAGAGGAGATGTAATTAGAAATCTTAATTTTAACAGTGATTATATGGGGTGTAAAATGAAATACCATGTATACCTTCCTAATCATTACGATAAAGCTCAGTTAACCCATATACTCTATGCCCTTGACGGCTCGGATTACCTTAATTACAGTAATATTAACCTGGTTTTGGATTATATGATCCATACGGGAGAAATACCTAATATGACAGCAATTCTCGTTGACCCAAATGACAGAAATAAGGAATATACTATTAACAGAAGGTATCTCAGTTATTTTATCAAGGAACTCCTTCCCAACGTTGAGGCAGAATACCTCTCTTCAAGTAATAACACCGAACGTGGAATTACAGGTGTTTCCTGGGGAGGCTTAACCGCCATTTACATTGCTGTGAATACTCCGGGCATGTTTACCAGACTGCTGTCACAATCCGGGTCCTTCTGGCCAAAAGACTGGCTGATTTTTGATATGATTAATAAAGCTAATATTGATGGTATAAAATTCTGTTTACAAACTGGGACAGTTCAGGATACAGAGGAAATGAACGATGTTATGGCAGAACTTCTTCAAAAGAAGCATATCAATATAGAATATGTAAAATATGCTGAGAGCCACAACTGGGTAAACTGGAAAGGGCATCTTAATGAAGGACTGAGATCAATATATACCCCATATAAAGGAGAATAAGTTATGTTTAATGAGGGAGATAAAATATTTTATACTAACACTAAAGACGGAAGCATCTATTCTGCTCAGTTTATTGAAAGTACTGATGACGGGGTCTGGATCAGGATTTCAGGAAATACTATAAATACATTTATCTATAAGGATAATACCGAATTAACCCTATATAAGGATCTAAAGGATGCAGAAATAGGTCTTCAGGAATACAAGAGCAGCTTGAAAGCCAAATTGTTGAAAGATGACTACTTCATAAGGGATATCCTTGCCCGACTTGCCAGGAATGAAGGAAAACTATACGTCAGCATAATAGAGGAGATACTTAATGAGTTAAAATAATTATGACTTACCCTGTAAAAATTCTAAAATGCCCCCTGTCAGTTATGACAGAGGGCATTTAGTATACAATTTGTGCTTAATTCAACAACGATTAAGAGCTAATCTGCTCATTCTGCACCAGTACTTCCGGTTCCTTTTCAGATGCATCTGCAGCTTTCTCAGTTTGCTCAGGCGAATTCTTAAGGTTTTTGAAAGCCACAGACATCATGAGCTTAATTCTGTTAAGCTGATTAACCTCACTGGCACCGGGGTCGTAATCTACAGCCACAATGTTGGATTCGGGATATCTCCTTCTAAGTTCCTTTATCATTCCCTTTCCAGTAACATGGTTGGGTAAACATGCGAAAGGCTGCATACATACAATATTTCCTGCCCCGCTCTTAATAAGCTCAATCATTTCAGCAGTAAGGAACCAGCCTTCACCTGTCTGGTTGCCTATTGACAGTATTTCTGATGCACTTTCGGCCAGTTCATAGATTGAATGAGGAGGATCAAACCGCTTGCTCCTGCGCAGGTACTTTTTCATATACCTTCTATAGTACTCAATTCCCCAAATAACTATATTATTTACAGCTAGTTTCTTAAGAGTACCTGACAGATTTTTATACTTGAAATTAGCATCGTAAGCACAATACAGGAAGAAGTCTATAAGGTCCGGCATTACAGCCTCTGCCCCTTCATTCTCCACTACATCCACAACATTGTTGTTTGCATCGGGGTGGAACTTGACTAGTATTTCTCCAACAAGACCGACTTTAGGCTTTACAATGTCATTTAGTTCCAGATTATCAAAATCTTTGACTATACCTTTAATATTCCTCTTAAAGCTGCCAAACTTTCCTTCATAGATAGAATCAACACAAATCTTCTTCCACTTCCTGTAGAGTTCATTTGCCGAGCCGGGTACAACCTCATAAGGTCTTACCCTGTAGAGTACTCTCATCAGTAAGTCGCCATAAACAAGTCCCTTAAAGGCACTGTCAAGCAGGTCAAATGAGATCTTAAAACCCGGTTGTTTATCCATACCAAGTGCGTTTAGTGAAATAACCGGAACCTGGCTCATTCCCGCCTCGTCCAGAGCTTTTCTCAGGAAACCGATATAGTTTGTAGCTCGACAACCACCACCGGTTTGAGTAATTAATACCGAGGTATTGTTCATATCATACTTGCCCGATTTCAACGCATGAATTATCTGTCCGACTACAATAATTGACGGATAACAGGCGTCATTGTTTACATACCTCAAGCCATCTTCAACAGCTGCGTTATCTACGCTTGGAAGCACTTCAACATTATATCCGCATTTTTTGAAGGCAGCCTCAACAAAGTCAAAATGAATTGGTGACATCTGTGGTGCAAGTATCGTATGCTTTTCTCTCATCTCATCAGTAAATATCACCTTTTGATGAGGCTCATGCTTCTGATGAGGTTTAACAGCTTTTTTGTCCCTGTCTTCAATAGCTGCAACAAGTGATCTTATTCTAATTCTGGCCGCACCCAGGTTATTACCCTCGTCAATTTTCAATACGGTATATATATTTTCATTGGTATTTAAAATTTCCTGAACCTGATCGGTTGTGACAGCATCAAGTCCGCATCCGAAGGAATTGAGCTGAATCATTTCAAGTTCGGGATACTCATTTACTACAGTGGCAGCAGCATATAGTCTGGAATGGTATTTCCACTGATCGACAACCCTGAGAGGACGTTCAATCCTGCCTAAATGTGCTATGGAATCCTCAGTAAACACCGCAAACCCATGAGAAGTGATTATCTGAGGAATACCATGGTTTATTTCAGGGTCAATATGATAAGGTCTTCCGGCAAGGACTATACCTCTCTTGTTGTTTTCTCTGAGATATTTTAGGGTGTCCTCGCCCTTCTGACGTATATCACTTTTTACCTTTGCATCCTCAGCATAGGCCATTTCCACAGCATTATCCATTTCTGCTCTGGTTATATTAAATTCCTTACCTAACTCCTCAAAAAGTCTTACTTTCATTCTTTCCTTATTGTCATATGGAAGGAACGGATTCATAAACTTAATACCCTTTGCTTTAAGAATATCCATGTTATTCTTTATTACTTCAGGGTAAGATGTAACTATAGGACAGTTATAATGATTATCGGCACCTTCATCTTCAATCATTTCATATGGCAGGCAAGGATAAAATATAAAGTTAACATTTTTATTTACAAGACTGGTAATGTGACCATGAACCAGTTTTGCTGGATAGCAAACAGATTCTGAAGGCATGGTTTCAATACCAAGTTCATATATCTTCTTTGATGAACGGGGTGATAATTCCACCCTGAACTTAAGCTGATCGAAGAAGGTAAACCAGAACGGATAATTCTCATACATGTTTAGAACACGCGGAATACCAACAGTTCCTCTGGTATACTCAATACCTGATGGCTGCTTGTAACCTACTATTCTCTTGTATTTGTAATCATAAAGGTTTGGTACGTCCTCAGTAAAGGTTTCGATACCTGCTCCCCTCTCGCATCTGTTACCGGATACATATTTACTCCCATCGCTAAACTCATTTATAGTCAATAGGCAATTGTTATTACATAGTTTGCATCTCTGAAGTTCAGTATTATAATCAAAATCTCCTATTTTATCCTTGGATATAAGTGTAGACTGTTGACCAGTATAACGCTCCTTAGCAATCAGAGCGGCTCCGAAAGCCCCCATGAGCCCGGCAATATTTGGTCTTACAGCCTCCCTCTCTGATATAAGCTCGAAACTTCTCAATACGGCATCATTCAGGAAAGTACCACCCTGAACGATTATCTTTTCCCCCATTTCCTTAGGGTCACGGATCTTTATAACCTTAAGCAGCGCGTTCTTTATTACAGAGTATGACAACCCGGCAGAAATATCTCCAACCTGGGCTCCCTCTTTCTGAGCCTGCTTGACTCTGGAGTTCATAAATACAGTACATCTGGAACCAAGGTCAACAGGTTTCTCAGACAATAAGGCCTGAGCAGCAAAATCCTCAACGGTAAAATTCAGGGATTTTGCAAAGGTCTCGATAAAAGAACCACAACCGGAGGAGCAGGCTTCATTAAGCATTATACTGTCAATTATTCCATCTTTGACTTTGAGACATTTCATGTCCTGTCCGCCAATGTCCAATATAAAATCAACTCCAGGCAGGAAAAAATCAGCCGCTTTATAATGGGCTATTGTTTCTATTTCTCCAATATCCACCTTTAGGGCGGCCTTAATCAAACCTTCCCCATAGCCGGTTACTGTAGAATTTACTATCCTTGCTGTAGGAGGTAATTTTAAGTATATGTCGTTTAATATTCTTATTGCTGAATTCAGAGGGCTTCCCTCATTACTTCCGTAATGTGAATAAAGAAGTTCTCCGTTTGTATCTATTAAAACTGCTTTGGTTGTGGTCGAGCCAGCATCTATACCAAAAAAGCAATCTCCATTGTATTGTTCAAGAGCTTTCACACTTACAGAGTGCTTTGCGTGTCTTTCTCTGAATTCATCCAGTTCCTGCTTATTATTGAATAAAGGCTTGAGTCTTTCGACCTCATGAACAACTATTGTATTCAGTTCGGGAAGCTTGGCTTTCAGTTCTCGAAAGGATACAACCTTGCATTCTTTTGATGAAAGTGCGGCACCAATAGCAACAAACAACTGTGAATTTTCAGGGAAAATTACCTGTTCTGGTTTCAGATTAAGAGTTATTTCAAATCTCTTCCTTAATTCAGATAGAAAATACAAGGGGCCACCCAAAAAGGCTATATTTCCCTTTATAGGCTTACCACAGGCCAGGCCGCTGATTGTCTGATTTACTACAGCCTGAAACACAGAGGCTGCAATGTCTTCCTTTGCAGCACCTTCATTTAAAAGGGGCTGAATATCTGTTTTTGCAAAAACACCGCAGCGAGCCGCTATGGGATAAATAATTCTGCTGTTTTTGGCATACTCATTTAAGCCTGCTGCATCTGTTTGAAGCAACGAAGACATCTGGTCAATAAAAGAGCCTGTTCCGCCGGCACAGGTACCATTCATACGCTGCTCCAGACCACCCTTGAAATATGTTATTTTAGCATCTTCTCCACCCAGTTCAATTGCAACATCTGTATTGGGAATAAGAGTTTGTACAGACTCCGCGCCTGCAATAACTTCCTGAATAAAGTCAAGATCCAACCACTGAGAAACCAGCAAGCCACCCGAGCCGGTTATCATAACAGTACATTCTTCCTGATAAAACTTATCGCAGGTCTCGTCCATTAATTCAAAAATCGTCTTCCTAATATCAGAGTAATGTCTTTGATATTTTGAAAACACCAGCTTGTTACTTTTATCAAGAACCGCCATTTTTACAGTAGTGGATCCAACGTCCAACCCCACGAGATAATTCTTTTTCATAATTTAACAATTCTCCAAAATTAATTTTATAACGAGGCAATGGATGTCCCCCGAGTTTCTCAAATCACGCTAAGCCTGCTATAATTATACCAAAGTCATATACAATAGCGTAATGGCAATCTTTTACGCAGCTGACATTTTGGACATAAAATTCATTCCTGGTACACCTAATAAATTATTCCTTAGTAATATCTATATGCAATTCCTGTAACTGTTTTTCATCCACAATATCAGGTGCGTTATCCATTGGGCTTGAAGCATTCTGAACCTTGGGAAATGCTATTACATCTCTTATGCTGCCGGTCTTTGCCATTAGCATAATCATTCTGTCAAGTCCGAACGCCATACCCCCGTGAGGTGGTGTTCCATATTTAAAAGCATCCAGAAGGAATCCGAACTTTCTATTAGCATCCTCTTCTGTAAATCCCAGCATCTTAAGCATTTTAGCCTGCAACTCCTGAATGTGGATTCTTATGCTTCCTCCACCCAGTTCAACACCGTTTAACACTATGTCGTAAGCCTTAGCACGAACTTTTCCGGGATCAGTATCCAAAAGTTCAATATCTTCGTCCATGGGGCATGTAAACGGATGATGCTTAGCTGCATAACGCCCTTCCTCTTCATCATATTCAAACAATGGGAATTCTGTAACCCATAAAAATTTATATTCATCCGGATTTAAAATATTGAGCTTTCTTGCAACCTCAAGTCTTAACTGGCCAAGGGCATCATAAACAATGCTGTTTCTGTCAGCAACAAAACAAATAAGGTCTCCTGCTTCAGCCTGAGTTCTTTCAAGAAGAGCTTTCATTTCATCCTCGGACATAAACTTTGCGAAGGAGGATTTGATCTCATTATTACTGTCTATTGATATCCACGCCATACCTTTAGCCTTATAAGTCTTCACTACTTCCACGAGAGCATCAATTTCTTTTCTGCTGAATTTCGCGCAGCCTTTGGCATTTATGGCTCTAACGCTTCCACCATTGGAAATTGCATCTGTAAATACCTTGAAGCCGCATTCAGCTACGAGATCTGACACATTAACCAATTCCATTCCAAAACGTATATCAGGCTTATCGGAACCAAACCTTTCCATAGCCTCAGCGTAAGGCATTCTAAGGAAGGGGGTATCAAGTTCAACATTTAGTGCTTCCTTAAATACTCTTTTAATAAAACCTTCATTTGTTGTCAATACATCATCAACATTTACAAAGGACATCTCTATATCAATCTGGGTAAATTCGGGCTGTCTGTCAGCTCTCAAATCTTCATCTCTGAAGCACTTTGCTATCTGGAAGTACCTGTCAAACCCTGAAACCATCAGCAGCTGCTTATAAAGCTGTGGAGACTGGGGCAGGGCAAAGAATTTTCCCGGATGCACACGACTAGGTACAAGATAATCTCTGGCTCCCTCAGGGGTGCTTTTTATCAATATAGGTGTTTCGACTTCAAGAAAGCCGTTTTCATCATAGTAGTCACGAGCAACCTTTGCAACTCTGTGTCTGAGAATAAAATTTCTCTGCATGTCAGGTCTTCTTAGGTCAAGATATCTGTATTTTAATCTTGTAATTTCATTAACGTCTGAGTCTTCTTCAATATAAATCGGTGGTGTTTCAGAGACACTAAGTATTCTGAGTTCCTTCGCGGTAATCTCTATTTCACCGGTTTCCATCTTCTTATTCACAGCTTCAGGTGCTCTTGCTGCAACTGTTCCTACAACAGCAAGCACATATTCGCTTCTGATGGTTTTTGCCTTTTCAAACATTTCTCCATCTTTATCGGTAAATACCAGCTGCAATATACCTGATCTATCTCTTAAATCAACAAAAACCAAGCTTCCAAGGTTTCTTTGTTTCTGAACCCAACCCATAACAGTAACTGTTTCTCCAATATTTGCTGATGACAATTCTGCACATTTGTGACTCCTTTTGAGTCCGTAAATCGATTCTCCCATATTATCCTCCATGAGCCACATTGTGGCTACAAAATGTAATAAAATTCGTACACTCCCATATCCGCAATTCGGCGAATAAAGGAGGTTAAACAGTATGTGGCTTTGAGCCCTTTAGGGCTTTGCTACGCGCATAGCGCGTTGAAATATAGTTATGAAAAGACACTCAGTGGCTTTTCGCTGCGTGAAATGTACGATGACTCATAGAATGCTTTTTCACGCTATTAAGCTTTTAATTGCTCAATAATCTGTTCTATATTAAGTTCAACCTGATCACCTGTAGACATATTTTTAAGCTTGAATAACCCTGAAGCTACTTCGTCCTCTCCAACCACTACAGCATATGGAATCCCCAGCTTATCAGCATATGCGAATTTCTTACCTATCTTGCCTTCATTAAAGTAGATTTCGGCAGATATGCCTGCATTCCTAACCTTTGTTGCCAGTTCCAACGCCTGCGCCATTGTCTCCTTCATGGGGATAACCAGAATTTGAGATGGAGTAGCCTTTTTGCTTTCGCCAAGCACACCTGCTTCCCTTAACTGATAGAACAGTCTTGATAGACCGATGGATATTCCAACACCGGGTAACTTTTTTGTTGTATAGTTCTGAGCCAGATTATCGTATCGTCCGCCTGAACATACGCTCCCTATTGAAGGGTACTGATTCAGAATAGTTTCATAAATTGTTCCAGTGTAATAGTCAAGTCCTCTTGCAATTGTAAGATCAACAGTATAATTTTCCGCCGGAACCTTAAAGGCATTAATATAATTAATTACCAGTTCCAACTCATCTATACCTTCATTAAACATTTCATTCTTGACCTGAAGCTTTCGAAGGCTTTCGATTATATCGCTGCAGCTTCCTTTTATACCTACAAAGCCAAGTACACTTTCTGAATCACTGTCTGAAAGTCCTGCTTCCTTAAGCTCAGCCAAAACAGCAGCGGGCCCTACTTTTTCAAGTTTATCAATTATTCTCAGAACCTCTGCTTTATCTGATACATTTAGACTTTCAAAGAAACCGTTAAGAATTTTTCTGTTATTCAGTCTAATAGTAAAATCACTGAACCCCAGAGCCTTAAAGGTTGAATATATAACGCTTAATATTTCAGCATCATTAATAACACTCAGGCTTTCAAAGCCTATAATATCTATATCACATTGGTAAAACTCTCTAAATCTACCCTTCTGCGGTTTTTCTCCTCTGAAAACCTTTCCGATATGGTATCTTTTAAACGGGAAGGTTAATTCGCCAAAGTGTTGAGAAACATACCTTGCCAATGGTACTGTCAGGTCGAATCTTAACGAAAGGTCATTATCACCCTTGTTAAACCTGTAAACCTGTTTAGCAGTATCTCCTCCGCTTTTTGCCAGTAACACCTCCGATTTTTCAATCATCGGAGTATCAAGGGGAATAAATCCGTAAGTCTCATATGTTTTTTTTATAGTCTCCAACATCTGATTAAACACCAACTGGTCGGCAGGCAATAATTCCATAAAACCTGGCAGAATTGATGGCGTCACTACTTGTTGCTTTGCCATTTGCACAACTCCCATCATAATATATAATTTAATTATTTACATAAATTCTCAAAGTAATAATAGTACAAGGAAAACACCGATTACATCAAGAAAACACACCCACCCCAGTGCTAATTATGAATTCTGCAAGTAAAGTTTCTAGTGTACTTTCTTAACCATAGTTATATTAACACATTCATAGAAAAGAAAACATATTTATTTCTTTACGTTAAAAAAGCCCCCTTATCCCGACAAGGGACGAGAGGAACTTCCCGTGATGCCACCCTAATAGTCTCCATAATATAGAATTAATGGAAACCGACTCAAATCTTTAACGCAGAAAACGGATAAGCTTTTAACTCATCAGCCAGGAAAACATATTTCCCAAGAGGGTGTCTTTCACCAACCTTTCCATAAGCTGCTCACAGTCTTGTGTAAATATGGTCTTGGACCTGATTTACTTCTGACAGCTTTTCCCTGAATAGAAGCATTGATTACTCTTCCCTTTTAAGGCTTATACAGTATTTGGTCATTATGTTCAGTCTATTATATATTTTAGATTTCACTTCTCAGATTGTCAACATTTATTATTGGATAATTCTCCTAAATAAAATCAAAATTCAAGAACTACCTGTCTCACGTTGTTGCCCTCTATCAGAATTCAAGCAGGTGTAGGTCTGGCTACCATAACCATTCACCCTTCATTTGCTTCTCTATTCTCTAAAATAGCTCTCGGCTCCTGATTTCCTACTACTGACTTCACACTACTTACTTTAACTACTCACTTCAAACTACTCACTTCAAACTACTCACTTCAAACTACTTCAAACCTCAGACTATTTACTTACTACCTATTACTTGCTCCTTCCTCGAAAGCATTTCATCTATTCTTCCAAGATATTCCTCAACACTTTTGACGTTGAAGGCTCTTTCTATTCTATTATCAGGAAAAACTATTTTGGTAACTGCTCCTGCACCGCAGGCATAAATGGACTGTCTTTCCTCCATTATCTGAATATTATACAGACACTCTCTGCCTTTCAGGCTGTAACCGATATTTTCAAGGTTTCCAAGTATATTTTTCTGTCTATAGAGGTAATAGGGCTCCATTCCCATACCTGAAGCATACTTTCTTGCAGCCTCCACCATTTCGGCCACTTGCTCATACTCTCTGAGAAGACTATAATTATCCATCTCCAGAGTGAGCCGGGAAGCCCTTTTAATAGCCATGGTATGAACAGTTAAGCTTTCGGGTTTAAGCTTTTCTATTCTCTCCATGGTATTTTCGAACATTTCTATATTTTCCCCCGGCAGTCCACAGATAACATCCATGTTAATATTGTCAAACCCCAACTCCCGTGCCGTATAAAATGCCTTTTCCACCTCTGCCGGGGTATGGTTTCTGCCAATGCGTTCAAGTGTCGACGCATTCATACTTTGAGGATTTATACTAATCCTTGATACTCTGCTGTTCCTTATAACCTTAAGTTTATCAGTATCAATTGTATCCGGTCGGCCTGCTTCCAAAGTGTATTCCTTCAGAAATGTCAGGTCCAGATGGGTTTCAATCCCCTTTAGCAATCTATCCAGTTGAGCAGGATTAACAGAGGTAGGTGTTCCGCCTCCGACATAGATGCTCTCTATTTTTAGTCCTCTATTCCTGATCAGTTCCTGAGTGTGTTTTATTTCCTTCAAAAGTGCATCCAGATAAGAATCCACTACCTTTTTATATTGCCCTATTGTACTGGAGCTAAAGGAACAATAAAGACAGCGGGTTGGACAAAAAGGTATGCCTATATACAACGAAACGGTATCTGATGCCGAGTCCATAAACAGCTCCCTCTGGTTTACCGCAACGTTATACAATAGCTGTGCCTTGCTTTCAGCTACATAATAATCCTCAACCAGTGTTTTTATAACCTGTTCTTTATCATTTCCCAGATCCAGAAATTCATTTACAAGCTTTGCCGGCCGTATTCCGGTCATTACTCCCCAAGGGATTGCCTTGCCAGTGTAGCTTTGGAGAAGGAGAAAAAGCTTTCTCTTAAACACTTTTCTGATATCCTTTAAAAGCTCTCTTTCATCTGATAGGTAGTTTATTTCTTCGGACTTGTCGAAACTAAGGTCACCCAGCTTAAGTATTAAAGCATCTGGAATAGCAATTCTGGTCTGCTTATATAAATTTCTGTGGCTGTCGCTAATATCTATCAAGATACTGAAAACAGGGCTCTTATCAAATCGACAGAATAGAAATGCCCCGGAATTTTGATCCCAAGGGCCATCAATTTTTATCATATCATCTTTTAAAAAGAATAATTTTATGACATCTTCAAATTCATAATCGAAGCTGTTGCATTCATTTTTATAGAAAATCATTTTCTCTCCGTTACTTAAAATATAATTTTCTTTACATTATTGCATTAAAATAATCCTTTCTTTTTTACCACTCCACAGCAAGCCTGATTGGGTTGAATTTATTCTCTTTGCCAATCGTAGTACAACTGCCATGACCTGGATAAACAATAATGTCCTCAGGTAAATTAAAGAGTTTGTCAACAATTGAACAGTATATATCTTCAAAATTACCGTTTGGAAGTTCAATTGTCCCATAGCCGTTATTAAAAAGTGTATCACCGGAAAATAGCTTGTCTTTGACCAATAGACAAATAGACCCAGGTGAATGTCCAGGTGTATGGATTACCTTAAACTCAAGAGTCCCAAGTTTCAATATACTTCCTTCCCTAAGAACTTCACATTTCGTATTTACTGTTTTTGGGGTAAATGTAAATGCCGATACATTCAGTTTGGCGTCAGTTAACGAGGGTTCATCATCAATATGAATATATGCTCTGGCTTTTGTTTTTTCAACAATATTGTCCAGTTCCGCAATGTGATCAATGTGCCCATGTGTCATAATCAGCTTTTCTATAGTAACCTTCATCTCATCAGCTACTGCTATTATCTTTTCAGCTTTAACGCCTAAATCAATTACTAAGGCTTTATCCCCTTCGCAAACCATATATGATATAGAATCAAATATTCCGCCTGTGATTGTCTTTATTATCATAGCTTATCCTTCTGTCAATCATAAATTAATAATATCCTGTATTAAAACTCTCTTTTACTGTCAAGCAAGAGTGTAACAGGTCCGTCGTTGCTTATATCAACCAGCATTTCTGCCTGGAATACACCTGTTTGGGCGTTAACACCATAATTTCTGCATTTTTCCAAGAATTTCTCATAAAGTTCTTTCGCAACTTCAGGTCTTGCAGCCTTATCATAGCTGGGTCTTCTGCCCTTTCTGCAATCTCCGTAAAGTGTGAACTGAGAGACTACCAGCAGTTCACCGCCCACCTCAAGTACAGAAAGGTTCATCTTTCCAGCATTATCCTCAAAAATTCTTAAATGCATAATTTTTTCAGCAAGGTACTCTATATCCTGATATGAGTCCTCCTGGCCCACACCAAGCAGTACCATAAGCCCCTTGTCTATCTCTCCGGTAATGAGCCCTTCTACAGTTACCTTGGATTTCTTTACTCTTTGGACTACCGCTCGCATTGTTCTCCTCAAATTAAAAGCAGTCGAATATATCACAGTTAACTGCCTCATTATTAATTTATTGCTTATTTCTTGTTACCTCGAATACACTGTCAATTTTCCTAAGCTTCTTTATTATTTTTTCAAGCTGCTCTGTGTCTGTTATTTCAAGTGTCAGATTTATCAAAGTTATCTGATCTCTCGTAGTTCTCGCATTAACAGCCTTTATAGGTACTTTTAATTCAGCTATACCGTTGGTAACATCCAGCAACAGTGAAGTTCTGTCATTAGCCATAATTGTTATATCAGCTTTATACGCCACATGGTTGGTGGTGTACCATTTGACATCAATAAGTCTTCCTTCCTCTTCCAGCCCGGCCGAAACATTTATGCAGTCGCTGCGGTGAACCGAAACCCCTCTGCCGCGAGTTATATAACCTATAATTTCATCTCCCGGTACAGGATTACAGCACCTTGAAAGTCTTACAAGGCAATTGTCAATTCCCTTGACAACTATACCGCTTTCAGGTACATGTTTTCTCTTTTTATCGGTTTTGTTTTGAGCTATTGTTTCAAGAATTTGCTCTATTTCTTCCGGCTTAAGAGTCTTTTTAAACTCTTCTCTTAGTCGTGTAATAACCTTATTTGTAGTTATTGCACCATATCCGATACCTGCATATAAATCTTCCAGAGAGGCAAAATTATACTTTTTGAGAACTAGTTCTATCCACTCGGTTCTAAATAACTGGATATAGGTAAGCCCCTGTTTTTTGAGCTCCCTCTCAACCATTTCCTTGCCCCTGATGATATTCTCTTCTCTTTTTTCCTTTTTAAACCACTGGTTTATTTTGTTTTTAGCCTGACTGCTCTTAACAATCTTCAGCCAGTCTCTGCTTGGGCCATGAATTGTTGAAGAAGTAAGGATATCAACTATATCGCCGTTTTTTAATTTGTAATCAATAGGAACCATTTTACCGTTGACCTTGGCTCCTATCATCTTATTTCCTATAGCACTGTGAATAGTATATGCAAAATCTACGGGAGTAGATTCAAAAGGCAGACTTACAACATCACCTTTTGGTGTAAAAACAAAAACTTCATCGGTGAAAAGGTCTACTTTTAAAGTCTCCATAAATTCGCTTTCGTCTCTGGCATCTTTTTGCCATTCCAGAAGCTGTCTGAGCCAGGCGAATTTATTTTCAGATTCTTTCGCTCCGCTAACTCCCTCTTTGTATTTCCAGTGGGCTGCAATACCTACTTCAGCAACCCTGTGCATATCCCAGGTTCTTATCTGAACTTCGAAGGGCTGCCCCTCCGGCCCTATGAGCGTAGTATGAAGTGACTGATACATATTTGGCTTCGGTATGGCTATATAATCCTTAAACCTTCCGGGCATAGGTTTATATAGTTCATGTACCATACCAAGAACAGCGTAACAGTCCTTCACGGAATTTACAATAACCCTGAATGCAAATAAATCATATATCTGGTCCAGAGTCTTGTTCTGCTTTACCATTTTTCTGTATATACTGTAAAAATGCTTTGGTCTTCCGTCTATCTGAGCATTTTCAATTCCCAATTCATTTGTTTTTTCTCTGAGGGTTTGTGTGATAGCTTCTATGTAAGCTTCCCTCTGCTTACGCTTATAAGCTATTTTTTCAACCAGATCATAGTAGCCCTTGGGATCAAGATATCTAAGACATATATCTTCAAGCTCCCATTTTATTTTGGATATACCAAGACGATGAGCCAAAGGTGCATAGATTTCAAGAGTTTCTCTGGCTTTTTCTATCTGCTTTCCCTCATTCATATATATCAACGTTCTCATGTTGTGAAGCCTGTCCGCCAGCTTTATCATAATAACGCGAATATCCTTTGCCATTGCAACGAACATCTTTCGGAGGTTTTCCATCTGTTGCTCTTCTTTTGAGGTAAATGGCAGTTTACCCAGCTTTGTCAGCTTTGTAACCCCATCAACAAGATCAGCTACTTCAACCCCGAACTGAGCTTTAATTTCATCGTAGGTACAGGTGGTATCTTCTATGGTATCATGCAGAAGAGCAGCAATAAGCGCAGTACAGTCCAGCTCCATCTCAGCAAGAATAATTGCTACCTCAACAGGATGGATAATATAGGGTTCCCCTGAATTCCTCTGCTGTCCCTCATGGGCAGTTTTAGAAACATAATATGCCTTTTCAAGCAATTCAATGTTACTGTTGGGATCATATTTTTTTACTTTTTCAACCAGCACTGAAAAGCTATCTATCAAAACATCCTCCACTAGTCTTCCTCGACACGATGAATTTTAAAATGTTACAATTGAATTAACCCTATAACCCTCTAATTTCTTTCTGCCCTCCAGAAAGCTGAGTTCTATAAAATAAATTATTCCGGCTACCTTGCCGCCAAGCTGTTCTACAAGCTTGATGTTTGCTTCTGTAGTACCTCCAGTTGCCAGCAGATCATCTACAATGAGTACTCTCTGCCCCGGTTTTACGGCATCATTATGCATTTCCAGAACATCTTTTCCGTATTCAAGGTCATATTCCACTCTTATAGTTTTGTATGGAAGCTTACCTTTCTTTCTGACAGGAACAAAGCCTTTTCCCATCTGGTAAGCCAGAGGTGCACCAAATATAAAGCCTCTGGACTCGGAGCCCACAATTATATCAAAATCCCCCAGCTGTTCAGCATACTCCTTGAAGGAATCCATACACTCCTTAAAGGCTTCCGGATCTTGAAGCACAGTAGTAATATCAATAAAATCAATTCCCTCCTTGGGAAAATCCATAACGTGTCTCAGCTTTGCTTTTAAGTCCATTTCAATAAACCTCTCTTTATGGTACTGAATTTGTGTAATGATATTATTATAATTAAAGAAACTAATACTTACAACATACAATTTTTATTATTAATTTTATCTATAGTGCTGCATTATCAGTTGTACATTTCTATTTCCGTTATATTCATTAATGTCAATCTGAAATATTAAATCCAGTTTAACTGCGTTTGGCTGACCGGAATAAAGCTTTGCCAGCTCCCCTGAACCATATTTCCCTCCAATATATTCATCAAAATCCAAAATACTACCAAAGTAGATACAATCGAGATACCTTCCCGGAGACACCAGAAGCCTAAGTTTGAGTACATTTTTGTCCGAGCCCAATACTATTGCTTTAGCAATTGAAATATCCTTTTCAGCAAAAAGAGGCTTTGAATTGCCTTTCCCATAGGGCTCCAACAGCGAAAGTTCTTCTGCAACCTTGAGGTTTATTAGTGACAGAGGAACTCTAGCATCTATATACACCTTTGGTATAAGGTCGTCCTCAGTCAAGGTTGCAGTCTCATTGAGCTGCTTCCTGAGCAGTTCGAGATTATCCCGTTCAAGACTGAGACCTGCCGCCATCGGGTGTCCCCCGAACCGAGTGAGCAAATCTCTGCATTTGAGCAGTCCCTCAAACATATTGTATTCCTCTATTGACCTTCCTGAGCCTTTAACTCCGTTTTCAGCATCAGTAATGACAAAAGTAGGAACATTATACTTTTCTCGAATTTTTCCGGCTATTATGCCTGCTATGCTTTCATGAATATCCGGTTTGTAAACCACCAGTATTTTATCGTTTTTCAGGCTACTGCTTTCAATAGTCGCAACGGTCTCTTCCACTCCTGCCAGGGTCATGCTTTTTCTTTCGTTATTTAGCTCGTGCAGTTCCAACGCCAGCAATTCAGCTTCTTCCGTTTTGGTGCTCAAAAGCATTTTCAGACCCTTTTCGGCCCAATCCAGTCTCCCGGAAGCGTTTATACACGGCCCTATAATAAAGCCAAGATGATAAACTCCTATTTCCTTACCATAAATACCGGTTTTCTTCATCAGCGCTTTCAGCCCGATGTTTTTAGTTTGCCCAATAACTGAAAGTCCTTTTTTCACAAGAATTCTATTTTCTCCAACCAGATCAACAACATCACATACCGTAGCTATTGCCACAAATTCGTAAAAATCCTCCCATTCGGCTTCTGGGATATTCATTTTCCTATATAACATCTGAACAAATTTGAAGGCTACGCCGGCACCGCACAATAATTTGAATGGATATTCGCAGTCTGCACGTTTTATATCAATGACTGCATCTGCATCTGGAAGTATGTAAACCCTCTCGTTATTGTCATTTTCTATGAAGGGTACATCATGATGATCTGTTACTACAACGGTAACACCTGCTGCTTTGGCGTGCTTGATTTGTTCGGAGGCTGCAATGCCGTTATCACAGGTTATTATCGTATCAATGCCGTCCTCCTTTGCCTTATCAATCAGACTGTTATTTATCCCGTAGCCGTCAAATATCCTGTGAGGTATGGTATAATCAACCTCGGCACCACATCTGTAAAAGGCTCTATAAAGAATAAAGGTACTAATTACTCCATCAACATCATAGTCACCTATTATTCTTATTTTCCGGCTCTCCTTTATTTTTCCGATTATTATGTCTACACCTTTTTCAAGGTCCTTTATTTTACCGGCATCAAACAAATCAGTAATTTCTGACTTTAAAAAGTTTCTTGCTGTTTTATAATCCAAAACTCCCCTGTTAACCAAAATTCTGCATAACAAAGGACTAATCCCCAACTCAGATGACATCTCATCAAAGTCATTTTTAGGATTCCTTAATATCCACTTCTCCAATTTTGACCCCCACAATATATACCTAATAGTTATTCTCTTTAATTTTCTTTGATTCACTTTGATTCACTTTGTTTTACTTTGATTTACTTTGATTTACTTACTTTAACCCCATTGAAGCTATTAATAATTCAATAGCTATTCGGTCTGATATTTTTCCTGTTTTTATTGACTCGTCAAGTTCCAGACTATAGTACATGGCTCTTTCCAAAACATTGATGTCCAGATTCCTGCTGACGTTCATTACCTTTGAAGCTACAAAGGGTGTTAATCCCAGCTGTTTTGCAGCAACATCCTCCCTTACTCCCTGATTTCTTAAAAGCTTTATCCTGTAAACCATCCTGATCTGTCTGACAATCATAAACAAAACCTTCTGCATAGGTTCCTTCAAAGAAGCCATATCATTTAGTAATGAAAGTGCTTTAGAATTATTACCTTCGGAAATGGCATCTGTAAGATCAAATATTCTGCTTTTAATAGTCTTATTACATACTTTCTCTGCATCATTAATGGAAATCTCGTTTTTACCCTCTGCATAATTCACAAGCTTGTCTATTTCATTCAGTAGTTCCGTCATTGAGTACTCACTGTTTTCAACAATATATGAGGCAGTCATCTGATCAACATTCTTATTATGGCTCTTAATAACTTTAACCACCCATTTGACAAGGTCAGCGGGTTTCTGGTAATCCATTTCCACTATTAACCCGGACTTTTTAATTGTGTTAACAAGCTTGATTCTCTTATCAATTTCACTTTCTATAAAAATCAGGCAGGTATAATTGGGCATGTTTTCAAGATAGTCGGACAGCTTGTCCTTTCCTGACTTTTTATCGGCTCCCGAATTCGCTCCTTCTCCCTTTTTTGCCTTAAAGAAACCTGTATTTTTAGCAATTACCAGCTTTTTTTCGCTGAACATCGGTAAGGTTTCACAGTTTGAAATAATTGTATCTGTATCTGTTTTTCCTTCAATTGTAATAAAGTTAAACTCTTTATTATCTTCCTCAACTATAAGCCTGGCGATTGCATTGGCATAATATTTTTTCAAATATTCTTCGGCACCTGTAAACAGATAAATATTCGAAAGTTTTTCTTCTTTTATCTGCTTTTTAAGGATTTCCAAACTCATAATCTATCACCTCTTATATAATTCACATAATGTAGTTACAGGCAGTTACAGTAGTAGTGTACTCGTTCTTATTCCGTTACGAAAGCATTGCACTTACCGTTATACCGTTACGGAAGCATTGCACTTACATTTAGGCCGTTACGGAAGCATTGTATTTATCTTTAGGCCTCTACCATAGCTTTTAACTGTTACGGCTCCCGATTCATCCGTCCTGTATAGTTTTATGTTCTTTTCGGTTAACCTGTCAACAACAAATTGTGACGGATGACCGAACTTATTGTGTTCGCCTACGGATATTACTGCATACTCAGGATTAACCCTCTCAATGAACTCAGTACTGCTTGAAGTCGTTGACCCATGGTGTCCAACCTTGATTAAATCCGACTCAAGACTCAGTTGTGATCCAACGAGTCTTTCCTCAACAGGTATTTCACTGTCTCCTGTAAATAGGACACTAAAATTTTTGTATATTAATTTTAGCACCAATGAGCTGTTATTTAAAGACTGCTGCGATAATTCATCCCTTGAGAACTCCAGTGGATTCATCACTTCAAATCTAGTCTCATTATCCAGTTTTATTATATCACCTTTTTTACAAAGTTCTATTTTTATACCTTTTCCAGCACATATACTTTTAAGCTTTTCGAAACCATTCCCGTCAGTATCCGGGAGAACAAGCATTCCTACCCTGATTTCCTCCAAAACTGCTTCTAACCCCTCAGTGTGGTCAGAATGGCCATGACTTGCGATAACCATATCAATACTTTTGGTACCGGTATCTAAAATAAATGGTACCATAACCGACTCACCTATATCAAATGAGGACTTTGAACCGGCCTCCCTTCCTCCTCCATCTATTAATACCTTCGTCCCATGTGCTGTTCTTATAAATGCACCATCCCCCTGGCCTACATCCAGGAAGGTTATTTCAATGGGTTTTGGAATTATTTTCCCAATCAATAAACTAAGGGTCAATAATATAATTACTGCCCATTTTACTTTTCTGAATCTCCGTAAACGGTTGAGTCTTTCTCTTCCAACCAACATATATATTATCACTACGTAATACATAATAATCATCCACATGGGAGGTGTCGGAAGTTTTATCGAAGCAAAAGGAACCTTCGATGATTTTTCTGTTACAAAGAGAGCAAAGGATAAAAAAGTGTTATTCATATAGCCTATAAGTACAGCCAAATTAATATTTATTAATCCAGCAAAAACCATTATGAAACCTATTATTGTTATTATTTGAACCATTGGAACTACTAACAGATTGGAAACAACAGATATGATTGAAAAATTATTAAAATAATATAGTGTTATTGGTACTACTCCAATTTGAGCTGCAAGTGTAGCCGCAAGAGTATCTGCAATAATTTCAGGAATTCGTATCCGTGAAATGCCTGCTTTTATCACCGGGTAAAACATAACCAGAGAGAGGGTTGCCCCAAAGGAAAGCTGAAAACCAATGTCAAAAGCAATAAACGGGTTAATAATTAAAATTATTAGAGCTGCCGCCGAAATGCTCGTATATATGTCCGGTTCACGCATAATAATCTTTCCTACTAAAATTATTATGCCCATTATCACTGCACGGACGACCGAAGCTGAAAAACCTGTGACAAAAACAAAAAGTATAAGTACAAATATGGTTATAACACTTGAAGACCTGTTACCGATATTTAATTTTTTAAATAATAACAAAAGGGGCAAAATTATAAATGCCACATTCATACCCGAAGCCACCATGATGTGAGTCAGCCCGGCTTTACTGAAAGCTTCAAAGGCATTTTCATCCAATCCGTCCTTATATCCGATTATCATTCCCGCCAAAAGACCTGCTTGGTTTTTACTGAGACAATACTCAACAATTCCCAAAACTCTATTTTTAATACTATAGCCCAGTCTACTAATCATTCCTCCAGGCTCAATTCCTTCGGCAGTAACCTCCGAGTTAAAAATATTGACAGTACCTGATACTCCTAATGATGCCAGATATCTTTGATAATTAAAACCACCGGGATTTGTTGCTGTTTTAGGTCTATTAATTACACCCTGAAAAGAAAGTCTGGTTCTATAACCTATTTTTTCTGTATCAAAGCTTCCCTCACCCCCCCGGCTATTGTACACCAAAATCAAAAGCTTGGATTCAAGTTCCTTTGTTTCCATAAAGGTAAATTTAATTCTATCGCCATCCCTCTCGATTTCACTGTCAATATAACCGTTAAGAATAATTGATTTACCATAATAGTCTCTAAGGTCATAGATATATTGTTTTTCCGAATTGTTATAAAGCAGACTGCCCGCAGTAAAAAATAACAGCGAAGCAGATATAACTAGCATGGCTCTTTTAAATTTCTTGTAGGTAACAACCAGAGCTAAAAAGCTGATAGCTGATAAAACCAATGTAAATGATAGGCTGAAATTATATGTTAGCAATATTCCAGCCATAAATGACAGGCAAAAAATACAGAGGGGTCTTTTGTAAATCATACGGCCTCCCGAAATCCTGAAGTATTAATTTTATTGTACTAAATAGAACTAATGAGTGAAAAAGTAAAGTGAAGCAGGTAAGAAAACAAAAATATAAAAAACATAAAGATACTTAAATCCATACTAAGTATTTTGGAAGGATATTATGTAATAAATATGAAAAAGATAGTATGCATAAGATAATTGAAAAAGATAATTGCATAAGTCAAAATGTCTTGAATAGTAAAAAAATCAGCATACTGGAAATGGTCAGTTAATGTGTGGTAAGTGACCCTTAAGGAATACCCTAAACACTTTTACCATAACATAGACAACAAATTGCTAATAAAGAATTTAGAAAGGAAGCGATAACTATTTACATGATATATTCATTTTTATTTAGAAAGACTAATAATAAGATTATACATAATAGAAAAGTAGAAAGCTAATAACTCAGTTACTGTGAACTAAGAAAAATAATGCACAAAAACGTCCTGACAGGACGTTTTTGTGGGTTTATGATAAAAATTACATTACTCTTTTTGCACCAATATACTTACCGCGGTATTCAGATAAAGTTTGAATAATAACTTGTTTATTCGAAGTGGAAGCATGTATAAACTTGCCTCCCCCTATATAAATACCTACGTGGTCAATTGCGCCGGATGCTTTTCTTGAAGATGCGTCAAAAAACAAAAGGTCTCCTGCTTTTAATGCACTCTTTGATACTTTTACACCGTCAGAATACATACTTGCAGCGGAACTGTTTAGTTTTATTCCGAAATTCTTAAAAACGTATCCAACGAATCCTGAGCAATCAAAGCCTTTCGGGCTTTTTCCACCATAAACATATCGTACTCCAACAAACTTTTTAGCATATGCAACAACTTCATTTACATCTGAACCATCAGTAGTATCTTCTGTCTCAAGAGTTGCTGCTGTTGTCGAACGAGATGACATTTGTTCGGTACTGGTAGCTGTAACAAACTTGGTGGCAATATAGCCGACCTTTGAATCTACCTTTACCTTATGCCAACCTGAGAGAGTATCAAGAATTTCAACACTCGTTCCCTCACCTAGAGAATCAATAATCTTGCCTGATGTGCTGGCTGTCTCTCTGAAATTAACACCGTTGGCATTAATTTTTCCCTTTGCAGTCAAAACTTTTATGTATTCACTGCTTACCCAGCCTGTCTTTCCATCAAAGGAAATCTTGTACCAGTCATCAGACTTATCGACAATCGATACCCTTGCATTGGATAACTTTGTGATTATACCTGAAGAAGTATTAGGCTCTTCTCTAACATTTACTTGAGTTCCTACAATCTTTGCAGGCTGTGCTGCAGCCATAGCAACCGAGCAAATTAGTACAAGTGAAAAAGCAAAAATACATCCAACAAGTATCTTGCTGATCTTACCTGACATTGGCTCCTCCTATAATTCGCTTCCGAAGTTAGCTGTCGGGCTCGGGCAATAGGACCTCCCTACCATTTGCATGGACTCACCCCAATATTTTGGTTCCTCCGTACCTCTTTTCGAGGATTCAGCTATATTTTATTGCAGAGTAAATAGAATATTTTACCAAATATAAGAATATTTAGATACATCACTTATTTACTCCTTGACCATTATATTAAATTTGTAACAGTTTGTCAAACTTTTTGAAACAAAACAGCAATTTTTTAGTAATATTTTTGTAATATAGATATAAACTATAGTAATTTGCACATAATCTGAACGGTTTCGTTTAAACCGGGATTTTCCTTTTCAGGTAAATCATTGCACTCGTTGAAACCGCATCTCAACCAAAAATTTATACCTGACACATTATTTTTGAAAACAGAGAGATATATTCTTTTTGAAAGGCATATTTGCTTGAAGTAATCCTCAAGCAATTTTATTACCTTTTTACCAAAGCCCTTGGACTGATAGGGGGTATCAATTATTAATGAGTTGATCCAAACAATACTATCCTTATCAATCACTATGCCTTTGATTATGCCGATCGTTTCTCCTGTATACAAGCGAATATCAAGGAAAAAGACGTTTTCTCTTTGAATAAACTGGGATATACTATTCGAGAACTGGGTATATTCGATTGGTTGAAATATACCGGTGGCATACTTAAAATCGTTGGAGTTTCTATATATGGAATATATCTTTCTGATACTTGTCTTATCTATACTTTTTATATAAAAAAACTCATCCTTAATGTAAATATTCAGCATATTTCCTCCATCCCGACATTTTTTGAACAACACCGTGAGTTAATCATAAACCTTATCAGAATATAACACTTTATAGGATTATAACAAATTTTATAAAATATTTAAATTTTTTAATTTAAATATCAGGAAATATTTGACATTTTTATGGATATTTATTATATTTATTCTTGTCGGCTTCTTGTTAAGTTTAGAATTGAATTAATGTGGAGAAAAAATATGTGTGAAGATCATGAGATATTTGACAAACAGCTTTTTGAATGCTGCGTTATTATGGTATCCATACTAATAAAACAGTATAACAATAAAATGATAGATATAACTGATTTTAAAACACATACAACAAGTAAAATCAGTTATATCCTCAAATACATTAATATCGAATCAAATACTGAAAAGAGAAATACAGCAGATAATTTATTAAAAGAGTATGAAAAAATAATTGCAAAAAGTTAATCACAATTGTAATATTTCAGAATAAGCCTATCCAAGCGTATACTTAACTTAAGTATATCGTGGTGAGCCCAAGGTTGGTTTTCCAACAAATCATAAAGCTCTTCCTTTAGACATTCTACTTCTTTATTTAGTAGAAATTTGTTATTTTCCATTATATATCACCATTCTTTTCTTTTGTAAATTAATCACTTTTACATAATTTTACCATTTCTTCTATAATAAGTAAATATATAAAATCCATAAATCTACAAATTAAATAGAATTTGTAGTTGGGTATTTTTCATAACTCTATAATGATTATTTGAAAAATAATTACTTATATTCTCTCTTTTATAATGCTAATGATATCCATGTATAGTAACAAAACAAAACATATCTTATAATTTTATCATAAGATCAACTTTAGAAAAAAACAATGAAAATTTTTCTAAAAATAAAAAGGATAATTTGAAAATATATCGAATGTTTAATTTGGGAAATTTTTTGAATTACTCCATGTCATTCGCTCCGATTAATAATTTTTAGATAAAATATTATGAAAGGATGTGTTTTTATGTCTGGTCTAAGTAATGCAACAAGTTTTGAAATTATAGGTATATGGTGTGTACTATTAATTGCCTTTCTGGGTTTGGGTTATGCATTCATTCTTCGGCGTCAGGTTATGAAGTATGACAAAGGTACAGAAAAAATGCAGGAAGTTTGGGTGTCAATTAAAGGTGGTGCCGATGCTTATTTGCGCCGGCAGCTCAGATCTATTCTACCTCTTATTGCAGTTTTGACAGTTCTTCTTTTCTTCTCAGTTTACATTGTTCCTCCAAGTGATGAGGCAACAGAAAGATTCTCTTCGTTAAGTTCCGATCAAGTTAAAATTGTAATTGGCTTTGCCAGAGCCATTGCCTTTATTATGGGTGCAACCTTCTCACTTATTGTAGGACAATTTGGTATGAGAATGGCAGTCGAAGGGAACGTCCGCGTGGCTTCTGCATCCAGAAGGAGTTTTGGTGAAGCTCTGAAAATCGCATACAGAACGGGTACAATTACAGGCATGCTTACCGACGGTTTAGGCTTACTTGGCGGAACTCTGATTTTTATTATTTTAGGAATAGCCGCTCCTGATGCTTTATTGGGCTTTGGGTTCGGTGGTACACTTCTTGCTCTGTTTATGAGAGTAGGTGGTGGAATTTACACCAAAGCAGCTGATGTCGGCGCAGACCTGGTAGGAAAGGTTGAAGCCGGAATTCCTGAGGATGATCCTAGAAATGCTGCTGTTATAGCAGACCTTGTTGGTGATAACGTAGGCGACTGTGCTGGAATGGCGGCAGATATTTTTGAATCTTATGAAGTAACCATTGTATCAGGGTTAATTTTAGGACTATCTTTATATGGAATTACAGGTGAGCTTAAGTGGATTATATTCCCTCTGCTTGTTAGAGGTATTGGCGTTCTTTCTTCAATTATTGGAACTTATCTTGTAAGAGGCTCAAAAAAAGGCGATGCACTTAATTCGATAAATAAAGGATTTTATACTTCAGCAGTAATCAGTCTTGCATCCTTTGCTTTACTGGCTGTATTCTATATGAATGAATGGAGAGCATTTCTCTCAGTTGGCGTCGGAATTTTGCTTGCTGTGGCACTTGACGAAGTGACAAAGCATTTTACAGACACATCACACAGACCTGTCAAGGATATTGCCGGAGCATCAAAAACAGGCTCTGCCACCCTTATACTCCGCGGTCTTGCGGAGGGTTTTGAAAGTGCGGTTTGGCAGACTGTAGTTATCGCTGTAACCATATTAAGTTCCGTTCTGATTTACTGGGGCCAGGATGTACACTTTGTTCTATATGGTGTTGCAATGACGGGTATCGGTATGCTCACTTTGACAGGTAATAATGTTGCCATGGATTCCTTTGGTCCTATTGCGGATAACGCCAACGGTATAGGTGAGCTTGCGGGCCTTGATAAGGATTCAAGAGAAGTAATGGACAGCCTTGATGCAACAGGAAATACAACAAAAGCTATTACAAAGGGGGTCGCTATAGGTTCAGCGGTTATAGCAGCAGTTTCATTATTCGGTTCATACCTGACTGATGTATCAAAGATACAAATCGGAATGGGAGCTAAAGAAACCCTTTTTGACACAGGTATCAGAGTCTCCAGTCCGACAGTATTCATAGGTATGCTTATTGGAGCCTGTATCCCATGGCTGTTCTCCTCCCTCATTATTAACTCAGTAACGAGAGCTGCTTCCCTTATAGTCAATGAAGTACGGCGTCAATTTAAAATCCCGGGTCTGCTTCAAGGTAAAGTAAGACCTGATTATCAGAAGGCAGTTGATATATGTACTGTTGCCGCACAAAGAGAATTACTAGGTCTTGCCATAATTTCTGTAGTTTCCCCTTTATTTGTAGGAATCCTTCTTGGTGTTGAAGCATTAGGTGGTTTCCTGGCAGGAGTAATAATTTCAGGTCAGCTGCTGGCAGTATTCATGGCCAACTCGGGCGGAGCCTGGGATAATGCCAAGAAAACCATTGAAGACGGTGCTCATGGCGGAAAAGGGTCAGAAAGTCACAAGGCTGCTGTAGTAGGAGACACTGTAGGAGATCCCCTCAAGGATACTGCAGGCCCTGCCCTAAATCCTATGATAAAGGTTATTAACCTCGTTTCACTACTGGCAGCACCAATCCTAATTCAGTATAAGAGTACAGATCCTGGTATGCTGGTTGCACTTGGCCTAAGTGTTATTTTAATTGTCGGTGCCATAGTTTATTCAAAGAACGGTGGCTTTAAGAAATCCAAAGCTGCTGATAGTAAAGATATAGCTGCATAGTAATTTTGTTAAATAATATAAATAATTAAATTATAGAATAGACAGATTTGGGCTACAAATTCTGTCTATTTTTTCTTCTATTATAAATGAATTAAATATGACTTTTTTCTTAAACTATGTTTGTAGAGATTAATGATCTAATCTCCTTTGTCTTCGTCTTAACATTACCAAACAAGAGAAATGCTTTTATGCCTTTTTTACACAACCTGTAGTAACGCCATAACATGGCATAAGGAGACCAGCTATGAGAAACAAGAAGCGAAATGACTATTATGTTTCACAAAGAATAAACAGTATAATCAATAGCATTCCAAATAATCCATTTATAGGATTTAGCAGTACAATCAAACCTATTGATAAAATTGATAGGCTTGAAAATTGGAGTGGTTCGGATTATTCAAATTATTCAGATTATCCAAATGACCCATAGAAAAATCTGTTCATAAAGGCTTCGGAGTTTTGCACTGGCTGAATATCCCGCACTCCTGTTTAATAAACAAATATTGTTAATTCTTTCGATATATTATAGAATATAACAAGGCAATGGACTAGCATTAGCGTTATACTCTAGTGCTATCTGTTATATTTTATGTTATTTTAAGTTTGTAAATCTTTTGAGGAGTGATTAATAATGTCATGGAAAATAGAAACTAAGTGTCTCCAGGAAGGTTATAAGCCCGGAAATGGAGAACCCCGTGTTTTACCCATTTATCAAAGTACTACATATAAGTATGATTCAACTGAACACGTAGCAAAGTTATTTGATTTATCAGTAGATGGACATATGTATTCAAGAATAAGCAACCCTACAGTGGATTGCGTTGAAAAGAAGATTTCTGCTCTTGAAGGTGGCATTGGTGCGGTATGCACCTCTTCCGGTCAGGCTGCTTCCCTGCTTTCTGTTTTAAATATCTGTAAATCCGGTGAGCATATTGTCTGTTCAAGCACAATATACGGAGGTACCTTTAACCTTTTTGATAAAAGATTGAGGGAAATGGGAATAGACATAACATTTGTAGATCAGGACGGTTCTGACGAAGAAATCCAAAAGGCCTTTCGCCCCAACACAAAAGCTTTATTCGGGGAATCAATAGCAAATCCTAAAATCAGCATTCTGGATATCGAAAAGTTTGCGAGGATAGCTCATAAAAACAACGTGCCTTTGATAATAGACAACACTTTTGCAACTCCAATGCTTTTAAGGCCATTTGAATACGGTGCAGATATAGTAATTCACTCCACAACCAAATATATGGATGGACATGCTTTGTGTATCGGAGGAGTCATTGTAGATTCAGGTAATTTTGACTGGGAAAGCGGCAACTTCCCCGGCTTGACTCAACCAGATGAATCCTATCACGGTATGGTCTACACAAGGGACTGCGGAAAGGCTGCGTATATTACCAAGGCCAGAGTACAGCTTATAAGAGACTTCGGCTGTTATATGTCCGCCAATAACGCATTTTTATTAAATCTGGGCTTGGAAACACTCCATTTAAGAATGGAGCGCCACTGTAGAAATGCTGAAAAGGTTGCAGAGTTTCTTTCGGCAAATAATAAGATAGTATCAGTAAGCTATCCATACCTTAAGGCGGATCCTTACCGTGATCTGGCGCAAAAGTATCTTCCAAACGGCTGCAGCGGAGTTGTTTCCTTCAGAATCAAGGGGGGCAGAGAAGGCGCAGTCAAATTTATGGATAAGCTGAAACTGGCTGCAATAGTGGTTCATGTAGCCGATTGCAGAACAGCAGTACTCCACCCTGCCAGCTCAACACACAGACAATTGTCTGACGAACAGTTGGTTCAGGCCGGTATTGATCCTGCATTGATAAGACTTTCTGTAGGTATCGAAAATGTTGAGGATATCATTGAAGATATCCGTCAGGCCCTTGATGACTAAAAAAAACCTAGGCTGATTCAATATATAATGTTATAATTTATAAATAAAGATGTACTGATTTAGTCTTAAAAAATAAGTTGCAATTAAATTGCAGCTTATTTTTTAAATGTTATTAGTGATATTATTAATTTATACGAAACACGATTAAGTTTGAAAAAACTTTTATCGATAAATAGGAGTAAGACTAAAATGCCCTTCGATGGAATAGTAACAAAATGCATTGTAAATGAATTGAATTCTTTGTTGTCCGGAGGCAGAGTTGACAAGGTATTCCAGCCTGAAGCCGATGAAATAGTTCTATTGATCCGTTCCAGGAGTCAGAATTATAGACTGGTTGCAAGTGCCAATGCCAATTATCCACGGCTTCATATAACAGCTTCACAGAAAGAGAATCCGCAGACCCCTCCGGTTTTTTGCATGCTTATGAGGAAACATCTGGCCGGTGGTAAGCTGCTGGACATCAGTTTCCATGACTATGAGAGAGTCATCTCTATTAATATCGAATCGGTCAATGAGCTTGGCGACTTATCTGTTAAAAGATTAGTTGTTGAAATAATGGGAAAGCACAGTAATATTATCTTGCTTAATAGTGAAGATAAAATCATAGACTCGGTAAAGCATGTTGACAGTGATATAAGCAGCGTCAGAGAGGTTATGCCCGCAAGACCCTATAACCTTCCACCCGCCCAGAATAAGGAGTTACCGGAAAGTGTATTTGCTGAGAAAATCTTTGATCATCCTTACGTCTCCGAGGCTAAAAATCTGGAAGGCTTAATATTAAACATAATAAAGGGCTTTAGTCCTTACACATGCCGCGAAATTTGTGCGGCTGCCGGGGTAGCTTCAAAAACACCGATTCCTGTCTTATCCGATGATGACAAGGAAAAGGTTATTTCCGCTTTAAAGGATTATCTTCTTCAAATAAAAAACAATAACTTTGAGCCAAGTATTATATATCAGGATAAAAACTTTTTAAAGCCTGTGGATTTTTACTGTTTTTTCCCCAAACAGCCGGTAATTTCTAAGAAATTCCAGCTGTTATCAGTGGCTCTGGACGAGTTTTACTCTCTCAGAGATACCAATGAGCGGCTTACGCAGAAAATGGGCGATGTTGTTAAAGTCATAAAAAACAGTATTGACCGATGTGAGAAAAAGATTGCACTCTTCAACGATAAACTGCGAGAGGTGTCCGATCGGGAAAAGCTTCAGCTTTTTGGAGAATTGATTACTGCAAATATATACTGCATCCCCACCGGGAGCAAAAGTGCGCGGGTATTAAACTATTACAGTGAAAATGAAGAATATATTGATATCCCATTAAATGAGCACAAATCCATTCAGGAGAATGCTCAAAAATATTATAAGCAGTATGCAAAGGCAAAAAGTACTCATTTAAATGTAACCCAACAGCTTAAGGACACAATAGCCGAACTTGAATATCTCCAAAGTGTTCAAATAATGCTGGAGAATTGCAGCAGCAGACAGGAAATTGATGAAGTAAGACAGGAATTGATTGATCAGGGTTATATAAGGGCCTCAGCCAGAAATGCAAAAAAGAAGCAGGATAAGCCCTCTTCTCCCCTCGAATTTATATCCGGTGACGGCTTTCAGATTTTTGTAGGCAAAAATAACAAGCAAAATGATTTTTTGACCTTAAAACAGGCTGCATCAAATGATATTTGGCTTCATACAAAAAATGCTCCAGGGTCACATGTTATAATAAGAACTGAACGCCGTGAGGTTCCCGATTCAACCCTTCTTGAGGCCTCTATTCTAGCTGCATACCACAGCAGTGCGAAAATGTCCTACAATGTTCCTGTGGATTATACAATTGCAAAAAATGTTAAAAAGCCAAGCGGCGCAAAACCCGGTATGGTTATTTATGAAAGCTTTAAAACTATTTACGTTACACCTGAAGAAGACAAGGTTTTTAAAATTAAACATAAACAATAATTAACGATTGGGGGAATTGTAATGATTTCTAATAAAATCAGTAATAGACTGGCTAATTCATCAATGATAAGAGCCATGTTTGAAGAAGGTACAAGGCTAAAAAAGTTGTATGGAGACGATAAGGTTTTTGATTTTTCTCTTGGAAATCCAGATCCAGAACCTCCTGCAGAAGTTAAAGCTGCACTGAGACAGCTTGCAGATTCAACCGAGCTGGGAATGCATTTGTATATGAATAATGCAGGCTATCCTGAGGTAAGAGAAACCATAGCAGTGAAAATAAACAAGGAAACCGGCTTAAAGCTGACCCTTAACAATGTAGTTATGACTGTAGGTGCAGGAGGAGCTTTGAATGTAGTTCTGAAAACTCTACTCGATCCTAACGAGGAAGTTATTATATTTGCACCTTACTTTGTGGAATATACCTCCTACATAGACAATCACGGAGGTAAAACAGTTATAGTTAGCACTGACCCAGATACTTTTTTACCTGACCCTGAACTACTCAGATCAAAAATAACTCCGAACACCAAGGCAGTCCTTATAAATACGCCAAATAATCCTACCGGTGTTGTTTATGGAGCAGATATTTTGAAAGCTATTGCCAAGGTTCTTGAAGAGAAGGGAAAAGAATACGGACATACTATTTACATCATTTCAGATGAGCCTTACAGGAAGCTGGCCTATGATGTTGAAGTGCCGAACATATTAACAATATACAGAAATGCAATAATGATTGACTGCTTCAGCAAGTCTCTTTCCCTCCCCGGAGAACGTATGGGTTATATAGCTACAAACCCCGAAGCAGAGGATATTGAGACCTTGATGGGTGGTCTGATATACTGCAACAGAGTTTTAGGTTATGTCAATGCCCCTGCCCTGTTCCAGAAGGTTATTGCCAAATCTATTGACGCCTCAGTTGATATTAATATTTACAAGGAGAGAAGAGATTTACTTTATAACGGCCTTACAAGTTTTGGATATGAATGCGTTAAACCTGACGGTGCCTTCTATCTGTTCCCCAAGGCTCTTATTGCTGATGATGTCGAATTCAAAAACAGAGCTTTAAAGTACAATTTACTTGTAGTACCCGGCTCAGGCTTCGGCGCTCCCGGTCATTTCCGCCTTGCATACTGTGTAAGTCTTGAAACTATCAAAAACTCCCTGCCTGCTTTCGAAGCACTGGCCAAGGAGTTTAGATAATAACATTTTATATAATTTACAAGAAAAGTCCGATTAGTGTCATCCATTTTAATCGGACTTATCTTGTTTTTTCTCTGTGTAGTTTAGTCCCCAGGTTACAGCGAATTTATCTTTTACAACAGCATGGTAAGCTCCCCAGAAGGTTTTCTGAAGTTCAAAAATAACAATTGCATCTTCTTTTGTCAGCTCGGAGTATACCTTCTCAAGCTGTTCTTTCGAGTCCATTTCCAAAACCAGCTGAATGTTTGTATGCTCTGCCCTTTCTCCGAAGAGATCTGTAAAGTACATTACACAATTTGGTGCTACATGAAGCTCAGAATGCATTATTTTTCCCTCATGCCCTCTGAACATTTGACTGTTATCAGCCGTCTTTATCATTTTAATTTCTCCGCCAAAAACCAATTTGTAAAAATCAAGTGCATCGCTGCAATTTATAACTGATATATTGGGAATTATACTTTTCATCTTTCCCAGCTTCCTTTCATTCATCGTAACTTATTTTGTAGTGTCATGGTAATTATATTTTTTATAACTTCGATTTTTCAATCTATCTAAGCCCAATGGTGGATTCTATATAAGCTTCAGATTGCAATTAGCTTATTTCTTGTTATCAACAGCCAATCCATCACCATAGGCTGCCTGACTGAATATGTTTTCAGCTTCAACCAGCGATATGCCTGCAATACTTATATTTTCAATAACACTTTCACCTATTTTAAGGTTACTGCACTCAAACAGGTACCTTATGGCTTGGGGTTTAAAACCTAACAGTCTCGCTCCAATGGTATCAGTTGCTACCGGGTCGCAGCCGGCTATAACCAACCCTGTATGCCGGGCAATCCCCTTCGAAGGGCCGGTTCCTATCATTGCAGGACTTGCGCTGACAATGGACAGGTCTACGGGAATTTGCCCGGCCATCGCAGATATAAAGCCATGCAGTTCAGTGTGTATTCCCAGGTTCTTCTTAGGCTGACCGTGTTCATCAGCCGGAGGCCACCCCAGGGCAATGTTTTTTATTGCTGCCGACATTGTGGCCTCCTCGTGCTGCTTCAGTTGTGTAAATGAGACCAATATGGTTACTTCCTCAAAGAGTTTATTTAAATTTGTTGCAGGTACTATTTGGTGATTCAGATTAACTCTAACAAAAGGCCCATGATTCAAATCTATGAATTCAACACCTTCTTCGGAAATAACCTTGCCGAAACCAACAGAATTCATGACGTCCTTTGTCTCGCCCTCTGCTGTTCCAGTGGCAACAACAATTCTCCCGGGATTTCTGTCTTTGAAAATCCTTATAATCTGTCTCAGGCTTTCGGGCCCCACAACAGTGGCGGAATTAGGCTCTCTTTTATTCACCCAGTTAGGTGTTATTACTACCACATCATTATTTTTAACATCAGAAGTTATTTGAAGCAGCTCAACGGCTTGCTTTATGGCAGCTGCCTCATCACTGTTATGGGTAATAGCTACACTAGAATTATTCCATCTTCTTTGCCTCATGCTTTTTTCCTTTCCTGATAACCTTCCAGTTTTATATTGATATAGCTTTATTATTCCCAAAAATGGCAAAATAACACGAATCACACATATTCGAAATTGACTTAACTGCCATATACTGTTAATATGAGAATATATTTTATTATAATTTCAGGAGCGTATTGAGTGATTAAATCCTTAAGCTATTAAGATGGTATTTGAGTAACAAAATCGCCTGTTTCAACAGGTTTATTTTTTGTGTCCGGATACCATACCTTAATAGGATATCACTTCAATATGCTTTTATTTGTTATTTATAAACTAATAATTTGATCAAAGTTTTGGTGGTATAAAATAATATGAACAATAAATTTAATTTTGTCCAAGTTAAAATAGATTATATTGATGAAGCGCTGGATATGATTTTAAATGCGTACATTAAAGAGAGACAGTCTATTCCCTATTTGCCGGATGAAGACTTTAGTAATTCAATAAGAGGTTCAATTAAGTATTTGTTTGAGAACGGCAGTGGCTATGCTGCTCTATTAAATAACGAGTTTGTAGGCTTTATTTCGGGCTTCAGAGTTGATAATCTCTTTGGAAAATGTAAAGGAATCTATTGTCCTCTCTTTGGACATGGTGTGAAGCCCGAATACGGTTTGTCTCTTTATGCGGAACTTTATAGATTTGCAGCAGAACTGTGGGTGAAAGAAGAATATATGACCCATGCTGTCACGGTATTCAGCCATGATGATTCTCTGGTAAATATGTGGTTCTGGCAGGGCTTCGGTCTAAGATGTATTGACTCAATACGTCAAACTTCTGCCCTTAAGCTACCGGCTTCCCTCAACGGTTCACCTTCATCAGGTATCGAAATCAGGAAAGCTGTGGTTGAGGATGCTGATATTCTCTCAGATATACATATTCAACATAATAATTATTACAGGCGTTCCCCTGTATTTATGCCCAGGAGTAATTTCGACCCTGTAGCTGAGCATAAGAACTGGCTATCACAAGATGGTAATCATGAGTGGGTGGCCTACCGAAATAGCATGGCTGTCGGGATAATGAGGCTTTGTACTGAAGCAGAAAGCTTTATTTCCTGTCACAGTTCAGTTATGAATATTCAGGATTCTTTTATTTTAGAGAGTGAACGAGGAAATGGTGTAGGCTCAGCACTTTTAAATACTGTACAGCAGTGGCTTATGAAAAACGGCTACCCTCTTTGCGGTGTTGACTACGAATCAATTAATCCGCAAGCCAAGAACTTCTGGGGCAGATACTTTACACCCTACACTTATTCCCTTGTACGCAGAATAGACGAACGGATTCTTCCCTACATCAATACCAACCAGAATAAATAAAACCGTAAGAACAAAAACGTTGCCGGGTGATTCCGGCAACGTTTTTGTAATAGTCATTTTTAAGATTATATCTTAATGTTCAGATTCCCCAATATATATAAATTCCTGTCTCCTACTCCACATGGCCTAAGTTATAATGCTAAATTCCTTGTAACAATTGACTTTTACTCATTAACAGTGATAATATTTTGACATAACATGGTATTTATTACAGAAAGCCAATGCTGGATTTGTAAATCTATTTGTTCCTCTTAGACTACAATTAATAACTACTACATTTAATAACAACAATTAATGGTAACAATCAATCTATTTACGGATTATTGAGGATATTGCAATGTTCAAGCTTAATAGCATTTATCAGCCTATTACCGCCCAACCGTTTTTATTTGATGAAACATATATTGAGCTTCAACCCTGTGAAGCGTTAAAACCCTATGTACGCTGTTTTTGGGGTACACCAAACCCCATAACAGGTGTCTCATCACAACCTGTAAAAAACAAGCTGGTAATACCTGATACCTGTATGGATATTATTATTGAACTCGATATGCATAATAACAGGCTAAATGCTCTTTTTGCAGGAATAAGTGATAAAACCTTTGAAGATGCTCCTATGACTGTTAATCCGATGGTTTCCTGCTTTGCCATTAGGTTCTACAGCTGGGCTATACCGCTATTCTCAGACGAGTCTTCCAAAAATACCCTGAACGCTTTTGCAGAGGCCGATGCTTATTTTTATGACTTTAGGTATGAACTGCAAGACATAATGCTGAGCAATCCTACAATTACTGATAGAGTCGGAAAAGTTGAACAGTTTCTCCTTAAGAAGCTAAATTTGAATAAGCAAAATAACAATGTGATGAATGCCATATACAAGGTATTGGAATCCAAAGGTACCTCGAGAATATCTGATATTTCGGGCTATTCTTCTATCAGTCAGAGACAACTGGAAAGACTGTTTTTGGTATATTTAGGTGTTTCGCCGAAGAAATTCTCCAGTCTGGTCAGGTACCAATATCTATGGAACGACATTTTATTAAATAAAAGCTTTAATATCCAGGACGGTGTCTGCAAATATGGCTATACCGACCAATCTCACCTGATTAATGATTTCAAAAAATTTCATACTCTTTCTCCCACAGATGCAAGAAAGTTTGCACTAGAAAAAATGGTTATGTCGAATTTTTACAATACAAACAAAATAATCAATGATATTATATATTAAAATCTGATACAAGAAAGGATTACATATGTTGAGGTCAATACTACAAATCTATGTCAAGGGAAGCGATGAAGCCTTCGAGTTTTACAAAAAGGCCTTTGACGCCAATATTGGTTATCAGGATGTAGATGAAAATGGCATGGTCATTCATAGAGAGCTTGATGTGTTGGGACAAGCCATTGCTGTCGGTGAAGCACATGACGCTACTCGTGCCGGCGGCAAAAATAGGCTTACGGGCAATACTATGCAGTTTTGTATTCAATTTGGTGAAGGACAAGAGGATAGGGTACGTAAAGCATACGAAACCATGTTCGAGGGTAGTGAAATCATCACTCCTTTTGGTGAATTGTTCTTCAGCCCATGCGGTGTGGAATTAATAGATAAATACGGAGTTTGGTGGTGTATGTTTATATAGCGTTCGTATGAATTGAATAGGTTACAACCGTTTTTAGTAATTATGATGCTAAAGATTCTAATATTCTATAAATATGTATTGGAGTGGTGGTATTTATGCAAAAATTATCATTAGAGGATTTCAAACAAATAAGGTCCTGGATGTATCGTAATGCAAGGCAACTGGAATTGGCAATATGGCAGTATCACTTTGAGAATGGAAGTAAAGAGGCCGTACTTTCTGCTTTATCATTTTACCAGAACGAGGACGGAGGATTTGGACATGCTCTTGAACAAGACAGCTGGAATCCTAATTCTTCTCCCTACACCACTTTGCGGGCAGCCAATATTTTAGAGAGTATTGGAATTACTGATAATAATCATCCCATGGTAAAAGGAGTACTGAAGTTCTTCAACAGTACTGATTATTATTCTGAGAATGGTTGGTTTTTCAATATTCCTTCAAATGATGATTATGCTCATGCGCCTTGGTGGACGTACAACATGGAAGCAAACTTAACTGAGGGAATAGGTTTAACCGCCCAAATAGCGAGTTTCGTTCTGAAATATACTGATAAAAAATCGGAATTATATAATAAATCCATATTATTGAGCCATAGGATTTTTAATGAGCTCAACACAACTGATGAATATGGTGATATGGGCCTGGGAGGATTTTGCGAGTTACTTGACACAGTTGATAACACAGGACTGAAGGAGTATTTCGACATCAAATCCCTCACTACAAAAATTAAAAAACTTGTGCATAATTCTATCGAGAGGGATACCACAAAGTGGTTATACTATACACGCAGGCCTTCTGACTATATTAAATCCCCGGATAGTATATTTTATGAAGAAAATAAGGACACGGTTCAAACAGAACTAGACTATCTTATTACTACAAGACCGCAAAATGGTGTTTGGAATATTACCTGGAGTTGGTTTGAGAATAATGAAAAATATGCAAAGGAATTTGCTGTTAGTGAGAACTGGTGGAAAGCTACCAAGGCTATTGAAATAATTAATTTCCTAAAAAGTTTTAATTGGTTGGAGGATAGTGTATCTCAAATCATAAATGGTTAGTAGGGACTTATAGCCTTACCATAAGACGCTGTAAAAAATTTTGTGTATGGAACATAGGAAATACTCCTTTTTGGTTAAGAATTTAAGTATTAACCAGAGAGGAGATTTTTTATGAGTGCTCTACCAAAAGAAGTGATTCAGGAAATAATT
>JAEZKZ010000015.1 GCA_023415305.1 Bacillota bacterium
GCCATGTGTATCGTATCAATAGGGCCCATCATGCTAGCGTATCCTTTCTGTCAGAAATACTTCGTCAAGGGCTTGACGGTAGGAGCGGTGAAAGGCTGAATTCCGGAGGAAACTCATATGATTTCAATTGCCTGAGGTTATATAAAGTTAATATAACTTAAGGAAAAATATAAAGGAGGAATTTATTATGAACAAAATTAGAAGGGGCTTCTCAATGCTGTTAGTGGGTATTCTTGCATTCGGCGCAGTATTATCAGGTTGCGGCAAAAGTGAACCCGGAACCGACACCAAGGCTGTAGCACAGCAAAGTCAGGCAGCTGTAGCTACAGAAGAGCAGACTAAGCCGTCAGAGCTTGATGAAGTAAACCTTGTCTGGTACTTCGTGGGACCGGGCGAACAAAAGGATACTGCAAAGGTGGAGGAGGAAGTTTCAAAATACTTGAAGGACAAAATCAATGTAAACCTTAAACTCAACTGTCTGGATTGGGGAACCTACCAGCAAAAGATGAATGCAATGATTGCTGCCGGAGAACCCTTTGACTTGTGCTTTACGGCATCCTGGATGCTGGATTATAACAAAAATGCAAGGACAGGGGCATTTATACCAATTAATGAGCTGATGGATAAATATGCACCTAAAACAAAGGATTTACTGGGTGTAGATTTCCTTAAGGCCTCACAAATTGAGGGGAAAAATTATGCACTGCCCTGCAATAAGGAAAAAGCCCGCAGCTATGGTATTGTTTACAATAAGGCAACTGCAGAGAAGTACGGCTTCGACATGTCCACTGTAAAGAGTATCAAGGATCTTGAGCCAATGCTTAAGAAAATAAAGGAAGGTGAACCATCTGCATTCCCATTTATAGGAGGCTCTCTTGCATTTGGAATTTACGACTGGCATGCGTCAAACTCAAATGAAAGCCCCGATGTTGGAGACATAACTGCCGAGGGAAAGGTTATAAACCAGTTTGAAACCCCGGAATTTAAAGAAATGTGGCAGCTGATGAACAAGTATTACAAGGCTGGCTACATAAGAAAAGATATAATAACACAGCAGAACGTTGTTGAGGAAGCTGTAAGCAGTGGGCAAACATTTGCATGGTGTGTAAATCTTAAGCCCGGGTATGCTGAAGAGTATACGGCTAATAAGCAGCTAAAGGAAAAGCATGGATTTGAGCTTGGGCAGATTGATTTTACAGAACCTATTATGTGCACTGCTGATGTAATGGGCTCAATGACCGCTATTTCCAAGACTTCCTCAAATCCGGAGAGAGCCATGATGTTTTTGGAACTCTTCAACACTGATAAATACCTGAACAACCTTATTAATTTCGGTATTGAGAACACACATTACAAAAAGCTTAATGACAACACTATAGAAACAATTCCGGATTCAGGCTACGCACTCGGTATGCAGTGGGCACTTGGAAATCAGTTCATAAACTATTTACAAAAAAATGAAAATGCCAATAAGTGGACACAATTTGAAGAATTCAATAAGGCTGCAAAGCCATCCCCGGAAGTTGGCTTCTTATTTAATCCAGAAAGTGTAAAGACTGAAAAAGCTGCATGTGATACCGTAATAGGTCAATATGCCAGAGCGCTGGACAACGGAGTAATAGACCCGGATAAGTACTTGCCGGAATTTTTAAACAAGCTGAAAGCTGCCGGTGCCGATAGGATAATTGCCGAAAAGCAGAAGCAGTTTGATCAATGGAAGGCAAAAAAGTAATATCCTCTCAGGTGGTATTGTAAAAAGGGATGGGAGAGGCATGCGATCGACAGCACTTTTCCATTCCAAAAGAAAATAAATGGCAACGCAAAATGGAGCTCTGCGACAGCGGAGCTTTCATTTTGAAAAAATACTAACCTTTGGAGGTGTCAAGTGATAAGAGAATTAACAGCCAGACAGGTGACTGAAAATCCTGAAGTAGTAATAAGAAATATTTTCGGTGACCAGGTAACCGGTACGGATATAGTGGACGGGATATTTATTGATACGGGATTTACAAGGGTTTTGGGCGTATCGGGGTTAATGATGAAGGCTCCCGCCACATTAGAAATACTAAAAAATCCTGATGTTTCGGGTTTCCTGCAGAAACAGGCCGGGGAACATGGCTCGGTATTGGTTTGCCGCCACCGGAAAGAATTAAAGCTGTATATGCATAACGGGGTTATAACTGAGGAAGGTATGCCGGAAGAAATAAAGATAGCCATCCAGATGATATTATCCGGTCTTGACGGCTGCGCAGGAAAGCTGAATGAGGTCGGCGAGCATGAAATTGATTTATTCATGCCTTCCCCAGGACCACATTTTAATGTAAATCTGCTGTTGGGAAACAGAGTTGGCTATTCCCGCGCATTACAGACAACACCCAAGAGTGTTGTAGACAAAATGGGAGGAGGAAGCTTTCGTTCGCATGCTTCCACACAGGTTTTGGCCAGCCGTTGGGATATGAGACAGGAGGAAAACGGCTTTCCTGCCAACCGACAATTTTATTTGTTTGAAAATAATAAAAAGGTATTTTATTCAGGTGAAATAAAAAGAGACAATCTGGTAATGGCGAAATGTACACATTCTCAAAATTACACAGCCATAAGCTATAAGACAAAATGTGGACTTGATATAGAGAGGCTTATATTCATCTCCGCTCAAGAGGCTGGACTGCCTATAGCCACCGAGGTCCAGAGGATAGCGATATACAATACGGGTACAACACCCAGAAAATTAAGGTTGGTTTATACCGGGATGTTTGGTTCTGCGGCTCCTGATGCGCTATTCGAAGATGTTTTGTACAGCAATATAATTATGCAGTCCCGTATATTGAGAGACGATGACGGTTCGATTATGGCATTGAGTCCTGATTATTATACTGAGAAAGGCAGGAAGGACTTAAGATTTCATACAATGCTGGTGCATAACAGGGGTGGGAGGAAGCTTGCAAGGGAATTCTGTGTAAACTACAACGAGTTTGTGGGAAATGGGACACTTCAAGATCCAGAAGGTGCTCTAAAGCTCAGCAATAACTTATACAGAAAAGGCCCGGGTTTTTTTGCCGTTGCAGCCGAAATAGAACTTGAGCCGGGTGAAAGGTGTTTTACCGACCAGATAACAGGACTTGTGTCAGACAGGGTAAATCCAATGTTTGGGGAGGATACCTTGAAACAGGAGCTTTACAGACTGCTTGAAAAGTTTTCTCAGCCCGATTCTGTTTATCAGGAGCTTGAGGGCATCAAAAAGTTCATGGACAGCTATTCCGGGTTCTTAAAGGTCAATTCACGAGATAAGACATTTAATGCCTATGTTAATAAAAATCTGCCTTTTCAGGTGCTTTACCAGACATTTGTGTCACGTTCCTTCTGTCAGACTCAAAAAGGGTACAGGGAAATAGGCTTCAGGGAAATTCAGGATATTTTTACTTCCATGTATTATTTTATGGGTATGGGTATGGCGGATTTCGCCAAACAGCTTATTAAAGAGTGGTGCGCTATGATTTTTGAGTTTGGCTTTGCATACCACAACTTTTTTTGGGAAGGAAAGGAGCCGGGTAAATGGTCGGATGACCAGCTTTGGTTTATACAGGCAGTATATCGCTATATCGTTCTTACAGGGGATGTTGGGCTTTTGGAGGAAAAGTGTGCTATTGCAGGAATAGTCCCAGTCAGGGAGAGAAGTGTGTACGAAACAATTAAGGCAGTTATCCTGTATTCTGCAAAAATTTCAGTGGGAAAACATGGCCTGCCACTGCTGGACTATGCTGACTGGAACGATTGTCTGAAACTTGATGATGACTATATCAACGGTATTGCCAAGGAAGAGCTGTATATGCAGCAGCTCGAAAAAGACGGTAGATTTGGGCAGTCCCTTAAAAGCAACTATTCGGAAAGTGTCATGAATGCTTTCCTGCTGAAAGTGGCAGTGGATGAAATGATAAAATTGGCAGACAAAAAAGGCGATATAACCTACATGGATGAATTGCAGATGATAAGCTGCAATTTAGACAGAGATATACAAAAGCATGCCTGGAAGGGGGACTTCTTTGCAAGAGTTCTGTTCAACAGATATGGGGAGGGTGACTATTTATATCTTGGGGCAGGTGGAGACGGACTGTCGGTCGATCCTTCAATAGATGGTTCATATTTTCTCAATTCCTTCAGTTGGAGCATACTGTCAGACTGTGCCCGCGAAAGCCAGATTGAAGTGATGCTCGAAGTAGTGGAGTCAAGACTTAAAAGTCCCTTTGGAATAAAACTTGTTACACCGGTTGAGCTGGGAAGGATAGCAAAGAATACAGCCACAGCGGAGTATTTTCCTGGAGACCGTGAAAACGGAGGTGTCTTCAAGCATGCCAGCATGATGGCAGCTACCGCCATGTTCAAAGCAGCAAAAGAGGTGAACAGCTCCCAATTGGCCGAACGACTGTCAAAACTCGCTTATTGGACAGTGGATACCTGCTTGCCGTATAAGACAATGGAAAATCCTTTCGTAAACTGCGGTAACCCGAGATTTTGCACCCAATATAATAATAGCGAGACGGGAGAAAATACCGGACCTATGTTGAGCGGAACCTCCACATGGATGACGCTGGCGTTGATGTCGGCACTTGGTATTGAGTATTCAGAAAAGGGCCTTATCATCAACCCGATACTGAGGTCTGAAGAAACCGGTTTCTCCTATAATATAAATATGGATAGGACGGTTTATTATGTGGAGATAAGGAAACCGGAGGGGTTCTTTCGGTTGTGCGAGGGGAATGCCTGCATTACCTTTGACGGCAGAACTATGGATAGTAATATACTGCCTGTTATGAATGACAAAAAACAACATATGGTAGTAATTGATTTTCGAGTGTAATCACATTTATCAATTCTAAGAACCACCTGTTATAATAGTTGATTGCCCTTTTAAGTCTTTATATTCTCTGGGCGAAAGACCGGTATTTTTCTTGAATATTCTGCTGAAATAAAAGGGATTGTCATAGCCTACAATAGAGGAAATTTCAGAGATGTTAAATGAGGAGCTGAATAAAAGCTCCTTTGCTTTTGCCAATCTGATATTGGTTAAGTACTGCTGAGGAGTCATTCCAGTGTAGGTCTTAAAATTGTTTATGAACCAGCAGGTGCTCATACTGCACATTTTTGCATACCCCATAATGCTTTGCTTCTGAGTAAAATTTTTATTCATAATTTCAATAATTCTCTGCAGCTGCTCATTTATCAGGTGTATATTGGAGCTTCCCTCAGACATGTTTCTGGACATAAGGGATAGAAGCTCCAGGGCATACAGATTTGAAAGCTCGAAAAAGTTCTTTCTCCTGACCTGCAGTTCTCTAATTATTTTCTCAAATATTGATATATACTCATTCTTGATTCCCACATTAAATAGAGAGTCATTTTTAAAATCCAAATCTTTAAGATAAGCCTCGGCCTGTGCTCCTGAAAAATGAAGCCAATATATTTCGGGGTTGTTCTGCAGATGGTATATGTAATATTGTGGTTGATACGGATAGTAAATAACAGCCGAGCCTTCTTCTACTGTGATATGTTCTCCGTCAATTTTAAAATCGGCATTACCCTTGGCGACATAAAGCAGCTGATAATCAGACCTTCCTTCAGAACGGCTGGTCTCAAAAGAGTTAAGCTTGACCAGCTTGTAATACCCGCAGCTGTTGACAGATAAAAAGTTCTTGCTGTCTTCTATATCTTCGTCGGCATCTGAGATGTAACCCGATATGTTTATCATGACATATTCTCCCTGTAAAAATTCCGGTTTGATTTTGTTGTAATTACTAAAAAGTAATTTATTTACACATACTATCTTTTGAATGATTTGACTGTTCTAATTTTTTAATTGATAGCAACTATATTTTATACTGTTTATTTCGGCAATACAAATAGATTAGTTTAATTTTGTGCAGGTTTTAATCTATTTTATTAATGGAGTTGGGTATAGCCGATCTGTATAATTTAAATTAAGATATGAATCCTATTAATTCGAAAGTGGTGGTAAATAATATGCTGATTAAAAACTTTTTTGAAGATCCAAAAACTTTACATGTAGGAACTATGGAGGATAGAGCCTATTATATTCCATACCCCTCCCAGAAAGAGGCTATTTTATCTGAGGACAGAAATACCTCCAGGCGCTTTCAACTGCTCAACGGGCAATGGAGCTTTAAATATTTCAACAGTATATATGATGTTACAGAAGAATTCTATCTGCCCGATTTTGACCTTGCCCGTTTCGACAGTATCCCTGTGCCCGCAGTCTGGCAGAATCACGGCTACGACAGGCATCAATATACAAACATAAAATACCCGTTCCCTTACGATCCGCCCTATGTGCCTGTAGAAAATCCCTGCGGAGCCTATGTCAGACAGTTTGAGGTGGCTGCGGGCAACCAGAATATGAGAAAGTACATCAACTTTGAAGGTGTTGACTCTTGCTACTATTTATGGATAAACGGAGCCTTTGTTGGCTACAGTCAGGTTTCACACTCTACAAGTGAATTTGATATAACAGACTTTGTTAAAGAAGGTACAAATACAATTGCGGTGTTGGTCTTAAAATGGTGTGATGGTAGTTACTTTGAAGATCAGGACAAGTTCAGAACCTCGGGTATTTTCCGCGATGTATATATTCTTTATCGACCTCAGAAGCATATTCGGGACTTCTTTGTAAAGACTGCCCTTTCAGATAACTACAGAAAGGCAGGTATATCGGTAGAACTTGAATATCTTAAAGGAAATCCGGTTCAGCTTGAATACGTACTGCTTGGTGCAGATGCATCAACTGAAGTTGCTAGAGGCACTGTAAGTTCAACCGGCCCAAATTCCGTGCTGGAGATAAGCATTGAGAACCCCTCCTTATGGAATGCTGAACAGCCGAACCTGTATACACTTGTTATGAATACTTCGGAAGAGGCAATAGCCGTAAAGGTTGGACTCAGGGATATCAAGGTTATTGATAAGGTTGTATATCTTAATGGTCAAAAAATAAAATTCAGAGGAGTAAACAGACATGACAGTAACCCTGTAACAGGCCCCGCTGTTTCAGTGGATGATATGCTGAAGGACCTTGCTCTAATGAAGCAGCATAATATTAACTCCATCCGAACAAGCCATTACCCTAATGCGCCGGTATTTACTGAGCTCTGTGATAAATATGGATTTTATGTTATAGCTGAGGCTGATATCGAAACCCATGGTACAACAACTATTTTTTCTGAAGAGAATGGTGGCAAGTTCTTTCCGGTGCTGGCACATGACCCTGATTATGAGGCTTCTATTTTAGATCGTGTAAAGAAAAGCGTTATACGAGATAAAAACCACGCCTGTGTTGTAATATGGTCTATGGGAAATGAGTCTGGTTACGGCAGAAACTTTGAAAATGCTCTCAGGTGGGTGAAAGAGTATGATACCAGCAGATTAACACATTATGAAGGTGCACATCATACACCAGTGGGGTATAAATGTGATTTCAGTAATCTTGATTTATTCAGCTGCATGTATGCTTCAATAGAATATATTAAAGAGTATTTTGAAGAAAAACATGGTGATAAACCCTTTATACAATGTGAATATATACACGCCATGGGTAACGGCCCCGGAGATATTGAGGATTATCATGACCTCATTCAGAAATACGACGGCTTCTGCGGAGGCTTTGTATGGGAATGGTGCGATCATGCTGTATATATGGGGAGAACCGCAGACGGTAAGAAAAAGTATTACTATGGAGGAGATTTTGGTGAATTTCCTCATGACGGAAACTTCTGTATGGACGGTCTTGTGTATCCCGACAGGAAAGTTCATACAGGTTTACTTGAGTACAAGAATGTAATCCGTCCTCTCCGGCTTGTTAAAGAAAATACAAAAGAAGGTAAGTACACCTTCAGAAATATGCTTGATTTTATTAATATCAAAGACTATTTATATATTTCCTACAGTGTAACGAAAAACGGAGAGGTAATAGAACAGGGAGTTATAGAAGACGAAAGTGTTCTTAACATAAAACCCCATCAGGAAAAGGTTATATATCTAACTCTGAAAGAAGTTGATACAGAAGATTGCTATATTAAGTTTGACTATATTCAAAAAAATGATTTGGCTTTTACTAAAAAAGGACATCTGCTGGGGTTTGATCAGGTTAAACTGTCAGCTGATGGTTCCGGACTCAGTAAAGACAGAATTTTAGCGGTGTTGGGACACCTTAACGTACAAAAAGGTGAAATGTCTCTCAAGGAGTCTGACAGATATATAGAAATAACTGGGGTTAACTTTAAATACACCTACAACAAATTGACAGGTGCATTTGAAAGAATGGTGTATGACAATAATGTACTTCTGGAAAAACCCATGAACTACAATATCTGGAGAGCTCCTACGGATAACGATAAAAATGTTCGTCTCAAATGGGAAGAATGTGGATACAACAGAGCTTTTTCAAGAGCTTATTCAACCCGTGTTTCCAAGGAGGACAGCAACATCAGGATAATAACCGAATTGTCTGTGACTGCAGTCCACATACAAAGAATACTTGATATAAGCACGGAGTGGAATGTAGCAGATGACGGAACAATTTCTGTCAATATGCAGGTGGAAAAGAATATGGAAACACCTTTCCTGCCGCGTTTTGGTCTGAGACTGTTCCTGCCTCAGGAAATAAGCAAGGTTGAGTACTTTGGCTTCGGGCCTTATGAAAGCTATGCCGACAAGCGCAGAGCTTCCTACATGGGTAAGTTTATAGCCAAGTTGGAGGAGCTGCATGAAGACTATCTAAAGCCTCAGGAAAACGGCAGTCATTGGGGTTGCCATTATGTGAAGCTTAAGGCCGACTCGGGACTGGGACTGCTGGTTCTCAACGACGAGCCTTTTGGGTTTAATGCATCCTATTATACTCAGGAAGAGTTGACAAACAAAAGGCATAACTTTGAACTTGAAAAAAGCGGGAGTACAGTACTGTGTTTGGATTATGCCCAGAGCGGTATAGGTTCCAACAGCTGTGGACCAGAACTGATTGAGAAGTACAGGCTCAACGCCCAGAGATTCCATACTACAATGCTATTGAAACCGTTTATATTAAAATAGGTGAAAGAGGCTTTTTATTCATATCATTAAAAATGCGGGTCCGAAGGAGCCGCATTTTTATAATATGATGGTTTAAGCTATATGGAATTATAAATGATGCCGAGTATGCAAAATAGGGTGCTTGTATATATTTAAACAAGGATAACCTTTGTGCCCAGGCTTTTATATATCTTTAAAGCCGTTTCATCAGCACCTTTATCTGATATTAAGGTACACTTGTCTGACAGTGTACCTACAGAAATGAAATCCTGATGGCGGATTTTACTACTATCAGCAAGGATTATGACATGTTTTGAACTATTTATAACAGTATGATAATTACCCAACTGGGCTACACTGCCCACATAGAGCTGCCCGTCGGCACCTAGTCCCGTAACGCCCATAAATGAATAATCAAACCTGAACTGCTTAAGCATATTCTCGGCAAAAACACCTGTCGCTGACAGTGTATTTGCGCCAATATCTCCGCCTACCTGAAGCAGCGAGATAGAAGAGCGGTTTGCCAGCTCCATGGAGACATTCAGTGCGTCAGTCACCACCAGAAGCTTCCTTGAGTTATCAAGCTTCTGAACCATATAGTGGGTGGTGCTGCCCGAACCAATAAAAACTTTTTGTCCGTTTGTGAGTAAACCTGCAGCAGCTGTCGCTATTTCAATTTTTTTATCCCTGTTCCTGTCCAATCTCAGATAAAAGGGGTTCTCGATAAGGACATCTGTGTCGGGCAGCAGAGCTCCTCCGTGGGAACGCACAAGTTGCCCCGAGGCCTCCATTTCGTCCAGATCACGTCGGATGGTCATGTTGGATACATTGAATATCTTGCAGAGATCTTCTATCAGAACCTGTCCGTTAGCCCTCAGCATGCCTAATATTTGCTTTTGACGTTCTTCTTTCAGCATGTGCATCTCCATTAACAAATGATTTGGTTAAAAACAGCATTATTAATAATCAATAATAAAGTCACGATGACTTACCATATGTATCTTTCACGCTACTCTCTCCTGGCTCTTAGAATATCTACAATCCAGCTGCTTTGAGGTACCGGCAGCTCTGGGTTAAAAACTGCATTTTCAGCTACACCCTGTACTGCGCTCCAATATGCCATGGCAAGTGCAACCGGCTCCCCCTGCTTTATTTCCCCGAGTTCTTGTCCCTTTTTAACTATAGGCAGGACGGGGGATAGAGCATCGAACTTGCTTACAATTTCCTTAATCCTCTCCGGAACCCCTTCGGATTTCATTGCCTGTGGCATAAGCAAGAATATTTTAGCTGTAAAGGGGTCTGATTCCAGTGACTTGAAAATCTCTGAAGTTATTTTTTCAAAACCTTCAATAGGCGTTCCTGTAAAACCGTCCAGCATATGAAAAACACTATCCGGACCTGACATGCCGATATTGACCAATTCCTCGTAAACACGTTCCTTGGATTCAAAGTAATTAAAAAACAAGCCGGTGCTGATATTTAGTTTTTTAGCTATATCTCGTATGGTGGTTGCGGCATATCCTCGAGAGATAATCATATCTAGGCTGCATTCCAATATTTGACTTCTCCTGTCATGCCGCTGCTGTTCCCTTTTGTTCATATATACCTCAGTTGTATACAATATTTCTAATAAGTTACATATGTTAATACAAGTTTATTAATTTACCAGTATTCAATTTTAATTCCCTTGCTATATTGTATCGTAACTGCTGTGGGTAAACCAATTAAATTATTATTTTAAATACTTATTTATTGCCGTTGCTGCACCCTTTCCGCTCTGGACGGCAGTACAGATGCCACCTCCTACAGTGGTCCACTGCCCGCATAAATAAAGGCCTTTAATTCCATTCACTGTATTTTTTATATTATACTTTAACGAAGAAGGTGTAGGAGTAAAGCCCTCCCAAGAGCCTTTATACAAATTGGCATACCGTATGTATGTTGCAGGTGTGGCTACATCAATTACTTCTATAGCATCCTTAAAGCCAGGAATACGTTTGTCCAATGCATCTGCCACCTCCTTTGCCAACTCTTCTTTTCGTGTACGGTAAGTATCAGGACTATTTTTTCTCAAATCCCTCCAGTAATCAAGGTTTGAACCCATCATAACCATAACACTGCTGCAATTTTCGGGAGCTGATGCCGGGTCAAATTCAAAACTACGAAGGTTCAGGAAATTGCAAATTTCATCTGAGTTAACTCTGATACCTTCGGGGCATTCAAAGTTCTGAGAAAAGGGAAGGTTAAATTTGTTACTAAGCCCAAAGGAAACCACTAACAGCGGAGAAAAAAGCTCGGCAGATTCTAGTAAGGTGTCAAGCTGTATATGTTTGTATTCTCCTCCAAGCATATTTTTAAGTACATCATACATATCGCAGGCTGCCACAATTGCATCTGCCTCATGGATCAGGCTCTTTACCTCCAGAGCATTAGCCTTACCGTCCTTTACAATAATTTTATCCACTCTGGAAGAAAAGTTGATTTTTCCACCAAGTTCCCTGTAGAATTTCTCCATTCTGCCGATTACGTCATATGCTCCGCCCAAGGGGTAACCAGCGTTACCACTCATCCGCGTTCCCAACATCAAAATAAGCGTAAAAAATGAGTATTGAGAAGGCATAAGATGGAACAGGATTGCTTTAATAGCCGGATTACTAAATGCTTCTGCATACTGGCTAACGGTTATTCCTAAATACTTTCTTACAAGTTTTAAGAACCCTCTGCTGTTTTTAATTATGTCAAGCAGCTCCAGAAGACCGGTGGGTGCTCCGGCAGGCATTTTTGTGGAAATCATTGATGCAATATCACTGCAAAAAGCTTCAATTTGAGAACTGTCCTCCGGTGCAATCGAAAGTAAAAAGCTCTTAAAGGGTATAAGGGACATTGGTATTTCGTAAATTGTTCCATTAATCTGAGTTTTAATGCTTTCGGCATTATATATTATAGTATCTTTATTCAGTGCATGTACTTCGCGATACAAATCATAAAATGGAGTGTCGGGCTTTGTTCCTACCATCCATTCAATACACCCATCAAATCTGTAGCCTTTCCTCTCCCAGGCGGTACACATACCTCCTGCTTGACCTGAGATTTCAAAAATTTCGCTCTGGACACCCTGCTTCTGCAGGTAAATACCTGTACTCAGGCCTGCAAGACCGGCTCCGATAATCAATACTTTTTTACTCATAATACCTCCCTCTTTACGTGCGCAGCACGTACACACTGATTGAACACTTGTTCATTGAACAAGTGTTCAATAATATATTATTCCAGATCCTGTTAAAAGTCAACAGCTTTCAAACTTTTCAATTATTGACACTGTTATACTTATGTTTAATAATGGAAGGGTAGGTTAGATGAACAAAAATAATTAAGGCAGGTGACATATATAAAAGCTTACAACGCTCCAATCTATAACTATCTGAGAAAATATGCCGAAGAAAAAAATAATATATTCCACATGCCTGGACACAAACTGGGAGCAGGAGTTCCCGGCGAGCTGGCCCACAACCTGCTGCAGCTCGACGTCACCGAGATAGACGGAACGGACAACCTCCATTATCCCGAGAGCATCATAAAAGAAGCTCAGGAGCTGGCTGCAAAAGCCTTTGGAGCCGACAGAACTTTTTTCCTTGTTAATGGGTCTACCTGTGGTGTCCAGGCGGCGATTATGACTGCCTGCGCCCGGGGTCAGAAAATTATTGTAGGCAGAGATTCCCACAAATCCGTTGCTTCAGGCTTGATTTTGTCGGGCGCAGAGCCGGTTTTTGTACAGCCGGAATTTAACGGGGAATTTGCCATATCTGCGGAAATAAAGCCCGAAAGTATAGAGAATGCATTGCGCGCTAATCCTGACGCTACCGCCGTGCTCATTACAAGACCGAACTATTACGGAGTATGCAGCGACATAGAGAGAATCAGCAGCCTGGCACATTCCTATGGAAAGCTGCTGATAGTAGATGAAGCTCACGGAGCACATCTGGCCTTCAGTGACAGGCTACCGGCTTCTGCTTTGGAGCACGGCGCTGATATATGTATTCAAAGCGCGCATAAAACTCTTCCTGCTATTACACAGGGAGCGTATCTGCATGTAAAAGGTAATAGGGTACGTATGGAGAAGCTGGCCATAAACCTGGCAATGCTGCAAACTTCAAGCCCTTCATATATAATAATGTCCTACCTTGATATAGCCAGAGAGCTTATGGAGAGCGAGGGAAGGCAAAAGCTTTGTGACTTGATAGATATTAATACACAGTTTAGAGAAGAAGCCGAAAAATTAGGGGCATACAAGGTTTTGTCACAACATAATCTGGGTATAAAAGCTACACAGGACCCCACCAGACTAGTTATAAATATTGGCAATTTGGGAATAAACGGGTATCTTGCCGAGAAGCTTCTAGGGGAAATATACAGTACCCGATTGGAAATGGCTGATTATGAAAACCTGGTTGCAATAACCACGGTGTCTGATTCCCGGGAAAACTTGAATAGGTTACTTGAAGCATTGAAGGCTCTTCTCGGACATCAACAAGTCGGGCAAAACCAAGGGTACCAGGGTGAAATGCAGCGGAATATATTCAAAAACTTTTGGAAACAAACTCCGGAAGCTATTAAAATACAGCCTTGGGAAGCTTACAGTTCGGAGAAGGAAGTTCTCCCGCTTCAAACATGTGAGGGAAGGATATGTGCCGATATAATTACACCTTATCCTCCCGGAGTACCTCTTTTTTATCCGGGGGAAATAATAACCGGTTCAGGCATACAATATATTAGCGATATTATTTATGCCGGAGGTAAAGTTAACGGTATTGGAAATAATAATTCTATAAGAGTAATAAAATAGGTTTAGAGAACGATACCTTATAAAAATACGAATATATAGAGAGATTAATTTAGAGATTAATTAATGTTATGTTATAATACTAAAAAAGGCACAATCTTCTTAAAACATAAAACAATACCTGCTTGAAAGGATTTGGAAATGAAAAAAGGTCTATTCATTACATTTGAAGGTACTGACGGTTCAGGCAAAACAACACAGATCAAACTGCTTGAGGCTTATATGATGAAAAAGGGTTACGAGGTGGTTCTATCCCGTGAACCTGGCGGAACCAGAGTAAGTGAGATAATTCGTGATCTTATTTTGGACCCCCGGAACAAAGAGATTGTTCCGTTAACCGAAATGATATTGTACGCAGCCTCCAGAGCGCAGCATGTAGCTGAAATTATTGAACCTGCCATTGAAAGCGGAAAAATTGTCATCTGTGACAGATATGTAGATTCAAGCTACGCATATCAGGGTGTAGGAAGAGGCGTGGACCTAAAAAGCGTTGCTGATGTTAACAGGATAGCAGTACACGGAACAGTACCAGATATAACCTTTTTCCTCGATATCGACCCTGAAATTTCTATAAAGCGAAGGATAAATTCTACCGGGGCTGACAGAATAGAACAGGAAAAGCTTGATTTTCACAGACGGGTATACGACGGGTATAAGAAACTTTCTATTTTGTATCCGGATAGAATAAAGACAATAGATGCTACGAAATCCATTGATGAAATATCATTACAAATAAACTGTTTCATTGATGAGTTATTTGATTAAATTAAAAAGGGAGGTTTTACTATGAAACTGGTATTTGCAATCGTCCATGATGAGGATGGGCATAAGGTTATGGAAGAACTGAACAAAAACGGCTTCGGTGTCACAAAAATGTGTTCTTCCGGAGGTTTTTTGAAGGCGGGTAACACAACTCTTTTAGTTGGTGTTGAGGAAGAAAAGCTGGATGAAGTGGTTGCCATAATTGAAAAGAAATCAAAGAGCAGAAAACAGGTAATAAATACTCCTGCAACACCCGGAGGAATGAACGGGATGAACGGAATGTACATGCCATACCCTGTAGAGGTTACCGTTGGGGGTGCAACAATATTTGTTGTAGATGTGGAGAGATTCCACAAAGCTTAGTTTTCGATTTTGAATAATAGTTAGGAAGTGTTTGCCATTAAGATTCAGGATACCACAAAAAATCCTTCAGGCATAAATGCTATTCCCGGAAGGGATGACAGAACCATAAGGAATGAAAGAGATGCGGCTTTTTCATCTTCTCTTAAAAAAATAGAATATAAAAACTATGAGGAACGAATAAAGGTTCTGGCTGACAAAATTGAAAGTCAGGGGAAAAAGCTTGAGAAAAAAGCTGATATTCGTGATCTTAAGGTATACAAACAGCTCATTTCAGAATTCCTTGACGAAGCAGTATCACACTCACATAGTTTTACAAAAAAAAGTTTTTTGGACCGACGGGGCAGACACAGGGTATATGCCATAATTAAAAAAATCAATGAAGAACTGATTGAACTTACAAACGAGGTACTCAAGTCGGAACAGGACAACCTGAGCATATTAAAAAAGCTCGATGATATCAGAGGTCTGATATTGGATCTGTTTCTTTAACTAAGGATGTTTGGCTGCATTGTTTTTTGGCTTTTGCAGCGGAATGGAGACAAAGAAATGTTAGGTCACCGGAAGATACTGGCCAGCTTACAGGAGACAATTAAAAATGATAATGTAGGTCATGCTTATATATTTGAAGGACCTGACGGCATAGGCAGAAGAGAAACGGCTTTGTCTTTTGCGGCAATGCTGATGTGTGAAAGAGAACAGGCTCCCTGCGGCGAATGCAAGTCGTGCGGGTTATTTGCCGAAGGTTCAAATCCTGATTTTCAGGAATTATATTTTCATGATAAAAGTATAAGTGTTGATGATGTAAGAAATGCTTTAAAGGGGTTGGTAATCAGACCCCTTTATTCGAGATATAAAGTAATAATAATAAATGATGCTGACGGAATGACTGTACAAGCTCAGAATGCATTATTGAAGTCTTTAGAGGAACCTCCTCCCTATATGGTTTTTATACTCACGGTACAGGCGGGTGCGGCTGTTACTCCAACCATAAGATCACGATGCCAGAGAGTTTTGTTTAACAAGCTTAGCAGTCAGGAGATAATTGGGATACTTGAACAAAAATATGGTAAAAGAAATCCTGAATGGGATTTTATTGTATCCTATTCCGATGGGGTTATTGGAACGGCTCTTGAACTGGTGGAATCTCCCGGTTATATGGAATTAAGGGAGCAGGTGCTTTCGTCGGTAAATGAACTGTTGGAGCCAAATAACGGCGATGTTTTTAAAATATATGAGTTATTTGAAAAAAATAATGATAAGATAGAATTTATTTTAAGAATAATGCTCCTGTTTTTTAGGGACATAATAATATATAAGCAGACCTCTAACTATAACATATTGATTAATTCCGATAAAAAAGATATGATTATTGAGGATGCCCATTTGAAACTATCAGGGCTTCTTAAATGTGCAAATGCTGTTTGGGATGCAAAAAAAGGCCTTGAGTACAATGCAAATTTTCAGCTGGTAATCGAGGTTATGCTTATGAAGATCAGGGATTCTTACGTTTACTGATAGAAAGGAATTTATTAATGGTAAAAGTAGTTGGTGTTAGGTTTAAGACTGCCGGGAAAATTTACTATTTTGATCCCGGAGAACTGGTTATAGATTTAAACTGCAATGTAATAGTCGAAACTGCAAGGGGGATTGAATTCGGACTTGTAGTAGTACCTAACAGAGAGGTTGATGAGTCGGAAATTGTGGCTCCTCTCAAAAAGGTAATTCGTATAGCTACTGATGAAGACGTAGCTCATGCTTCAGAGAATGATAAAAAGGAAAAAGAGGCATATAATATATGTCTTCAGAAAATAAATGATCATAAGCTGGATATGAAGCTGATAGATGTGGAATATACCTTTGATAACAACAAGGTACTTTTCTACTTCACTGCTGACGGCAGAGTTGATTTCAGAGAGCTTGTCAAGGATTTGGCAGCAGTATTTAAGACAAGAATAGAATTAAGGCAGATAGGTGTAAGGGACGAATCAAAAATGATGGGCGGCATAGGAATATGCGGAAGAGTGCTCTGCTGTAACTCATTCCTGGGAGAATTCCAGCCTGTGTCCATAAAAATGGCGAAAGAGCAGTCACTTTCACTCAACCCCACAAAAATTTCCGGAACCTGCGGGAGACTGATGTGCTGTCTCAAATATGAGCAGGAGGCCTATGAGGATCTTTTGGACAGAGTGCCAAAGGTGGGTGCTATTGTTGATACTCCTGAAGGTCAGGGAACTGTAGTAGAAGTAAATCTTCTTAAGGAAATTCTGAAAATAAAGCTGGATATCGGCAAGGAAACAGAGTTGAGGGTTTACAACTATAAGGAAGGCGAAGTTAAACTTATAAAAAACGCAACAACCAACGATGATATTGATATTGATCTGGAAGCTCTTAAGCAGTTGGAGGATTAGTATTTGCAGGCCGAAACGTTAATTGGCGGGTAATTGGCAAATATTGCAAACAGAAAACAATATATGAAAGATTTTAATATATTGTAATTGTTATTTCAATAAAATGATGGTAAAATAAGAGCGAAAAACATATAAACTAAAAGCTTGTTTTTCTTTAAATATTAGGAGGTGTTCTTAGATGGCATATTTTATTAATGAATCATGTATCAGCTGTGGGGCTTGCGAATCAGAATGTCCTGTATCCTGCATAGCAGCTGGTGATAGCGTATATGTAATAGATGCTGATGCTTGCATCGAATGCGGCGCTTGTGCAAATGTATGTCCTGTTGATGCTCCTCAACAGCAATAGTCTCAGGGTAATGAGGGTCAGATAAAGGCGGAAGCGCCTTTATTTGGCCCTTTTTTCGGCGTGTGCGAATTTTTTGCTTATAGGAAATTATATATCATAATATATTTGTTTTTTACAGCCGGAAAATTTAGCGCACACAGAGTGTTTGGCGATTGTAAGACAGATAGGGACGCGGAGGTTTACTTGGTAGAGACAAAAGTAGAGATAAAAGAAAATGAACGCATAGATGATTTACAGCTGCATGGACTCAGACTGATTCAGAATCCCGAAGCCTTCTGCTTTGGCGTGGATGCTGTTCTGTTATCCGATTTTACCGACGTTAAGAGAAATCATAGAGTACTTGATATAGGAACCGGAACGGGAATAATTCCTATTCTGCTGGCCGGTAAAACAAAGGCCGGGTTCATTGTTGGACTTGAGATACAGGAGAATATGGCTGAAATGGCCTTCCGAAGTGTTAGGCTCAATAACCTGGAAAATAGAATTGAAATAGTATCCGGAGATATAAAAAAATACGGGGAATATTTCGGAAAGGCCAGCTTTGATGTGGTGGTATCCAATCCGCCATATACAAACAAGGGCTGCGGCCTTGTTAATCCCCATGACAGCAAGGCTATTTCAAGGCATGAAATACTGTGCCGCCTGGAGGATGTGGTAGGTGCAGCGGCGGAGCTTCTTGTACCGGGAGGTCAGCTGGCTATGGTACATAGACCCGAAAGGCTGGCAGATATTATCTGTTGTATGAGAAATTGCGGTATAGAGCCGAAATATCTGAGAATGGTGCATCCAAAGCCTTTCAAAAAGCCAAATATGATATTGATAAAGGGTAATAGGGGAGGGAACCCCGAACTAAAGGTAATGGATCCGTTGTATGTATACAACTCGGACGGTACCTACTCAGATGAAATAAACAGAATCTACTGCAGATAAACGAGGGAGAAACTTAATGGACAAAGGAACACTATTTCTTGTTGCAACACCAATAGGCAATCTTCAGGATATAACTCTAAGGGCAATTAACACGCTGAAGGAGGTAGAGCTCATAGCCGCTGAGGATACCAGACAAACCATAAAGCTGCTCAACCACTTCGAAATAAAAAAACCTCTTGTCAGTTATTATGAGCACAACAAGATAGTTAAGGGAAATTACCTTGTTGAGCAGCTTCAGCAGGGTAAGAACATTGCACTGGTTTCAGACGCCGGAACGCCGGGAATATCTGATCCCGGAGAAGATCTTGTGAAGCTCTGCATTGAAAATGATATAAAGGTTACTATGATCCCCGGCCCTGTTGCGGCGGTTACAGGGATGGTTATTTCCGGATTGCCTACAGGCCGCTTTGTGTTTGAAGGCTTCCTCCCCATGAATAAGAGGACACGTCAAGAACGGCTGAAGCAGTTGAAGGATGAGACCAGAACCATCATATTTTATGAAGCTCCCCATAAGCTGCCCTATACGCTAAAAGATATGTATAATGTCTGGGGCGAAAGAAAAATAGCTCTTGCCAGAGAGCTTACAAAGCGTTATGAAGAGGTAATCAGATGTAATTTGTCGGAGGCCGCGGAAAGATACCAGATTGAAGCTCCAAAGGGAGAGTTTGTGGTAATAATTGAGGGCCAGGACGAACAAGTGCTTCAGGAAATTGAGAAGGACAAATATGCTGACATAAGCATTGAAGATCACGTGGAAAGATATATTCAGCAAGGGCTGATGAAAAAAGAGGCGATAAAGAAGGTGGCCGAAGACAGGGGCTTAAATAAGAGGGATATTTATAATCTTGTTATGAAAAAGTAAGGTAAGTGGGATTTATTGACACAAACTTAACAGGTATAATATAATTACTATAATCATTAACCAAAATCAAATATAGTTTGCAGATCATTTAACTGGCGGAAAGTATGAATAATCATACAGGGAGCATGATTGGTGAGAATTATCGACCGCCTGGGTAGATTGCTTTACCCGGGCGGTTTTTCATTGTCTTGGAAACAATGATTTTCAGCTTTTAAATTAATTAAGGAGGGTTTAAAATGATTCAATTAAAGTATGGCTGTAATCCAAATCAAAGACCGGCAGAAGTTCGTGCAGTTGTGGAAAAGTTACCGTTTGTGGTGCTTAATGGGAACCCCGGATACATTAATTTAATGGATGCCCTGAACTCATGGCAGCTTGTTAAGGAATTAAAAAGTGCTGTAGGCATGCCTGCTGCTGCATCGTTTAAACATGTCAGCCCTGCAGGTGCTGCAATAGGCGTACCCCTGGACGAACAGCTCAGATCGGCATATTTTGTTGAGGATATTGAGTTATCTCCGCTTGCTTCAGCATATGTCCGCGCAAGAGGTGCAGACAGAGTATCTTCTTATGGAGATTGGGCAGCACTGAGTGATATTGTTGATAAACCAACAGCATTGTTTCTGAAAAGAGAAGTTTCTGATGGTGTAATAGCACCGGGATATACGCCGGAAGCCCTGGAAATCCTTAAACAAAAGAAAGGCGGAAAATACAACATTATTGAAATGGACCCGGCCTTTGAACCAGAAGAAATGGAAACCCGTCAGATATACGGGGTTGAATTTGTTCAGAAACGGAATAATTATATTCCCGGTTATGAAGATCTTAAAAATATAGTAACTGAAAACAAGGAGCTGCCTGACGTAGCAAAAAGGGATATGATTTTGGCAATGATAACCCTTAAATATACTCAATCCAATTCCGTCTGCTATGTATCAAACGGGCAGGTTATAGGATGCGGAGCAGGTCAGCAATCAAGGATACACTGTACAAGACTTGCGGGAGATAAGGCAGATCTCTGGTATTTAAAGCAGCATCCAAGAGTATTAAATCTTCAATTTAAAGAAGGTATCGGAAGACCTGAACGTGATAATGCTATAGACCTTTATGTCAGAAACGATGTTACATCCTATGAGTTAAACATGTTGAAGGGTGTCCTTGAAGCAGTTCCTGACAGACTTACTGAAAACGATAAGGAAAAGTGGCTCGAAGGCTTAAAAAACATAACATTGGGCTCGGATGCATTTTTTCCCTTCAGAGATAATATTGACCGGGCGTTTAAGAGCGGAGTAAAGTATATAGCACAGGCCGGCGGATCACTAAGAGATGATATTGTTATAGATGCATGTAATGAATACAATATGGTAATGGCTATGACGGGGGTCAGACTATTCCACCATTAATTAGTCTGATAAAAACCCGGAAAACAGTCTGGTGGAACCCGGAAAACAGTCTGGTAAAACTCGGAAACAGGCTGGTAGAAAACTAGAAAAAGTTCTGATGAATTAAAGAGACCGGTTGCAGTGATAATAGCTTACAACCAGTACCTTGATATTTTTGATTAACATATTAAAAGATAAAAACAAAAAAATAAAAAGAGCGGATGCTCTTTTTATTTTTTTTAAGTAAATTATTTCTTTAATTCTCTCATACAGTCAGGGCATATGTTCTTGCCTTTGTAGACCTGTACATCTTTAGCATTTCCACAGAAGATACATGCTGGTTCATACTTCTTCAATATAATAGTAGACTCATCAACATAGATTTCCAATGCATCTTTCTCTGCAATATCAAAAGTTCTGCGTAATTCTATAGGGAGAACAACTCTTCCTAACTCATCGACTTTTCTAACAATACCTGTAGATTTCATATAATATCCTCCTCGATAATTCACTTCATATTTCGACAAACTTCGTTATTATAATACCATAAATTCCAATAAACGTCAACGCTCATTTTTAAAAAAATTATAAAAAAATAATGATTAAGATAACATTGGGAGGCTGATAGATTAAGGGTTTTGACAATTTGACATGTACAGATTAATAATATTACAAATTTGTTAACAAAATTTGTGTAAAATAAAATTACAAAGCTTGAAAAATAATACTGGGAATTCGGCGGCGAAAACACTGAGATTTCGACATTGATTCGACATTAAATTCAGTGGAATTTCGACACATGAAAAACAGGTAAATAAGGGGCTAGGACTACTTTAGATGGTTATTACTGGCTGCCTGTACTAATATTCCTATATTGGGAGGTGGTTACTCCATTCTTCAACTTGAAACAATTTAGAATCAAAGGATTTCTCATAATTTGTATTTACCAGGTTGAACATAATCGGGACTCTGTCCACATATATAATAACGAGGATTATAACGAGACAGTGGCAAGAAGAAGTTTATACAGCAGAAAACCCTTTGTTTAACTTATGGATTATAAAAGGGTTTTCCTAGTTTTAGGGGTGAATATGTTAAATTACATTTGGATGGGATTACTTCTAATAGGCTTTACAGTGGGAATAGTAAATGGGAAAATTGACCAGGTTACAAAAGCTGCGATGGATTCTGCGCAATCCGCTGTGGCTGTGTGCATAGGACTCCTTGGAGTAATGTGTCTTTGGACGGGATTGATGAAAGTGGCCGAAAAAAGTGGCCTGGTTACAGGTATCAGCAGAATTGCGCGGCCTGTTATGACTTTTCTGTACCCTGGAATACCAAAGGACCATCCGGCGCTGGGAGCAATAGTAATGAACCTGGTTGCCAATTTCCTGGGGTTGGGAAATGCGGCCACCCCATTGGGAATTAAGGCTATGAACAAGCTTCAGACGTTAAATAAGGATAAGAAAACCGCTACTGATTCCATGTGTATGTTCCTTGTTATGAATACGGCCGCAATACAACTGGTACCTGCCAGTATTATAGCGCTGCGTACAGCTGAGGGCTCGAAAAAACCTGCCGAAGTAATTGTTTGCATATGGATTGCTTCAGTTTGCGCAACGATAATGGGGATAATTGCTGCCAAGCTTTTAGCTAAGGTGTGGAGTGATAGTGAAAAGTGAAGAGTGAAGAGTGAAGATGAGAAAGTGAAGGACTAGGTAGTGTAAGGACCGATGGAGTTATAAGTTATGGGGATAATAAGACAAGTATCAGATTACGCCATACCGGCAATCTTCATTATAATAATACTTGCAGCTGTATTAAAGAAGGTTAAGGCATATGATTTATTTATAGAGGGTGCCAAGGATGGTATAGAAACTGTAATAAAAATAATACCATCTCTCGTGGGACTATTAGTTGCGGTTGGAGTTTTCAAGGCTTCGGGGGCCCTTGACCTGCTTATACTTTTACTGCGTCCGGTGATTGATCTGCTGGGGATGCCGCCTGAAGTTGCACCCCTTGCACTGCTCAGGCCTATCTCAGGGAGTGCCTCCTTTGCCTTTGTCACCGAAATTATCAAAGCCTTTGGCCCTGACACATATGAGGGCCGTGTAGCGGCCACTATGATGGGGTCTACAGAGACGATTTTCTATACATTGGCAGTTTACTATGGCTCGGTTGGTGTGAAAAACATAAGATACACTTTAGTAGCGGCAATAATGGCCGACATTATCAGTGTAATCGCATCACTATGGGCTTGTCGCTTTATTTTCGGATAGCTAAAAATACTTTCTTGTCCTGAGCAGGCTTATTAAAGAAGTATAAATGAACATTCCTCCCCCGCCGGCCTTAGACAGGGCTTTACTTGTAATACTGTTCATACCCTCACTTGCCTTGGGATGTGTAATGTATATAGATAATAGAAATTTAACAGCTGTATTTATATATCTGGAGTTTGATGCCTTAAGCTTTGAGGCTTTATTGATAAAGAAAATCAGTCTTTCCTCATATTCCTTTAAATTTTCATAATAAAAATCGTAGTTTATATTACCGGAATATAAATCATCATTATAATTAATGTAGCCCTCCAGAATTTTATGGATGCAACAGACCCACGGAAAGAATGAATTATTCAGGGCTTCAGCGCTTTGCTCGGTCAGGTCGGGAATAGTGGCTAAGGAAAGCAAAAGCTGAATACTTAATGTGGAATCAATTGCCATGCAGAACTCCCAGCTGGAAAGGTCAGGGTACTTCTGACCGTGGGCGGAACTCCAGTTAATTAGGTTTACTTCCTTGGTATTGTCATCCGAGGAGAACTTTGTGACCTGTAAATCAATGAAAAGTGCCAGAAAGGCCGATAGCTGATCACGTATTATATCGTAGGACGGAAGCGACAACACCTTCTGCCGGCACTTTTCTACAAGTATCGTCAAATAACCATTGTCATCCTTGGACGGGAAAAAGGTGAAGTAGTTTTCATATGAATCACTTCGCAGATTTAGGGCATCTTTTAATGAGGAAAATATCAGTCTGACAAAGGCTTCAGTACAGGTAGAATTTCGCGAGCATAGCGTGTTAAGGTACTGGACGATAGCCTGAAAAGAAAAAACCACATCTGCTGCAGCTGGGACATTTATATCCGGATACAGCATGCATATGGAAGAAACTGCTGCATCAAACCTGTTTTTTTCAAGAGCCTCCCGAGAGGCTGATTTGATGGACAGCTTTTTTATTCGCTTCGAATATTTATGACATTCCATGAGTCTCTTATCTACCACGGGGTAGATGTATTTACTAAAAATCCGATAATAGCCTAAACCTTTTAATATACCAATCATATTGGAAAAACCTTTCGTTTTTAATAAAACCTGTTATCCTGCTTCTGACTAGCGATTACTGTCTAGAAAAAGCGGACTTCTGACCCCTGGCTGCTCTAGAAATATTCTCCTTGAAAAAATGAAAACAAATATGTATAGTAGTAATGAGTACTACCTATAAAATTATACCATGTTAGGGAACAATTATTTATATAAAACAATAATAAAATAATATCTATTTTTGCATAAATTGCAATTATTGTTGACAAATGAGGAGGAAATATGTCTAAAAAAACCTATTATATTTCAACACCTATCTATTACCCAAGCGGAAAGCTACACATAGGACATTCATATACAACTGTTGCAGCCGATGCAGTATCCAGATACAAGAGGCTGAAGGGCTACGATGTAATGTTTTTGACCGGAACTGATGAACATGGTCAGAAAATTCAGAGGAAAGCCGAAGAAAAGGGAATAACTCCAAAGCAGTATGTTGATGAAATTGTTTCAGGCATCAAGGACCTTTGGAAACTAATGAAGATAACCAATGACAAATTTATAAGAACTACTGACGACGAGCATGTGGAAGCAGTTCAGAAAATATTTAAAAAGCTGTACGATCAAGGGGATATATATAAAAGTGAATACGAAGGCTGGTACTGTACTCCTTGCGAATCCTTCTGGACTAAAACTCAGTTGGTGGACGGTAAATGTCCTGACTGCGGACGTGAAGTAGAACTCACAAAAGAGGAAAGCTATTTCTTCAGACTTTCAAAATATCAGGACAGACTTATAAAGCATATTGAGGAAAATCCTGATTTTATTCAGCCCGTTTCACGCCAGAATGAAATGCTCAACAACTTCCTGCGCCCCGGGCTTGAGGATATAGCCGTATCCAGAACCACCTTCAACTGGGGGGTTCCGGTGTCCTTCGATGAAAAACATGTGGTATATGTATGGATAGATGCATTGTCCAATTATATTACTGCTCTAGGCTACTCGGCACAGGATGATTCTCTTTTCGAAAAATATTGGCCTGCTGATGTTCACCTTGTTGGAAAGGAAATAGTAAGATTCCACACAATAATATGGCCTGCAATGCTTATGGCCCTCGATCTGCCTCTTCCGAAGCAGGTATACGGACATGGCTGGCTGCTTCTTGAAGGCGGTAAAATGTCAAAATCAAAGGGTAATGTTGTTGATCCTCAGATATTGGTAGATAAATACGGACTGGACGCAATAAGGTACTTCCTGCTTAGAGAAGTTCCGTTCGGATCTGACGGGGTATTCTCTAATGAAGCACTGATAAACCGGATAAATTCCGATTTGGCAAATGACCTTGGAAACCTGGTGAGCAGAACTGTAGCCATGATAGATAAATACTTTGGAGGGTCAATTCCAGAAGATAGGGCTTCAGGTGAATTTGACAGCGAGCTTATAGGACTTGTAAGAGAAACTCCCGGAAAAGTGGAGGAACTTTTGGATAAGCTGCAGTTTAGTACTGCCTTGACCGAAATATGGAGAGCGGTGTCAAGAACAAATAAATATATTGATGAAACAATGCCCTGGGTTTTAGCGAAGGATGAAGCAAACAGTCCCAGACTGGCTCAGGTAATGTACAATCTTGCCGAAAGCTTAAGAATTATTGCAGTTCTTATACAACCCTTTATGCCTGAAACGCCTGGGAAGATTTGGTATCAGTTAGGTATAACCGACAAGAGTCTCGTAGAATGGGAAAAAGCCAAGGAATGGGGAGTATATCCTGTAGGAGCAAGTGTAAATAAGGGAGAAGTTATCTTTCCTAGAATAGATTTGAAAAAGGAACTCGAAGAAATTGAAAAAATAGCGGAAAAGGGTTCCGAAGCCGCTAAGGCTTCCCAAGCTGAAAAGCCAAAAGAAGCACAGAAATCCGGTAAGGAAGATAAAGCTCAAGGGGCTGAAAAACAGACAGACGGGCAGACTGCAGATGAAACAAATGCTAACTTGATAACCATTGACGATTTTGCAAAGGTAGAACTTAGGGTTGCTAAAGTGCTGGAGGCGGAAAAGGTTGAAAAGGCCGATAAACTGCTGAAAATGCAGCTGCAGGTTGGTAGCGAGGTCAGACAGGTTGTATCTGGTATAGCTAAATACTACACCCCGGAAGAAATGGTAGGAAAGACTTTGATACTGGTAGCAAACCTTAAACCTGCAAAACTCAGAGGTATTGAATCCCAAGGTATGATACTTGCGGCTTCAGATGAAAACGGGTTGTCTCTGGTAACTTTGGATAAGGATATGCCAAGCGGAGCACAGGTGAGGTAACAGGTTATTTATTATTTTAATTAAAATTGAATAAATACGATTAGCTTTGTAAATTGAGTACGCGAGGGCAGCTTATCTGAAATGGGCAGCCCGGCTAAAAGAAATTGTTGAAACTTCAGGTGAAGCCCTGGAATTTAAGCCGACAAAGTGACAGGAGGTCACTTTGATGCAGTACTTCGAGACCAGGATGGTCGAGTCACTGCGACGGCAGATAAATTTCGGAGGGTGAACCCAACAGTTTCAAACAGTTTCTTTGTGGGCAATCCATTTCGATAAGTCTGCCCGGGAGTATGGGGTTACAACTATAATCGTATTTAATCAAAGTAAAAAAATCCAAATAAGGTGATAATTTGATTTTTGACACACATGCACACTATGATGATGAGCGCTTTGACGAAGATAGAGATGCTTTGTTAAAGCAGCTTCATCAGCAGGGAATCTCATATATATTAAATGCCGGTGCAAGTCCCGAATCCCTTGAGGATTGTATTGAACTATCCGATAAGTATCCGTTCATTTATGCTGCACTTGGAATACATCCCCATGATGCAGATAAGATGAACGAGGATTTAATAAACAGAATAAGAATCCTGTCTAAAAAAGAGAAAGTTGTAGCTATTGGTGAAATCGGTCTGGATTACTATTACGACAATTCACCGAGAGATATTCAAAAATACTGGTTTGAAAGGCAGATAGAACTTGCAAAGGAATTGAGACTGCCAATTATTATTCATGACAGGGATGCCCATGAGGACACAATAAATATACTTAAGAAGACCGATGTAAAGCAAGTGGGAGGAATATTTCATTGCTTCAGCGGTAGCGCTCAGATGGCCTTGGACATGATCAAGCTGAATCTATATATTGCTATAGGTGGTCCTGTTACCTTTAAAAATGCCAGAAAAACAATTGAAGTTGTAGAAGCTGTTCCTTTGGAGAAACTTTTGGTGGAAACAGATAGCCCCTATCTTTCTCCGGAGCCTTATCGGGGAAAAAGAAACAATTCAGGCTATTTGGTTCACATTATTCGAAAAATTGCTGAAATTAAGGGAATAAGTGAGTCTGAAGTTGCTGAAACAACCTTGGCAAATGCGAAGAAGGTATTCGGATTGAAATAAGAGGGTTATAGATGATTTCTCTATAACCTGAAAGATTTCATTGAACGGACGCGTCCTATTGAGCGAATGCGTTCTAATGAACCGATGCGTTATAATAAGTCTTATTTGATTCTTAAGGAGAGGAATTATGAAAAAGTTTATTATTGTCGTCGTTTTTATATTTCTGATCGCAATACTTATTTCCTTCAATTATCTGTTGTGGGACAGAGAGAAGCAGCTGGCCAACTACCAGGATTTGAGTAATGCCAAGAATCTTAGCATAGATACTCTGGGTGAGAAGATTAATAATCTGGATAAGCAGAATAAGGAACTCACAGAGAGGATAACTTATCTGGAAAATGAGAATTCGGACTTAAAAAGGAACAGTTATAAGCTTGAGTCTGAAAACCATGAAATTAAACAGAAACTGGAAGCAAAAGACAAACTTATTTCCATGTTCAAGAGTTATATTGACACCGAAACAATCGAAAATGTTATAAAGAAATGGGCTGAGGCCGTTAACTCAAAAAATTATAAGGTGGCCCAGACTCATATAAGTAAAACCTCTACAGATGAAATTTTAAATAACGAGGAAAAATTCAAGCAGACATATCAAAATGAACTGAAGACGTTTATAATCAAATCTTCCAAGCTTTACACAGAATTAATTGATGATGAGCATCTTGCTAAAATTCAGTTTCAGGTAGTATTTGAGGTTTCTAAACCGGAGACTTCAGAGAAGCAGGAAGTCATATTTAAGAGCGGAGAAAACACAAAATACATAACCATGGAATTTGATGCAGAAGCAGGAGAATGGTGTATTTCCGAACTGTCTGATAAGCCCTGAGCAAGGTCTTGAGGTTATCCTCTGTCATAAATACCGGTACCGAATAATATACTAAAATCCAGTTAATAATTGTAAATAAGGGATTGAATTGGTAATTAATTTGGCATTTCTAGGCAATAAATTTGACAAAATTATACGCTTAGAATAAAATAGTCACAGTCCCTTTGAGTATTTCTAACAGGAGGTTAGTATTAATGATACCGATTGCGAAGAATATTAAAAGGTATTTTTCACAAATAAATTTTCGCGCTCTGGCTTTAAAAAAGCACGGAAATTTATTAAAAATCAGAACATTGGATATTGCAATCATTTGTTTTGCCGTTGTTATATCCGTTACTGCGGGGTTCTTTGTATTTAATGGGTTGAACAGACACGTAGTAATCAACGACAATGGACATGAGATTGCAGTAAAGACAATGAAAGCAACAGTGAGGGAGGTACTAGAGCAGACAGGCATAAATGTCAGGGTTGAAGACTATATAAGCATGCCGTTTGACTCGAAGCTCGCAAGATTACAGGAGAATCGAATAGAGATAAAAAGAGCTGTACCTGTTTCAATTCAGGTGGATGGGAAGGAACTGGAGGTAAGAACCTATAAGGATACTGTCAGAGAGGTACTAAACGACAACGCTATAAGCGTCGACGAAAATGACAAATTCGTCGGGTCTCAATTGGGAGACAAAATTGTATCTAATATGAACATTTCAATTATTCGTGTGGAGGAAGAGACAGTAACAGAGACATATCCCATACCATTTAAGACTATTACCAAAGAAAACAACAGATTAAACAAAGGATTAAAAAATACAGTAAGAGAAGGTAAAGAAGGCGTTAGAGAAAAAACGTACAGTGTAGTTTATGAGAATGGAAAGCAGATCGCAAAACAATTAATCAAGGATATTGTTGCATCAAATCCGCTAGATATGATTGTTGAAGTCGGTACGGTTTTAAACTACAAGACATCCAGAGGAGATACATTAAGATATTCAAAGGTGATGGATATGAAGGCTACTTCGTATACCGCATCATTCGCCGATACCGGTAAGCATCCCGGAGATCCGGGCTTTGGAATTACAGCCACCGGTGTAAAGGCTAAAAGAGGAATTATAGCAGTAGACCCCCGAGTTATCCCGCTTGGAACCAGAGTTTATGTAGAGGTTCCCGGAGCTGCGCCTGACTATGGATATGCAGTTGCAGCTGACGTTGGAGGAGCAATTAAAGGTAACAAGATAGACGTGTACCTTGATTCAAGTGGAGCGGTTAACGCATGGGGAGTAAAAAAAGTAAAGGTTTATATACTGAAGTAATTTAATAGTTTTTGGTATGTAAACAAATAAAAGTATTAAAGGGACTGTTTGAGCTGATCTGATTACCGGATCAGCTCATTTTCTTGGGGTACAGAAATTGCAGTATAAGATCCTAAAGCGGTGACGGTTCACTGAGGTGTCTTTCTTGATAAGTTGACTTTAAATAAAATCCGTCCTGCAAATAATTTGTTAATAGGATATAATATATTATTATTATATAAATTAATTAAAAGAAAGGAAAAATATAGTCCAATCATTAAATAAGTGATAATGGGATTATACGAGATATAATGACTAGAAACAATACACTGGATGTTATTAAAAAGCACAACCTGAGGTTGACCAAGTCCCTTGGTCAAAACTTTTTAAATGATGATAACGTTGTAAAAAAAATAGTTGATGCTGCTGACCTGGATAAGGACACTTTGGTTGTAGAAATCGGACCTGGTATCGGAAGCATGACCCGTTTGCTTGCTCAAAGAGCAGCCGGGGTTGCCGCAATAGAAATTGATAAGCATTTGATACCTGCACTTCATGACAATTTAAGTGAGTATTCAAATATAGACATAATAAATAATGATGTTATGAAAGCAGATGTTGCTGCCATAATATCTGAACATATGGTTAAGTACAGCGCTAAGTCTGTAAAAGTAGTCGCAAATCTGCCCTATTATATTACTACTCCGATAATTATGAGGTTCCTTGAGGAAGTTTCAGGAATTGATGCTATGATATTTATGGTACAGAAGGAAGTAGCTCAAAGGATGGTTTCGGGGCCCGGCACAAAGGATTATGGGGCACTATCGGTTGCAGTTCAGTTTTATTGCAAACCCCAAATTATATTTGATGTACCTCCTCACTGCTTCATTCCGCAACCTGAGGTACATTCCACAATAATCAAGCTGGACATATTAAAAGAGCCTTCTGTAAAGGTTGATAACAAGGACTTATACTTCAGAATTGTTAAAGCCTCCTTCGGGCAAAGAAGAAAGACATTGGTAAATGGACTTTCGAATGCAGGCTTTCTGAAAAAGGATAAGGAACAGCTTAAGCAAATACTAGAGGGAATGGGTTTGAAAGAAAACATCAGGGGAGAAGTATTGTCGGTACAGCAGTTTGGGGAGTTATCGAACCTTCTGGGGCGGTAAGGGTTTTTGTATCCGATTAGCTCAATTTTCATATACTCGGGGCACGGGCACTTATTCGACTTATTCGAAGACAATGCGGTATATAAGCTTTCTGTTGACAAATAACTAAATTAGTGATAAATTGTTCGTTATTCTGACCGACCGCCCTTTTACTAATTTCACAGTATTCTTTGAGCATTTTATTGTAAACCAACCAATTTGATACCGCAAAATGTGAATACCAAAAAAAATGTATCCTGTAATGCAGAACCTTATCGATGAATTTCGTTTTATTATCAGCAGTGGTATTGAATACAAGATTTTTCAACCTATAGAAGGGTTAACCATAGAAGGCTTGGTTTACACGGTTTGTTCACTAATCCGGGAAATACAGGCGCAGGCCTTCGTTCAAAATAAAGACGAGCTTTCAAAAACCTGTTCTGTTATTAAAGAGACAGTTTTAAGACTGCTAGGTGTTGTTAATGAATAAAATGGTAGGTTAGGAGGGAATCTTATGTCCTTGTATTATGAAGAGAGTGGAAATAAAGATGCTCCGGCGATTATTTTTCTTCATGGAGGCGGTATTAGTGGATGGATGTGGAAACAGCAGGTTGCAGCGTTTCGGGACTATCACTGCATTGTGCCGGATCTTCCGGAGCATGGAAAAAGCATCAATGAAAAACCTTTTACAATTATCGATTCTGCCGACAGAGTTGCACAGTTGATACGGAATCATTCAAAAGGCGGAAAGGCGCATGTGGTCGGACATTCCATCGGTGCAAAAATTATCGTGGAACTGTTGAACAGACACCCTGATGTTATAGACCACTCGGTGATTGTCAGTGCACTTTGTCGTCCTATTCCGTTTCAGAAATTATCCTGTAACCGATTTACATACAAATTGACCGTCATGATGCTGAAAAGTAAAAGGTTGCTCAAATATCAGGTGAAGCAATTCGGGTTTGCTGATGAGGTTGACAGACAGAATCTGGCGGATGACTTCAAGCTTTTTACCACAGACTTTCTGGGCAGGCTTTACGGTGAGTTGTTTAAACACTTGAAGTTACCGGAACATTTGTCAGATGCTCGTGCCTCATCACTGATAATTGCCGGAGCAAAAGAGTCTAAAGCAATGAGAGAGTCGGTAAAAGATCTCGAAAAAGCGCTCCCGAATTCAAAGGGAATCCTTCTCAGCGGTTACAGACACGATATACCTATGAGGGCAAGCGATGATTTTAACGGGATAATAAGAGAATGGATAAATGATAAGAGCCTATCGTCTCTGTCCGTTCAAGCGGTTAAATAATTAAATATCACATTGTTCCTATCGAATAAGACTATCAAAAAACATAGTCTTATTTTTTTATGCTAATCATATACTTTAATGTTAAGGTAACCAGTACCTTTCAAAAAACACAAAAGGAGAATCTTTGCCATGGGTAATAATTATCAGCGACTATTTTATATATTTCAGAGCATGGATAATGATCTGGGTAATCCGACAGGTTATATAAAGGTAGAGATAAATGGCCCAACTGCAAAACTTCAAATGTCGCTTAACTACCTGGTATACAGGCCGGGAATGGAGTATAAGCTGTATGGTATCGACTACAGAAATGATAAGCTCTATTATACCGTTATTTGTGATGTTGAAAATAATAATGGAAGAGCAGACATAAAACTTAATCTGGATACCGATAATGTAGGCAGTAACAGACTTAATTTCGACAACATAAATATTTTTGCATTAATAACACAGATGCCGGATAAATATTATTCAGTAGTTTGCCCCTTGGTTGCATATAAGAACGGACAGGTAAAGTGGAAACAAATTTTTGAAGGTGAGATAAAGAACACTGGAAAAGAGATAACTGTTATTCCTGATGCATTTGAAAAAAATGCTCAGGATGCTAACCATGAAAACAGTGCTAATAATATTCCTCCTTTACCCGATGCATTGAAAGCAACAAAGGAACAGATTAACGAAATTGAGAACTTTCAGAAGATAACTGAGCTTAGAGTTGAGGAACAGAGCCTCTTCTCAGAAGAAGGAGCTGAACAGGATGACCTCTGTGAAGTAACAGTTGGAGACTTGTCCGATCTTGTTGAGGTATCAGTCGGGACTACTAAAACTACCAACGAGTGCGGAGAACAGGAAAAGACAGAAACGCACTCAGCTGAGATAGAGTTTTCACAGCCTGAAAATTCAAGAGAGGAAAAGACCAGTATATCAGCTCAAGAACATACCGGATTTACTCCGAAGCTTGGAATCTCCGATATTAAAGATGATAACACGGATGGCATTACCAGTAAATTTGAATCAACCTTAACCAGCATTTATAGCAATGAAACCGAAGGGGATAATTTTCTTGCTGATACAGATATAATCGGTACAGCAGAACGAAATTTGAAAGATATATCTTCAATAAATACAAAAGGAGATAAGGCTAGTAGCGAACTGGATATAGGTATTCTTAGGGAAGAGCTGGATAAAAGCTTTGAGTCGTGCAATCCCTTTAATACAAGAAGTAAAAGATTCGTATGGTGGAAGATAAACAGTCCCGGATATCTCAATAATATTCTCTTTAGAAATAATGTAAAAACCTATCTTTTGTTCAATCCGAAAGTTATGTTGGCACATTATAAATACCGATATATAATTTTTGGAATCCGCTACGACAAATACTCGGGAAGAGAACGATTTGTTTGTGGTGTACCCGGGGTTTACAGCATTGATGACAACCCCTTTGGCAGCATGGGCAGCTGGGCACAGCTGGAAGGTTTCAAGCCGAAATACGGTGCTTTCGGATACTGGATTATACTTATTGATCCCAGAACAGGTAAACTTATAAAGATTAAGTAAAAATTTGTCGTTTCATTACATTGCAATTGGGTATAAAATAGTATTGAAAACAAATTATTGTAATGTATGGAGGTGCGAATAATGGCGTCAATACAGTGGAGAGAAAGTTATGCAATTGGTATTAAAGAAATCGATGATCAGCATAAGCAGCTATTTGATGCGGTAGACAAGCTTTTTGCAGCTTGCAGCCAGGGAAAAGGTAAAGAAGAGGTAGGGAATTCCCTGAAGTTTTTGGAGGATTATACAAAGGTTCATTTTACAGATGAACAGCAGTTACACATAAAATATAATTATCCGGAAAGAATAAACCATAAAAACATCCATGATAACTTTCTGAAGAATTTTGAACAATTACAAAAGGAGTTCAATGAAAAGGGTGCGGGGGTTCTATTTGTATCAACTGTTAACAAGCTTTTTCTGGACTGGCTTATCAAACATATCGGAAGTATGGACAAAGCATTTGCTACATTCGTAAAAGAGCAGCAAAAATAATTATTTGCCGAATTATAGTACAATATAGTATAATAAAGGTAATTAAGGAAAGTCGATATTTAGCCTTTCCCCAGCGAGATTGAAGGAGCTGATTTACCTTGACCTCAAAGAATAAAGTTGTTATACGTATAGCCGGTAAAGATTATACACTTGTGGGGATGGAATCCGACGAGTATATTCAGAAGGTTGGCTTGTATATCGACAAGAAGATGAACGAAATATTAATGCGCAACAACAGGCTCAGTACTTCGCTTGCAGCTGTACTAACCGCAATAAATGTGGCTGATGATTTTTTCAAAGCCCGAGAAACAGAACAATCTCTCCGTAAGGAAAATCATACGGTAAATGAAGAACTGGAGAAACTGAGAGAAGAGATTAGGCAGTTAAGAGAAGAAAACAGTGGGTTATCTGCAAAAAACACTACACTTCAGCTAGAACTTGCAAAAAGGGAAGCTGAGCTGGGTGAGGTTAGAAATTCGATTGACAAAAGCAGCAGGTCTATTTCACAGAAGACCATGAGCGGATACGACATGTAGTTGTACATAGTTTACAAAGCCGGAGGAATTTAGCCTCCGGCTTTTTTGCTGCGCCCAGCATGGGTGCAACCTTATTAACAAATATTTCAAACATTGTTTGACAACGGAAACTCGAGATAACGAGAGTAATAAATAGATAAACGGAGATATAGATATTCATTGTCATAATTTAAAACTAATCCTTGAAATTTCAATCAAAATCGGTTAAAATGAGCTTAAGGTATTTTCTGAAAAGTTCTAGCAGTTTCTATTTAATCAACTGTTATCTTTTTATTAATTTAAAATTCTATTCATAATTTTAATTGTGTCCACACACGTACAGAAGACATTTGGATGCCATATCTGGAAGGGGGTGAACATATGTTTGTCACTATGTTAAGGCAGCATAAGATAAAAACTGAATAATTAAGCGGTCAGAAGGAGAATTTATATTATAAGCTTTGGCCGCGAATAACTTCGATTGTCTATAATACGGAGGTAATTAAATATGACTATAAGAGAATCCGATTTACCGAATATCGGAAGGAAATTTGAAGTAGAAGTAAGTGATGGTGATAAATTGGTTATTGTGGTACATGATGATGGGCGTCGTGAATTATACCACTTTTATCACAATAACCCCGATGACTGTGCTTCGATGATAACCTTAGATGACTGTGAGGCAAGAAATGTTGCTGCAATTATCGGTGGGTTGGCATACAGGCCGAAGGCCCTTGAAACAGTGGATATGATCTTGGGTGATCTGGTTATTGAGTGGTATAAAATTTCAGCAAATTCAAAGTGCATCGGTAAATCTATCGGTGAGCTGCAGGTACGTAAAAAGACAGGTGCATCAATTATAGCAGTTATTGAAAAGGAACGCAGTAAGCATATTAATCCAGATGTGGACTATGTGTTTATTCCGGAATCTACCTTAGTTGTTATTGGAGATAGAAACAGTTTGAAATTACTCAAGAATTATTTGGTTGGAGGAGAAATGTGATTAAAAAAATGAAAATCAGGAGGTAGGATGGATACATTAGTATTTGAAATTGGTTTGGCAGTTGCCTTAATTGCCATTGTAGGGTTTATATCAAAAAAGCTTAATTTTTCAGTAATTCCGTTTTATATATTAATAGGTATGGCCGTAGGACCTCACGCGCCACACTTTGGTGTAATAGATTTCAGATTTATTGAAAGTTCAACGTTTATCAACTTTATGGGTCGGCTTGGCGTAATATTCTTGTTGTTTTATCTGGGGCTAGAATTTTCTGTTACCCGTCTTATCAAGTCAGGAAAATCCATATTCATAGGAGGCTCGTTTTATGTCCTGTTGAATTTCTCTTCCGGCCTGTTGCTTGGCTATTTAATGGATCTTCCCTTTAAGGAAACGATGGTGGTCTGCGGTATCATGACCAGCTCTTCCACAGCGATAGTAGCAAAAGTACTTATTGACCTGAAACGTTCTGCAAATCCTGAAACAGAAGTTATCATGGGAATGATAATGTTTGATGATTTGTTTATTGCCGTACACATATCCATATTATCCGGATTGCTTCTCAGCGGTTCAGGTTCTGTTTGGGGAGTATTGTCCACAGTGCTGGTAGCACTATTCTTTATTCTGGCCATCATCGTGGGTGGAAAACGGTTTATGAGACATATTGATAAGTTACTGAATATACAGTCGGCAGAGCTTTTCCTGCTGGTAGTAATGGGTGTGCTATTCCTTATTTCAGGATTTTCCGAAACCCTTCATGTTGCAGAAGCAATAGGCGCCCTACTCGTAGGTCTGATTATGGCAGAATCCATTCATGTCAAAAAGATAGAGCATATGATATTACCGTTCAGAGATTTTTTCGGCGCACTGTTCTTCTTTAGTTTTGGATTATCCATTGATCCCTTATCACTTGGAGGGGGCCTAGTAATGGCAGTAATAGCAGCCATTTTTACCTTGATTGTTAATGTGGTAGCTGGATTTTTCTCGGGACGTGTATCAAAAATTTCTACCCAGGCTTCATCAAATATAGGCTTTACCCTTTCAGCCAGAGGTGAATTTTCAATAATTATGGCCAACATGGGAAAGGTAGGAGGTTTGCTTCCGATACTTCAGTCTTTTGTTGTTATATATGTATTGATTTTGGCTATAGCAGCACCACTGCTTACAAAGGAATCAAAAAGAATATTTGGCTTCTGTAATCGGATATACTTAAAGTTAGCTAAAGGAAAAAAGAATTTGCCACAGTAAAAATTAGACTTGACTCGAAGACTGACTTAGGAGGTTAATATATGAATACAAAATGTATGATTCCCATAGTTGTTATGAAATACATTTTTATTCTTGTGGGCTCAATAATGACTGCCGTAGGTCTTCAGGTGTTTTTTCAAGCACATAATCTTATTGGTGGAGGACTTATAGGTATTTCAGTGGTATTGAGTTATATTAGTGAAATGCCATTAGGAGTAATAATCCTTATTTTGAATTTTCCCTTTATCTTATTTGAATATATAAAGCAGGGTAAGCAAAAGCTTATCGCAACTTTGTTTGCATTAGCATCTCTTATATATTGGATGTCTGTAATCAATGTCGATAACTGGGAAAATCATAATATATTGCAATCTACAATACTAGGGGGGATATCCCTGGGAGTTGGGTCAGGTTTGATCCTTAAGTACGGCGGTTTTCTTGATGGAATTGAGCATAGAAGAATAGCCGTTAAGTTTAATAGAAAGTATTCACCAAACAAAATATTTGTATTAATAAATCTTGTTATTGTAATTGTGGCTGGATTTATATTTGGATGGGAAAATATGATATATTCACTTATTGCATATATTGTTGTATTCAAAGTAATTGATTTTACACTTGAAATATTTCATCCTTTGGATCGAATATTTAATATTAAATAATATATATTAATAATATAGGAAGCAAAAAGGCATGAGGAATTTAATCTGATTGCCTTTTTGCTTTATTCATCGTTTACTGTCTACTCGCCAAAAGGTATAATATTGAGGTATAAGAAGTCTTTTAATACTTGAAAGGCCGGGGGTAGTAATGAAATTAATATTTGTATTCATAGATGGAGTAGGTATTGGAAGTAAAGACGTTGAACTAAACCCAATATATGCAGCCCCGACAAAAGTACTTGCCAGGCTTATGGATGAAGCCCGGTTTACAGCAGATGCGGCGATGGGAGTACCCGGTTTGCCCCAGAGTGCCACAGGGCAGACAGCTATCTTCACAGGAGTAAATGCATCTGCTGTCCTAAACAGACATTTGAGCGGACAGCCGACTATAACATTAAAGAAGCTGATACATAAGACAAACATGTACGGCGAATTAAAAAAAATGGGTCTTTCGGTAACAACTGCGAATGTATACAGGGATGAGTATTTGAACAACATGCTGGATGTCAGGGATAGAAGAAACAGACCCTCTGTTACGTCTGTCATGGGTATGGCGGAAAAGATGGCCTTCAGAACGGTAAAAGACTTTATTGTTAACAACGGGGTATATCATGATATTACAGGCGAGATACTAAAAGAGTCGGGGTATGAGGTGGATTTGATCACACCTGAACAAGCGGCTGATAACCTGTATAATTTAAGCAGACAATATGATTTCACTCTGTATGAACACTTTATTACTGATATTGCAGGTCACAAATTTGAAATGGACAAGGCCATAGAGGTTGTCATAAATCTGGATAGATTTCTTGGAAGCTTAATTGACAAGATAAATTTTGATGAGGATATACTTATGATTACCAGCGATCACGGTAATCTTGAAGACCTTTCGGTCCGTACACATACCATGAACAGGGTTCCTGTAATAATTAAAGGGAAAAAAGCTGATAAATTGGAGCAAAAGGTAGATTCGTTAGTAGACATAATGCCACTTGTTCTTGAATTATTTAGAAGGGAAAATAAACCGGAATGTTAAAGAAAGTAGAGCTTTTGGCGCCTGCAGGAAATTATGATGCATTCCTTGCGGCTGTAGAAAATGGCGCGGATGCAGTTTATTTGGGTGGAAAGCTGTTAAATGCTCGGCAGTTTGCTGGTAACTTTGATGATGAAGAACTTCAGAAAGCAATAGATTATGCCCATGTTAGAGGAGTGAAAATACTACTAACCCTTAACACACTTGTTTTGGATGAGGAAATGCAGGAAGCTGTAGAATATGCTATAAAAGCCTATGAAATGGGAGTAGATGCTTTTATAGTTCAGGACATGGGCCTGGTATCAAATCTGAAAGGGTTAATGCCTCAAATACCTTTACATGCAAGTACTCAAATGACTACTTACAATTTTGAGGGAGTAAGGGCACTTGAAAAAGCAGGCTTCGAAAGGGTAGTGCTTGCCAGGGAACTTGAAATTCATGAAATAAGTGAGATTTGTAAAAATACAGCTCTTGAAATAGAAGTGTTCATTCATGGCGCATTATGCATAAGCTATTCAGGGCAATGCCTGATGAGCAGTCTTATTGGCGGCAGAAGCGGAAACAGGGGAAAATGCGCTCAGCCATGCAGGATGCATTATTCAATGACAAAGGACGGTAACAATATTAAGAGCAGCTATTTGTTAAGTCCAAAGGATATTTGCCATATCGACCATCTGGCGGACCTTATCAACGCTGGAGTTGCATCCTTTAAAATTGAAGGCCGTATGAAAAGCCCCGAATACGTTGCTACTGTTGTAAGCACCTACCGTAAATACCTTGACCTGCTGGAGCAGGAGCGAGCCGTTATGGCAGAGAACTCCGATAACGCTCAGCGGGTGCAGCTGAAAAATCCCAAAGTTTCGGGCCCCGACAGACACAGTCTCCTGCAAAGCTTTAACAGAGGGGGCTTTTCGAAGGGTTATCTGCTAGGCAAAACAGGACCAGATATGATGGCTTACCATAAGCCTAAAAACTGGGGTACCTATTTGGGTACTGCTCTTGCCCAGGACAGAAGCACCAACTCGGTTAAGTTAAAGCTGGAAAATACTCTGGGTAACGGGGACGGCATAGAGATATGGTCGGGAAAGACCTACGAGGAAAGTCCCGGAGGTATTATCACAAAAATAGTATTGGACGGGGGCAAGCAGGTCAAGCGCGCAAACTCCGGAGATACAGTCTGGGTATCGGTTATCAGGGGAAATATCGAAAAGGGCAGCAAGGTCTACAAAACCTCGGACAAGGAAATGTTGGAACAGGCAGCAGCCACGTATGCAAAGCCCTCAAGAAAGGTAGATATAAAGGCTGCTTTTACTATGAGAGCAGATGAACTGCCTGAAATAACCTTATTTGATTTTGACGGAAATATTGTATCGGTAAAGGGAGAGGTGCTTCCTGATAAGGCTGTTAACAAACCTCTTACAGGGGAAAGAGTTTCTGAGCAGTTGAAAAAAATGGGTTCTACGCCCTTTAATGTGGTTGAGCTGCAAATAGATATGGACAAGGATATTGTCCTGCCCATAAGTGAACTGAACAATATCAGAAGAAAAGCAGCAGAGCTTCTGGAGAAAAAACGGATAATATCGGGCAAGCCCTATTACAGCATAAATGGTCAAGAGAAAAATTCTCAACGTGAATTGACAAATACCCAATATGATAAGGCCGAGTCCCAACACGACCTGACATATTTTCAACGTGAATTTACATATTTCCCGGGAAATACGTCGATTCAACTTGGAAATATGTCGTCAAGCTATGGAAATATGTCAGAAGATCATGGGAATGTGCTGAATAGCTCAGAAAATGCTGCTGAAACTGTGAAAGACTCTGTAGAAACCGAAAATAGAGTGAAGCTTTCTGCGATGTTTTACCACCTTAATAAGAATCTTGAACTTGATAAAGTTCCGGCAGATAGACTTTATGTCCATTTCAATGATATACTTGACAACGCTACAGCTGGGCAAATAAACAATGCCCGGAAATCGGGAAAAGAAGTGTTCGCATATGTGCCGGCAGTAATAAAGGGTAAGCAGACAGATTTATTGAATAAAAATGCCGGAATTATATATAATCGGACAGATGGATTCCTTGTGGGAAATATGGGAGTGGGAGAGTTACTAAAAAGTAGCCTGGGAGAAAAGGTTAAATTGATGGGTGACTATACCCTGAACCTGCTAAACAGCTCGACCTCATATTACTTTAAGGAGTCAGGTTACAGCGGGGCAGCCCTGTCCTATGAACTCAACCTTTCACAGCTTCTATCCCTTTTATTACCGGAGGACTTTGAAACAGAACTGGGGGTTTATGGAAGAATACCTGTAATGACAAGCGAATACTGTCCTGTAGGAGGCAGTGCAGGGAATGCTGCTCCTCACAAGTGCAGAACTGAATGTAAAAATGGTGTATTTCATCTGAAGGATAGAAAAAATGCTGCGTTTCTTGTAAAATGTGACTGTGTAGACTGTAGAAGTACAATATTTAATTCTGATATATTATTTGCCCCTGAACTGATGGACAGCATAATGAAAACAGGAATGAAGTATATACGGATGAGTTTCGTAGATGAAAGCATTGAGGAAATATATGATATAGTTAATTTTTATAAGGACTTAATCATGGGAAGAAAAAATACTGACCAAGGCCGGAAGGTAATAGAATATGTTAAAAGCAAGGGTATTACAAAAGGACACTTGCAACGAGGTGTTTAATCAGTTTTAATCACCGGAAATGGAGGTTAGCGTGAAAAATACATTTTGTGAGTCATCGTGCATTTCACGCTGCGAAAAGCCACTACGTGTCTTTTCATTACTTTTTGTACGCGCTATGCGCGTAGATGGAGGTTATATGGTAGAGATTTTTGTTGAGGTTTGCAGAGAGGATGCGGTACTGCCGAGATATGCAAATCCGGGTGATGCAGGAATGGATGTTTATGCAGCCGAGGAAATTATAATTGCTCCCGGAGAGACGGTGGTTGTACCGACGGGACTGAAGCTTGCCATCCCGGAAGGATACGAAATCCAGGTAAGGCCCAGAAGTGGCCTGTCGCTGAAAACTCCAATCAGAATCCCCAATTCTCCCGGAACAATTGACAGTGGTTACAGGGATGAATTAGGAATAATTGTAAATAATAACTCTGATAAGAGCTTGTGTGAAAAGGATATGGATCCTTATACACTTGATGAAAAGGGTAACAAAAGCGGAGCATATGTTATCAGGAAAGGTGACAGAATAGCTCAGATAGTTTTACAGGTTGTTCCCAAAATGGTGCTGACACAAGTATCCTCTGTCAAAGACATTGGCACTAACAGGGGAGGTGGCTTTGGTTCCACTGGAGTGACCGATTAACAGGAGGTGATTTTATCAATATTAACGGAAATACTCAATCCATAAAAGATAGACTGCTCACTGAGCTTGAGGGTTTATACCATAAAAAATTCGGCTCAAGGGAGCTTGTTCCTGTTGAATTGGCAGAAACTATTGCAAGAATATCCCATGAGATTAATAGGGAGATATCTGTTCTTATCAATCGAAGGGGTATCGTGGTTGACATAAGTATCGGCGACAGTGGAACGGTATCATTGCCGCAGCTGGACAGCAGAAGAGGAAGGACCAGACTATCAGCAATCAGATGTATTCATACACATCCTGGTGGGAATGGAATGCTGTCGCAGGTAGACATAAGTACACTACAAAAGTTAAGACTTGATGTAATGCTCGCAATGGGTATAAGTGAGGGACAGCCTACCGAGATATATGCAGGCTGCCTTTCAGCAGAGGATGGATTTGATGTGTTTGGGCCGTTTACTCTTGGGGAGTCGAGGCTTAACTACATTTATAAAATAATAGAGGAATTGGACGCCTCGGCGAAAGATGATTTACACGAAAATGAAGAAGAGTCAGAGAAGGCCATATTGGTTGGACTGGAAACCAGTCAGAGCAGATTGGAAAGTGCTTCTCTTAGGGATGCTGAAGACTCTCTTGATGAACTTGAAGAGCTTGCGATGACCGCCGGTGCCGTTGTCATAGACAAAGTTCTCCAGCGCAAGCAGGCACAGGACTCAGCCTACTATGTGGGAAAAGGTAAAATAGAAGAACTTTCCCTGCTGTGCCAGGCTCGGGATGTTCAGCTGCTGATTTTTGACGATGAGCTCTCGGGGGCACAGATAAGAAATATTGAAGAGGAAACAGGTGCGAGGGTTGTTGACCGAACTACCCTTATACTGGATATCTTCGCCCAGAGAGCCATATCTAAGGAAGGAAAGCTTCAAGTAGAGCTGGCACAGCTGAAGTATAAGCTTCCCAGACTCATTGGTCTCGGGACTGAACTTTCCAGACTTGGAGGAGGTATTGGTACCCGAGGTCCCGGTGAAAAAAAGCTGGAAGTGGATAGAAGGCATATACGCAGGCGAATAACAAATCTTGAAAGGGAACTGGAACAGCTTGAAAAGCGAAGAGATTTCCTGCGGAGTACCAGAACTAAAAATAATGTACCTGTAATCGCTATTGTAGGTTACACAAATGCAGGAAAGTCAACTCTGATGAACAGGCTTTGCGGTGCCTCCGTCTTTGTGGAGGATAAGCTTTTCGCAACCCTTGACCCGTCTGCCCGTAAACTGATACTGGCTGATGGAAGGGAAGCCGTACTTATTGATACTGTTGGCTTTATAAGAAAACTGCCCCATGATTTGGTGGAGGCCTTTAAATCAACACTGGAGGAGGCAGTTCATGCCGATATGCTGCTTCATGTTGTTGATGCTTCCAATGACAATGCAGCTATGCAGATAAGTGTAGTAGAAGAACTTCTTGAGGAACTTGGTGCAGCCTCAAAAAGTACTATACTTGTTTTAAATAAGCATGACCTTGTGGCCGTAGGCAGAAGAATCAGCTCCATGGGATATTCTGCTGTCTGTGAAATATCAGCGGTAACAGGTTATGGTATAGAGACACTCCTTGAAAAGATAACGGAGGGCTTTAAGGAGCAGTTAACTGAAATATCTATGTTGATTCCGTATAATGAGGGATGGGTAATGCCATATATTTATAAGCATGGTCAGATAATTACCCAGGAATACCTGGAAGAGGGCATAAGAGTGCAGGCTTTAGTCAAAATAGACAAAACTCATAAACTCGAAGAATTTATCCTTGTATAAAATGACTAGGTGGGTTATTATATTATTAATAGAATGTATTAGATTCTATGCAATGGAAATAATAAGGAATAGTTGGATGATTTATACATAAGTTATAATATTGTTTAACTATTCTGAAATAACTCAAAAAATCTATCAGGGAAGGGGTTTTGATTATGCTTGTTAGAAACTGCGCAGGTGGTGTTGTCTTTTCCGGAGAGAAAGTA
>JAEZKZ010000044.1 GCA_023415305.1 Bacillota bacterium
TTGAACGAAGACACCTTGTGCATATGTTAATTGATTTTGGTGTGCCATTATCAATTATCTTTATTTTTCTTACATTAGGTTTCCATGTACGGCTAGTAGCATTCAACGCATGGCTTCTATTGTTACCAAAAACAGTTGCTTTACTGCATACTTCACACTTTGCCATATATAACACCTCCTTTAATTATTGGAGAATTTTTCTTCTCATAAATCGGCATCAAAGCAATAATTATTTTAACACAACAATACCCAATAAACAAGCTTTTTTAATATAAAAAGTCGTAAAAATATTGATAGTATTATTGATTATATAATACTATCAATATTTTTACGTCAAAGTTAATATCATTATTTAAATTCCTAAAAAACTTATGAAAATAATCGAAAAAAGGAAAAAAATAATAAAAAATACTGTTTATAACTCCTAATCATACCGATATTATTTGTAATATAATACGGGAGAGTGAATCTATGAAATTATCGTTTAAAATTGCAATTTATGTTGGTACTCTAATACTTTTAATAGCATTGGGCTTGGGTACAGTGACGTCAATATTCAGCAGCGAAGCACTATATCAAAGACTTGAAGCAAACTTAATGCAGTTGGGTAATGAAGATTCAAAGTATATTGATTTCAGAATTTCCTCAAAAATCCAGATACTGCAGGAAGTTGCCAATAAGGAAGAAGTATCCGGCATGGAATGGGGAAAGCAGAAAGATGCCCTGGCAGATGCCGCCAAAAGACTTGAATATCTTGATATTGCAGTTGTACTACCCTCAGGGGATGCCAGTTATGTTGTCAGCGGCGACAAAGCCAATCTCGGAGACAGAGATTATATTGAAAAAGCCTTAAAGGGTGAGGGAACTGTTTCAGATGTCATAATAAGCAAGGTAACCGGTGAAGCAGTATTAATGTACGCTGTACCAATTTTCAGGGATGGAAAGGTAGTAGGTGCACTTGTAGGTCGGACAGACGGTAACTCTCTTAATAACTTTACAAATGAAATTAAATATGGTGAGCACGATCAAGCTTTTATTATAGGAAAAAACACAACCTTTTACTCGTATCCGGAAAAGGATTATGTTCTAAAGCAGATAAATATATACAAAGAGGCCGAAAAGGATAAGAACTATTCCGAGTTGGCTGAGAAATTGAAAAAGGTAAATCTTGATAAACAGTCGCAATTAGACTATTCATTTAATAATAAGAAATACATCGCTGCATTAACTCCAATAAAGTCAACAGGCTGGATACTGTTTACTACCGTCGAAAAGAAGGAAGTAACCGACTCTGTAATGTCGCTTGTTTTAGCAATCAGTATTGCAAGTCTTGTATTTGTAGTAATCGGAATAATCTCATCTTCACTGTTAAGTATATCAATTAGCCGTCCTATTGTATCTGTAGCAAAGAAACTGAATGAACTGGCTAACTATGATTTTACAGGTAAAAATGATACCCTTACAAAATATTCCGGAAGAAAAGATGAAATTGGACTGATTAACAGGGGCTTGCTAACAATGCAGGAGCATCTTCTTAATCTCATAAAGGGAGTTTCCGATGTCTCCAACCGTGTTGCAGAGTCCTCCGGGGAAGTGCGAACAGCTACGCAACAAATTGTTGCTATGTCAGACCAGACTACAGTTAGTATTAATGAGATTGCAAAGGGTGCATACGAGCAGGCAAAGGATACCGAGCAGGGCTCAAGTTATATGTACAATTTAAGCGAAATAATGGTAAATGATAGTAAAAATAGACAACTTTTGAATGGTACTGCGGTACATGTCGATAAAATCAAGGAGGAAGGCTCCAAAACCGTCGAGCTTCTTCTGGAGAAAACAAAGATTACAAATGCTGCAACGGGTGAAATTCAAAAAGTTATAACCGAAACACAGGAAAGCTCACAGAAGATTCAGATTGCCAGCCAAATGATTGAGAAGATAACACAGCAAACTAATCTCCTTGCGTTGAATGCTTCAATTGAGGCAGCCAGAGCCGGAGAAGCCGGAAAAGGTTTTGCAGTAGTTGCTGAAGAAATTGGTAAACTTGCCGAACAGTCCAGCAGCTTTACTCAGCAAATAAACAACGTTATTAAAGAACTCGCCCAAAAGATAGAGTTTACAGTGGATACAATAGATGAAGTAAATAAAACTATATTAAACCAGACAGAAATTGTTGGCGAAACCAAAGATAAATTTGATGGAATAGCTGATGCACTTGGTAAAATGAAATCAGTTATAGAAACGTTAAATAGTTCCGGTGAAGAGATGGAAAGCAAGAAGAATGAAATGATCCATATTTTGGGTAACCTATCAGCAATATCAGAAGAAAATGCTGCAGCAACCGAAGAAACCTTAGCAACATTTGAATCGCAGAATACAAGTATATCAAGGATTGCTGATGTTAGCAGGGAATTGGACTTACTCGCTCAGAATATAAAAGGGAACTTAAGTAGGTTTAAGTATTAAATGAAAAGTATATAATTCAATTAAAATGTTCATCTACTGAAAAATAAAATCGCTTGGAAAACAGGACCTTGCCTGAACCTTGGGCAGTGTCCTGTTTTTTATAGGTTACTGTCATACAGCTCAAACAAATAAATGGCGTTTTGTTCTTTATTACTTTTATGATAGAATTATATCGCATAGGTTCAGAGGGGACTTATACGTTCTTATAGATTTTTAATAGTAGGAATTTTGGAGGGTTTTGCTTGAAACTTATTGCATTAGAGGAACTAAAAAATAAATCAATAAGATACCTAAAAGGTGTTGGTCAATCAAGAATGTTGCTTTTTGAGAAGCTCGGCATTAATTCTGTATATGACCTATTGACTTATTATCCCAAGGACTATGAGGATAGAAGCAGAATAAAAAACATAGCTGATTTAGACAATGGAGAAATCTGCTCCTTTGAAGGTACAATAGTTTCAAATGTAAGTGAGGCCAGACCAAGAAGAGGGATGGTTATCTCAAAGGTATCCATTCAGGATAGTACCGGGAAAATTACTGCTGTCTGGTTTAATCAGCAGTATGTTAAAAACTCTCTGACTCTGGGCAATAACTATATTTTTTACGGGAAAATTGACAAAAAGCTGAATAAACCGCAGATTGTTAATCCGGTATTTGAATTAAGCAGCAATGATCTGAAGAAAAGCTTAAAAATATTTCCTATATATTCAGCCACCAAGAATTTAGGACAGAATGTCATAAGAGTTATAATGCAGGAGGCCGTTAAAATATTGGACGATACTCAGCTTGAGGACAGGTTGCCCGAAGATATACGGAAAATACATGACCTTTCAGGACTTGTGGATTCTATAAAGCAGATTCATTTTCCCGAATCATTTGATCAAAAAGAAAGGGCAAGATACAGGCTGGTTTTTGAAGAACTTTTTATGCTTCAGCTGGGTCTGCTAAATTATAAAACCTTGGCAACACATACAGGAAAGGGTATTTCCTTTCACAGGCCACCTGAAATGGAGGCTTTCCTGAGTACTCTGCCTTTTGCATTGACAGATGCTCAAAAGAAAGTCCTGAAGGAAGTCGAGCAGGATATGGAAAGTGAGAATGTCATGAACAGACTGGTTCAGGGAGATGTGGGGTCAGGTAAGACTATTATTGCAGTACTTGCACTGTTCAAGGCTGTGAAATGCGGCTACCAGGGTGCATTAATGGTACCCACCGAAATATTGGCTGAACAGCACTACAAGTCCATAAAGCCGCTATTTGATAAGTATGAGATTTCGGTAAAACTTTTGTCCAGTAGTCAGCCAAAGAAACAAAAGCAAGCAGTATTTGAAGGATTAAGGGACGGAAGTATACGAGTTGTAATCGGAACGCATGCATTGATTGAGGACACTGTTGAGTTTCAGAAGCTTGGACTGGTGGTAACGGATGAGCAGCATAGGTTTGGTGTCCGCCAAAGAACCATTCTTGCCGAGAAGGGAAGTAATCCTGATGTGCTTGTAATGACTGCTACACCAATACCGCGAACATTGGCTCTGATACTATATGGGGATCTGGATATCTCAATAATTGATCAGTTGCCCCCGGGAAGAAAGCCGATAAAAACCTATTCTGTAACTGAGACCATGCGTGATAGGATAAATAATTTTATTCGTGAGAAGGTACTTGAGGGCAGGCAGGTATATATTGTATGTCCGCTTGTGGAAGAATCGGAGGAAATAGAAGCCAAATCTGCAGTTGTTACGGCAGAGGAAATAAGCAATCGTGTTTTTAAGGATTTAAAAGTGGGCATTATACATGGTAAGATGAAAGCTGCCGAAAAAGAGACCATCATGAAGAGCTTTGTTTCGGGAGAGATTAGCATTTTAGTATCAACTACAATTATTGAGGTAGGGGTAAATGTGCCAAATGCTACACTTATGGTAATAGAAAATGCCGAAAGATTTGGACTGGCTCAGCTGCACCAGCTTAGAGGAAGAGTGGGAAGAGGAGCAGAGCAATCCTATTGTGTCCTTTTTAATCAGTCCAAATCTCAGGTATCAAGGGAACGCATGAAGATAATGTCCACGTCTAATGACGGCTTTGTTATTTCCGAGAAAGACCTGGAAATCAGAGGACCCGGTGATTTCTTCGGGACAAAGCAACATGGACTTCCAGAGTTGAAAATAGCAAATCTGTATAAAGATATAGAGGTTTTGAAGCTTGCTCAGGAAAGTGCCAAAGACCTTTTGAATAAAGATCCCGGATTTGAGAGAAATACAAGAATAAAACAGTATTTGTCAGATTATTTTGGAGATAAAGTAACACTATCATAAAGGGGGAAAATACTATTTTAAGAGTTGTTTCTGGGAGTGCGAAGGGTATAAAGCTGCATACACTCGAAGGATTAGGTACCAGGCCTACTACAGATAGGGTTAAGGAAAACCTATTTAATATATTGGCACCTTATATAGGGGAATCAAAAGTACTTGACCTTTTTGCTGGTTCCGGAAGTTTAGGAATTGAAGCCTTAAGCAGAGGTGCACAATGTGCTGTATTTTCAGACCGGAACGAACAATGTATCGAAATAATAAAAAATAACCTTATGCACACCAAATTAACCGAAAAAGCACAGTTATTTTTGGGTGAAGCCGAATTAATATTAAAAAAACTCTCCCAACATGGTGAAAAGTTTGATATAATTTTTCTAGACCCACCATATAAAATGGGTATTATACCTCAAATTCTGCTATATTTAGAAGAAAACAATGTACTTGAGGACAAATTTATTATTGTCGCAGAATCTGATGTGGAAGATGAGCTACCGGAGAGAGTTGGGTGTATGGTTGTTTCAAAGCGGCAGGTTTACGGAAAAACAAAACTGACATTTTATAAAAGAATTCTATAAGAGGATGAGACATTTTGAAAACATTTATATATCCTGGAAGTTTTGACCCTGTTACAAATGGTCACTTGGACATTATTGAACGAGCATCAAAGATTTGTGATAAATTAATAGTCGCTGTGTTGATAAGCCACAGCAAACAACCACTTTTTTCAATGGACGAGCGTGTAGATCTCTTAAAAAGAGCGGTAAGCCATTGTGCAAATGTTGAAATTGATTGTTTTTCAGGGCTTTTGGTGGACTATGTTGCTCAGAAACATGCAAAAGTTATTATTAAGGGACTAAGGGCTGTTTCGGATTTTGAATATGAACTTCAGATGGCTTTATTAAATCAAAAGATGGCCCCTGATATTGAAACACTTTTTATGATGTCCAACATAAATTATTCGTTTTTAAGTTCCAGCATGGTTAAGGAATTGGCCAGGTATGGAGGGAATATTAAGGGACTTGTTCCTGAATGTATAGAAGAAGATGTTATAAGCAAATTTAATAAGTAAGGACTTTTACAGAGATTGGTATAATTTAATTTTATGGCCGCCAGGCGGCTCAAAAGCTATAATATGGCTTGGGAGGTTAATATGGAAATACTCACCATACTGGAAACTTTGGAAGAACTGGTTGAAAGAAGTGCCAGTGTACCTTTTTCAGGCAAGTGCCTAATTGACAGGGAAGAGGTTCTTGAAATAATTAAAGAAATGAGGCTTAAGCTGCCAGATGATATAAAGCAGGCAAAATGGATCAAGGAGGAACGTCAGAGAATTTTACTTGAAGCCCAGAAAGAAGCCAATAACATATTAAAGGATGCTGAAAACAAGATAGCATCGCTGGTAGATGAGCATGAGATTACTAAAAAGGCCTATGAACAGGCTAATGACATAATTGCCGGTGCTCAGAAAAATGCCAGGGAAATCCGTTTGGGTGCCAGAGAGTATGCTGATAGTGTACTTAATAAGGTTGAAGAAATCCTTACCGATGCAACTGAGGTAATTAAAACCAACAGATCCGAATTAAAGTAACTCATTTTTTGAGAAAAGCCCTGTTATACATAAATAAGCAACAGATACCAGAATCATTATCAGGGCTGAAATACCTATGTATTGAATTGAGGTTTTAAGAATAAATCCCCATTCTATAGGAATACTTCCGGCATTATTTGAAAAAACCGCGGATTCCTTTAGAAGTACATTGCTGAAAAGGGAATAACCGGCAAAGGTGTAGATACAGGAGAGAATACCTTGCAGGGCCTTACCCGTTAGGTACGGCTTTACCCTGATATCAGTGGAACTGACAATGCTCATTACCTGGGTATGTACTGAAAAACCAGCCCAACCGATTATCAGACTGGCACAGCAAAGTTTAATCACCTGTGATGCCGGAGATTGATTTATTAAGCTGGCTCCAGTGGTGATTTCAAATATTCCGCAACAAAAGCCTTGTATTATACCGGATCCAAGTCCTGCAGCTCCAGTAAAAGCGGCAATCAAACTGCTTATATATCCGATTAAGCCGCTGGTAAGCAAAATATTTATCAGTACTGAAAAGAATATAATAAACCCGCCAATAGCTAATATGGTGTAGATGGAATTTTTTATACAGTCACCGAAAAGTGTCCATGGATTGATATCAGAATTTCTTAATTTTTTTAATTCTATTTTTATATTGCTTGAGATTTTAACCTTTGCTTTAGAGCTGAGGTTTGTTTGACTTTTTTTATAAAACCTGAATAATATGCCCACAGATATACAAGCGGCTATGTGGCTTAAGTAAAGCAGGTAACCCAATTTTGGCTGATTAAACATTCCAACTGCTACAGCTCCCATAATAAATAACGGGCCAGAGTTATTAGTGAAAGTCAGAAGTCTTTCAGCTTCGATTCTGGTGATTAATTCCTGTTTTCTCAAGTCTGCAGTAATTGAAGCCCCTACCGGATAACCACTTATAATTCCCATAGCGAGAGCAAACGAGCCGCAACCCGGTACATTAAATATCGGACGCATTATTGGCTCCAGAATGATTCCGAATAAGCTGACTATCCCCGATTTACTTAACAGCTGTGATGCAACAAAGAATGGAAAAAGCGAGGGAAATACAATTTCAAACCAAAGTTTTATGCCCTTTGAGGCTGCACTTACAGCCGGTTTAGGATACATGATTAATGCTGCAATAAATAGGATGGCCATTATAGGTAATAGAGTTTTCTTTACATATTCAAATAATACTTTTCTATGGCTCAGAAATATAGTTGAGACCACAAATATGAACGATGACAGTAAAAAAAGGTTCAAGCATGCCTCCAAGCCGTTGCTACGGCTATTCGAATTTACTCAGGAGTTGTCTAGTAAAATATATACTTTTATTATCAATAATATAACTATGTGCATCAAAAACCCCAGAGATTTTAAAACGTAATTTCCGAAGGATTTTAATAATAAAAAAAATGTCGGCAGAGGCCGACATTTTTTGTTGCTTAAAATTAAGTTTTATATTCTCTACTTTACTTTTTGTATCCATCCGTAGGTATCTTCGATTTCACCGCTTTGAATACCAGTAATTGTCTCATATACTTTTGAAGCAACCGGACCCATTTTGCCTCCGTTTACAGTTATGGATTTCCCATCCCAGTTAAACTCGCCTATAGGTGATATTACAGCCGCTGTGCCGGTTCCGAATGCCTCATCCAGCTTCCCAGCAGCGTGAGCATCGTAGAGCTCCTGTATTGTGATTCTGCGCTCTGTAACAGTAATACCGGACTTCTTTAGCAATTCTATTGTTGACATTCTTGTAATACCTGGAAGTATTGAGCCTTCAAGAGAAGGTGTAATAACTTCTCCGTTTATTATAAAGAATACATTCATTGTACCAACTTCTTCAATGTATTTCTTCTCAATACCATCCAACCAAAGAACCTGAGTGTATCCGGAGTGCTTTGCTTCAACCTGTGCCTTCAAGCTGGAAGCATAGTTGGCTACAGTTTTCGCATAGCCGAGACCGCCTTTTACGGCGCGGACATAATTGCTTTCAACATAGATTTTGACCGGGTTGATTCCCTCTTTATAATAAGCACCGACTGGGGAAAGAATTATTATAAACTTGTACGTGTCCGAAGGTCTGACACCCAAAAATGGGTCAGTCGCTATAATAAACGGACGTATGTAAAGGGAGGTTCCTGGGGTGTCAGGTATCCAGTCGGCATCAACCTTTACAAGTTCTTTTATGGCTTGTACACCAAAATCTACATCTATTTCAGGAATTACAAGACGTTCATTTGAACTGTTTACTCTCTCCATATTTTTTTCAGGTCTGAATAATAAAATTTCACCTTTTTTTGTTTTATATGCTTTTAAGCCTTCAAAAATGGCTTGGCCATAATGGAGAACCATACAAGAGGGATCCAGTTCCAAAGGAGCATAAGGTACAATTCTTGGATCATGCCAGCCCTTACCCTCAGTATAATCCATTATAAACATATGGTCTGTAAAATATTGTCCGAAGCCTAAATTGTTTTGATCAGGTTTTTGTTTTGGATTAGCAGTTTTAGTAATAGAAATGTTCATTACTTTACTCCCTTCAAAGTATTTATTTAAATTAATTGTAGTCAGGAACAAACATTGTCTGACTTGCTCCGAGAGGTGATTCAATCAAATAGAAAATTACTAGATTAATTATGCTACTTTTCAAAAAAAATGTCCATAGAAAATTATTAATTTGATGTGATACTTAATTAAATTGTTAAAGACTTAATCTAAATATGGTAAAAGTATGTTATAAATCCTGATATTGTGGTATAACATCAATAGTTAGAATATGATATAACAAAATTTATTGCGTCATTGCGTATCAGGGAGGAACACATGAATAAAGAGAGAATAAGATTAATAACAAGAACCGCCGTATTATTGGCAGTAGTGGTAGTAGTTCAGTTAGTAGGGAGAAGTTTACCTAATAATAATTATATTGTAGGACCTCTGGTGAACATGTGTCTGCTGGTTGCAGCAATGACGGCCGGTGTTACCGGAGGTATTACAATTGCCATACTGTCACCGTTGACTTCACTTATCAATAATAATGCACCTATTGCGGCAGCCTTACTCCCGTTTTCACCGGTAATTGCCCTGGCAAACATTGCTTTAGTACTTACTTTTTACTTCTTATATAATAAAAACAAGTATATTGGACTTGCTGCAGCTGCAGTATTTAAGTTTGGACTGCTTTTCCTGGGAATCAGAATTTTCCTTAATATTTTTGACTTTCCAAAGTTTACTGAAAAGCTTTTTCAGCTTTTCAGCTGGCCGCAACTTGTAACCGCATTAATTGGAGGAATTATAGCTATACCTGTTATTTATACCCTGAAAAAAGCATTGAAAAGCGAACAGTAGTTTTGTGGTTTTTTCTAATACTTTTTTTGTCTACTTATGTTATAACTATAATTTGGTATTATGGAAAACCATCCAATTTAATTTTATTACATAAAATAAAGTCCTGTTGTTTATGCTATGAGACTCTCCCGGACAGACCAGCAAAACCTGTCCGGCAGAGTTTCTTTTTATTTGACAATTTAAAACTCATAATATTCTCATACACCGAATTCTATGCAATTAGTTATGAGATAATATAAATAACCATCCAATATTAGAAAATGGATGGTTATTTATATTATAAATTGGGTGTTTTGGTATTGGAAAACATATTATATAATAACATTGGATGATACCAATTTGCATCTGGAGGACAAAATGCCATGGAATTAACTGTGTACAGAGATTCAAAAACACCAATATATCTGCAGATAAAGAGACAAATTGAGGCTATGATAGACTCGGGAAAACTGCCGCCCAACTTTATACTGCCTGCTGAAAGGGTACTGAGTGAAAGGCTTCAGATTAACAGAAGTACAGTAATAAAAGCATATATGGAACTAAAGGCTGAGGGACTGGTAGAGTCCAGGGTCGGCAGCGGGACTGTTGTACTTGGCCCTCCAACTAAGGATAGTGCTCAGGACAAAATGTATGTGGCTCCACTCAGATGGAACCAACTCGAGAGCAAAAGAGCAGCTAAGTCAGGCGAACAGACCATAAATAACATTTTATCAATCTTTGAGAAAGAAAAAGTAATCTCATTTGCATCAGGGATATCTTCTGAAGATAGCTATGAAATTGAATTGCTCAAAAATCTTCAGGCACAGCTGCTGGAAAAGTATAAGGAAAAGGTGTTCATGCCAACTCCGGTGGATGGATGCTCCGAGCTCAAGCATACAATTAAATCCTATCTTCAACAGAACGGTATAAATGCCGGAACCAAGCAAATAATGGTTACTTCGGGTTCACAGCAGGCAGTTGAGTTTCTTGCAAGACTCCTAATAGAACCGGGGGATGCAGTTTTAGTTGAAGAGCCAACTTATATAGGTGCTATTCAGGCGTTTGAAAGCTATGATGCTCGAATTATCAGCATTCCAATGGATGATGAGGGTATCCGTCTTGATATCCTGGAAAATTGCCTGATCAAATACAGACCCAAGTTTATTTATACACAGCCAACATTTCACAATCCTACAGGAATGACAATGACCTTGAACAGGAGAAAAGAATTGCTGAAGCTGGCCTACTATTACAATGTTCCAATACTTGAAGATAATCCTTATGGCGAATTATGTTATGAGGGTGAAAAACTGCCGGCCCTGAAGAGTCTTGATTCAAATGATTATGTTATTTATCTGAGTTCCTTTTCAAAAACTATTTCCTTTAGTTTGAGAGTAGGTTATGTTGTTGCAGGTGAGAACTTAATAAATAAATTTATAAAATTTAAGCAGATAACGGATATCCAAACAAATACATTATCCCAGTATATAGTCCACGAATTTCTTTCGCAGGGACACTTACAGCCTCATCTTGAGAAACTAAAAGCTAAATACAAAAAGAAGAGGGACTTAATGGCGGCCGAACTAAGTAACCGCCAAATCGAGGGTATGAAAGTATTTGTACCAAACGGAGGTTATTTTCTTTGGATTGAGCTTCCGAAACACATAAGAATGAATGAGTTGATAAAATTATTGGGGGACATGGGAGTTATAGTAATGCCGGGAGATGTTTTCTTTCCGAAATTCAGTTATGATAGCAATTTCATAAGGCTGAATTTCTCTTATCCCAAAGAACAGGACATAAAAGATGGTGTTAAAAAGCTGGTTGAATGTATAGAAAAATGTTCAATAAGCACATCAAAGTCAAGATATCCTGTAGAAACGGTGCTTAATCCTTATTTGTAGTATTAATAATACAAGTTAATCAATATAGGCCGCTATGCGGTAACGGTACAAAACGTCTTAGGAGGTAACAGCGTGAAAAATACATTCGGTAAGTCACCGTGCTTTTCACGCAGCGAAAAGCCCAACGTGTCTTTTCATTACTATTTGTGTACGCGCTATGCGCGTAGAAGGGAGGTTAATATGTTTGCAAGAAGAACTGAGTTTTTAAAAGCGTCAGAGGTAAGGGAACTTCTTAAGCTGACAGATAAAAATGAGATTATATCCTTTGGGGGAGGTCTCCCCGCAGAAGAGTCCTTCCCGGTTGAGGAAATGAGGGAGATATGCAATGAAATTCTGGAAGGTGACGGTGTTAAGTCAATGCAGTATGCAATTTCAGAGGGGCATATCGGTTTGAGAAAAATTATTGCAGAACAGATGGAGAAAAAAGGGGTGAAGGTCAGTATTGATGATATTCTTATAACAACCGGTTCACAGCAGGGGCTCGATCTGACTGCAAAAGTATTTTTAGATGAGGGAGATACAATTTTATGTGAAAGTCCTACATATCTTTCTGCAATTAATGCATTCAAACCCTTTTATCCAAGATTTTCAGAAGTCGAAATGGATGAAGACGGACTTATTCCTGAAGACCTTGTTGCAAAACTCAACTCTCACAGCAAAGTTAAATTCTTATATACCGTACCCGATTATCAAAATCCTACCGGCCGAAGAATGAGTCTTGAAAGGAGAAAGGCCATTGTTGAGATAGCAAACCAATATAACCTGATAATTATAGAAGATAATCCTTATAGTGAACTGTGCTTTGATAATAAAAAGCTTCCACCTATAAAAAGTTTTGATACTGAAGGAAGAGTAATATACCTCAGCACATTCTCCAAAACTGTATGTCCCGGATACAGGATAGGATGGGCCTGTGCAGCTCAGGAGATAATCAATAAATATGTTCTGTTCAAACAGGGAACAGATATACATACGAATTTTTTTGCTCAGATGCAGATTGCAAGGTATTATGAGAAATATAATATTGAAGAGCATATCAAAAGTAACGTTGAAATATACAAAAGCAGAAGGGACGCCATGGTTGATACAATAAAAAGAACATTTCCGGAAGAAGTGGAGTATACCAGGCCTGAGGGAGGTATGTTTCTATGGGTTATCTTACCTGAAAATATCAATACAAAAGAATTATTGGTAAAGTCATTGAACAGAGGTGTAGCTTTTGTTCAGGGCAGCGCATTTTACCCTAACGGAGGACATGAAAATACCATGAGACTAAATTTCTCGGGTTTAAAGGAAGATAAAATTATTAAGGGAATCAGTATACTGGGTGAATTACTGAAAGAAGAGGTTATGGCAAAGTAATAACCAGATGGGGGATAGTGAATGAATTGGAAGGAAAATCGAATTGAAGCAGCACTCAAGGGTGAAAATCCAACAGTAATCATTAGAATGAAAAGCGGGTTTGCTGTAATGGGGGATACTCAATTCCTGCCTGGCTATTGTGTACTTTTAGGATACCCTACAGTAAACAGTCTGAACCATATTAGTGTAGAGAAAAGAGCAGAATTTCTGGTAGATATGAGTATTTTGGGAGATGCATTAATGGATGTATGTAAACCGATCAGAATTAATTATGAAATTCTGGGAAACACTGATGCTTTTCTGCATGCACATGTATTCCCACGCTATTTATGGGAGGATGAGAACAGAAGAAAATTTCCCGTATTTCAATATCCAAAGGAGAATTGGAGTAAGGAGGAGTATCAGTTTAACATTGAAAAGCACGGGTTATTAAAGAGTCAGTTAGCAGCGAAGCTGGAAGAATTAATGTTGAGGAACTATAAATAGAATTGATTATTGTAAACTTGCTAACCTTGTATTCATACCTTAATAATAAGAAGATTTTAAATATGAGGTTAGTATGATATATCTGGATAACGCAGCTACTTCTTTTCCAAAACCCGAAACAGTATATAAATCGATGGAGAATTGCATCAGAACCTATTGTGCAAATCCAGGTCGGGGCAGTCACGAAATGTCAATTAAAAGTGCGCTGGCAGTTAATGAAACACGGGAAAAAATTGCGGCGCTTATAAAAATAAGAGATTCTCTGAATATATGTTTTACAAAAAATGCTACCGAGGCCCTGAATCTAGCAATCGCCGGAAGCTTGAAAGAAGGGGATCATGTTATCACTACCTGTATGGAACATAATTCTGTACTCAGGCCTCTTAAGACTATGGAAAAATATAACGGGATAAAGCTTACAATAGTTAATGCTGATGGGCTGGGCAGAATCGATCCCTTTACAATTAAAAGATATATAAATAAGAGAACCAAAATGATAGCCTGCACTCTATCTTCAAACGTAAACGGAATTATTATGCCGATAAGGGAAATCAGCCGAATTGCTGAGAACAGCGGGGTGTTATTTCTTCTGGATGCATCTCAGGGGTTGGGAAGCATAGAAGTAGGCCTTGATAAAATGTTTGCAAGCATGCTGGCCTTTCCTGGGCATAAAGGGTTGATGGGTCCACAGGGAACCGGAGGGATATATATTTCGCCCGATGTAAAGCTGAATCCAATAATGAGCGGTGGAACAGGAAGTAAATCAGAATATTTGTATCAGCCTGACCAGTTACCTGACAGATTTGAAAGCGGAACACTTAATACTCCCGGGATAGTGGGTTTGGGTGCAGGGGTAGACTTTGTAACTAAAACAGGTATAGCTGAAATAAGAAGAAAAAAAGATGAACTGATAAAAAGGCTTCTGGACGGTTTAAAGCAAAATAGAAGTATTAAGATTTACAGTCCTGAAAATGTAAAAGAAAACTCCGGTATTGTTGCTTTCAATGTTACAGACGCAGATTCCTCAGAAATAAGTGCTCAACTTGACAAAAGGTACTCCATAGAATGCAGGTCAGGACTCCACTGTGCGCCTCTTGCACATAGGCACTTTAACACCAGTAAAACCGGGATGGTACGGTTGAGTGTAGGATATTTTAACACATTGTCTGAAATTGATAATACAATTTCAGCAATTAATCGTATAATATATAATAAAGTTAATCAATATTAATGAAATTGATCTAAACCTTAAAAAAATTAATAATTCAATTAAATATTTTTAATTTAATTATAGACAAATTTAACATCCAGGTGTATAATTTACCTATAATATACTTGGAGGTAGAGAAACAATGGATAATAAATTTAAAAAAGTGCTAACAATTATCGGGATGATCTTTTTATTTATAATTGCATTAAAAATACTGGGTTGGGTACTTAGTCTGATTTTACCTGTAGCAGTCATTGGTTTAATTGGCTACATTATTTTCAGAGTAATCAACAAAAATGGTGCTAGTAAATATTAGGCTGATCCTAACGAGAAATTTTAACACTAAATAAGGAAATAAAAAGCCATTATTGGGAAATCAGTAACGGCTTGCTTTTTTTTGCCGATATATATTATGTGACTCTAATTATTTTCATAATATATTGGAGGTGATTTTATGGAAATTAACAGAGTATCGGCAGTATATCCTGTAATTAAAGTAATAAGCTATAAGAAAGACGGTAAGTCGGACGAGAAAAGCAAAAATAACACTAAAGACGAAAGAAATTTTGAAAAAGCATTGCAATCAAAGAAAAGAGAAGGTGCAGCGGTAGATGAAAAAGTATAGACAGGAATAACAAGACCATGAGGTAAAGTTATAACCTCATGGTCTTGTTATTTTCATAAGTTCATACTATATAATTCATTACAGACTTGACATACAATTTCACAAGAATAGCTTTCCAGATTCTTATCAATTAAAGTGACAAGAGGGGAATTATCTTTTGGACAGCATAATCGGTTCTTTATTTTGATTAAAGACTTCAAGCTTGATTTGGTTTTAAGGATACTATCAAATTGGATAAGTACGCTGCCATTTTCTCCGCATTTACATGAATAATCGAATTTAAAGCTGTTGTAGGTTATATAACATAAGTATGCAATAGTTTTATTACAGCTTACACAATACATCCAGCCGCCATGGTCTGTTGAAAGGCGGGATTTGTTCAAAATTCTTTTAGTTGCTTTTCTAGACATTATAGCTCCTCTTTATAGTGCCTCTGCTTGAATTTTTTGCATGGAATTTGAAGCAAGAATATCTGTAACAAATTTTTTTATTATCTGTGGTGACTTATATTTCGGAAGTTCAGCAAAGGTAAAAGACATTTCGTCAATGTCTTCCATTGCATTTGTATATTCCTGTATTAAATTACTATCCAGTGTTTCCAGATTAGAAAATTCCAAGGACTGTGGATTTAGTCTGCGGCTTGTTATTGCATATCCTATTCTTCTCTTGCATGAACAGTTTTTCGATGCTCCCAGCTCACAATAAGAATTCAAGAATTCACTCATTTTGCTTCTTAGCCTGGAAAGTCGCTTTCGATATGCTTCGGGAGACATTTCAAGAACTTCACCGCATATTTTACTGTCAACTCTAAACATCGTACCTAATATATAAATGATTCTGTCCTCCGGTTGGAAACACTGGAGCATAACATTTGTACAGGACATCTTGAGTTCCTGGGCCAATAAATCCTCATCTACGCCTTGTAATAAAGCAGGATTGTTTTCTATAAATCCATTTTTTATATCCTGTCCATAAAACTCAAAGCTTAAGGCAGGCATTCTAGAAAACAGACCTTTTTTATAGTTCAGCAAATGATTTGAGGATATTTTGTATACCCAGGTTGAGAATTTACTATCATTTCGGAAGGTGGACAATTTTGTAATTACCTTAATAATAATCTCTTGGGTTGCGTCTTCGGCATCGTATGTATTACCCAGCATTCTAAGTGAAAGATTAAAAATCATATCTTTTACTTCTAAAAGTAAATTCTCAATTGCTTGTCTGTCACCGGCTAAAGCATTTTCCACAAGTTCATTCTGGTTAGTCATTAAAGTATCATCCTTTCAATGATTTTATATATTCATATAATTAGACAATTGTTAGGTCTCAATTGTGACAATTTTTTATTAATAATCATTAAAAACCTGAATTTAATTAATCTATGAATTAATGTTTTCTATTTTATAACAATTCAGGAGAAACTTACAGTTTATTTAAAGATTGGAATTTACTTTTTTGTTTATACAACAAGTAATTTTTTAATAGTATTTTAGTAACATTTTTAATGAAATTGTCTTTACATAGAAAAAGGCGTATGTTATAATGATTTAGCGTTATCGGGATGTAGCTCAGTTTGGCTAGAGTGCTTGCTTGGGGTGCAAGAGGTCGCGTGTTCAAGTCACGTCATTCCGAC
>JAEZKZ010000049.1 GCA_023415305.1 Bacillota bacterium
ATTTCCTGAATCACTTCTTTTGGTAGAGCACTCATAAAAAATCTCCTCTCTGGTTAATACTTAAATTCTTAACCAAAAAGGAGTATTTCCTATGTTCCATACACAAAATTTTTTACAGCGTCAAATACCCTAAGATTGCAATCAGATGCCCACTTAATCAAGCTTACATCTGGGATTTCCACACAACTTTACCAGATGCATTAATGTAAGCGGCCCAACCCTGATCAACAGGTTTAGCTTTGACGTCATAAGTTGCAAGCGCAAGACCATTATTAAAATCAGTTGTCATTTTATAAGTAGGCTTCACCACATAAGAACCTTTTGAATTAATGAAGCCCCATTTACCATTAATTTTTACTGCAGCTAAGCCATTATTAAAGTCACCAACTTCATCAAATTTGGGTAAAATCGCTATTTCGCCCTTTTTATCAATAAAGCCCCATTTATTCACTCCAAAATCATCTGCAACTAATACTGCAGCAAGTCCCTGCTTAAAGCTACGAGCATCTGAAAAAACAAAGTCAGTCAGCTTATTATTTTTTGCATCAATAAATCCCCAACTGTCATTTTTACATACGGCAGAATAACCTTCCTGGAAATACTGAATTTGTGTATACTGTGGTTCAATAATTGTTTCTCCATTTTTATTTATAAAGCCATATAAAGCTGAGCCAGCAAATATAGGCTTATTTGTATTAATAATTTTGCGGATAAACATTGCTGAGCTAAGGGGGAAACTATCATTAAAATATGTAAAATCATATTCTATATTAAGTACACCTTTATTTGAAACCGAAAAAATCATTTATAACAGCTATTGGAGCATATCCATTAATAAAGTCTCCAGCACTATCATATTTAAATTTAATTACCTCATTACCTTTCTGATCAATAAAACCTGCTTTAATTTTTCCGTTTTCATCATAGATAGAGACAGCCGCAAGTCCTTCAGAAAAGCTCGAGGCCTTAACATATTTTTGTTCTATAACTGAATTTCCGTTTTTATCAATAAAACCGTATTTTGAATATGTAAGACCATATTGATCCCTACTGGCAAAGAGTAGCAAGTCCTGTGATATTGGACCAACGTCATCCGTAGCAGGTTTTTTAAATAAAACAGTACCTTTCTTATTAATATACACCTTGTTTTTGGTTGAAGTATTGCCTACTTTTGTAGTAGTTTCTACCTGACATACACCGTCCTTAAATTGAGATGGTTTATCAATATATGCATTCTCAAACAATACCTTTCCAGTTGTATCTATCAGCTGCCACTTATGAGAAGTTCTCCCCACTGAACTTACTGGTGTATCACTCACCCACGCAACTCCATCTGAAAATGGATATACCACAATGTATTTAGGTTTGATAATAATCTTGCCACTCTGATTAATAAAGCCACATAGTCTGGTTCCATTCTTTTGAAGATTCCAAATGGGAAATAGCTGCTGACTTGTGGAGCTTGCTTGTTCTGCGAAAACAACTCCAAATATTTGGGTTGCAATTGAAATAGCTAATATAAAACAAAAGACTTTTAAGCGTGATTTCACTATATTGCCCTCCTGTAAAAAATTTAAAAGAAATTTGACGAAAATATATTTTTTTGATTTGTCTACTTTTTCATCTTCTAACTGTAACATAATTTGTAATTATATACAAATAATTCATATTATTGCATTTGATTTATCTAAAAGATCAAATGTATAGAAATCATTTTCATCTAACAGTTCTTCGGGTGTTTCGCCTTTCTATTATAGGTATTAGCTATTAAGTAAGACAAATATGATAGCATTTACAATGAAAATATGACATGGTGGTGTCAGCTTTTAATGATATAATTTAGGTGGAGGTAATAAGACTTATGCAGATTAACAGGTTGTTTGAAATAGTGTATATTTTGCTGGACAAAAAAATAATTACAGCAAAGGAGTTGGCTGAACGCTTCGAGGTATCTATAAGGACTATCTATAGAGATGTTGATGTGCTGTCGGAAGCGGGAATACCAGTGTATATGTGCAAGGGAAAGGGTGGAGGGATCAGCATTCTTGACAATTATGTTCTGAATAAGTCCATATTGTCTGATTCGGAACAAAATGAAATACTTACTGCCCTGCAAAGTCTGAATGCAATTCATTATCCAGATGTAGATAATGTAATATCAAAATTAGGACTACTGTTTAAAAAGGATAACTATAATTGGATTGATGTGGACTTTTCACACTGGGGCGAAACCAACAGGGAAAAATTCAATCTTATAAAAACAGCAATTTTGGAAAGTAGAGTAATTACCTTCGATTATTTCAGTTCATATGGACAAAATACCAAGCGAAAAGCAGAACCCATACAGCTCTGGTTTAAAGATAAAACCTGGTATTTAAAAGGCTATTGTCTGACTAAGCAGGCTTTTCGAATTTTTAAGCTGACTAGAATGAAGGCTGTTGAAATTTCTGAAGTCTCATTTAAGAAGAGAACCTCTGAAGAATCTGCCTTTCAGTCCGGCAGGGAGGAGAACTATAGAACTCTTGATTTTAGGCTTCATCTGGACCAATCGGTGGCATATCGTGTCTATGACGAATTTGATGAAAACTCTATAATCAGGAATGAAGACGGAAGCTTTGAGGTCACAGTTTCATATCCCGAAAATGATTGGGTATACGGATATATAATGTCCTTCGGAAGTGCCGCAAAAGTAGTTGAGCCGGAATATGTCAGGGATATTATTGTTAACCGGCTTAAAGAAGCATTAAAACAATATGAGTAAGTAAGAAGTTGGAAGAATAGAAGATAGAAGTTAGAAGCCAGTAACCAGTAGTATAAAACTGCTAATGGTTGAATAACTGGCCCCAAAACATCATAGTGATACGATAAATTTTCTACAAAAACTATACCGTAATATGACATACTCATGTCATATTGATAGTGTTATCCTTTTATTATCAAATACGGGGCAGTGCTGCAGAAATAACATCATGCCTCATTGAAACGCACAGAGGTAATAAAATTTTTTTACAGCCCCAAAATTTAATCTGAACCTATGCGTTATAAAAGGAGTGTATTTAATGAATATGAATTATGATCTGGTTAGAATTGAAGAAAAGACCGTTGTAGGGATAATGGTTCGGACCACTAATGAAAACGGACAGGCCATGTCTGATATCGGAAAAGTCTGGGGTGAGTTTATGCAGGGCGACGCTTATACCTCAATTCCTTACAAATTAAACGCTAAATCTATTGGACTTTATACCGATTATGAAGGTGATTTTACAAAACCCTACAGTTTTTTAGCCTGCTGTGAAGTAAATCAGGTCCAGGAGTTGCCTGAAAGGATGGTAGTGAAAACTATTCCTGCAGGGACTTATGCCAGGTTTATCATTAGCGGACATGTCCAGAAAGCTGTAGGCGAATTCTGGGTAAACCTGTGGAATATGCAGCTTAACAGAAAATACAGCTCTGACTTTGAAGAATACCAAAACAACTCAGGAGATATGGAAAATCAGGAAATACATATTTATATTGCTGTAAATCAGTAACCTCAGGTACCGGGGCAGGACCGGGGTAAAGAAAACTCTCAGAAAACTGTTTTGAGCTAATAAAGAAAGCTTATCAATTCAAGCATGAAAGGGAGAATAAATATGGAATTTATTAATCTAAACTTAGAGAATATTGATTCCCAGGACATTTGCTGTGCCAATTCAGACGAAAAGGGAGATATTTGCGCTGCCTCAAAGAAAGCCTGGCTTAGAGATCAATTTCAGAATGGAATGATATTTAAAAAGCTGAACGTACGTGGAAAGGTGTTTATTGAATATATTCCTGCTGAAAATGCATGGTGCCCCATAAACGCCAATGGTTATATGTTTATCGACTGCTTTTGGGTTTCGGGGAGCTTTAAGGGAAATGGCTATGCAGCCGGTCTTCTTAACCAATGCATTGAGGATTCAAAAAAGCAGGTAGTATTTCTGAAGCTGGCTGGGTTCTCTATTACACAAATCACTGTCCTTATACAGTAAAATACGTTCCGTTAATAGAAGCTGTTGCAAAGGAAAAAGGCGTTGGATTTATAACGCACAAAATAACCTCAAAAGAACAGGCTCAGGCAGCTCCAGCACCGTTCACAACTTACAGTTTGTTCTATAACGGCAGGTTTGTAACTAATGAAATACTAAGTGAAGCAAAATTTATAAAATTCATTGAGGAGAAGAGGCTATAAGTAATGGAGTATATACCTGCTAAAAGTATTATTTCGGGATATGCCGAGAATAATAACTGGTTTGGCAACAACTATAACATGAACATATATAAAGGCTGTAATCATGGTTGCATATATTGTGACAGCCGGAGCGACTGTTATCATGTTGAGAATTTTGATCAGGTAAGGGCAAAGGAAAATGCCCTTTCCTTGATTTATCGCGATTTAAAATCAAAACGAAAGAAGGGGGTTGTAGGAACCGGGGCTATGAGTGATCCCTATAACCCTTTTGAAAGAAGGCTTGAGCTAACAAGGGGAGCTCTTAAAATAATTGACCAGTTCGGTTTTGGTATATCAATTGCCACAAAAAGTGATCTTGTGGAAAGAGATGCTGATATATTGCAGAATATACAAAAGCACTCTCCCGTGCTGATTAAAATAACAATTACCTGTTCTGATGACCAATTGGCTGGCAAGGTCGAGGCAAATGCTCCATCTCCTTCAAAGCGATTTGCTGCCATCAAAAGACTATCTGACAGCGGGATTTTTGCAGGAATTCTTATGATGCCTGTTTTACCGTTCATAGAAGATAATGAAGAAAACATCACTGAAATAGTCCGACTTGCACATGAAAACGGTGCAAGATTCATTTATGCTGCCTTTGGAGTTACACTGCGAATGAATCAAAGAGACTGGTATTACTCAAAGCTTGATGAACTGTTCCCCAAAAAGAAGGAGCTGTATATTAAAGAATTCGGGGATACCTATTCATGTCAATCTCCAAGGGCTAAGCAGTTATCTGCTGTGTTTAGGGAGGAATGCCGCCGGTATGGTCTATTATATGAAATGGAGGATATTATATCGGAGTACAAGCGCGGATACTATGACCGGCAGCTCAGTTTGTTTTAGAATTGATGTTTCGAAAATTTTATCTGTTGGGTGATATTGTATCTGTTGGTGATGTATATTTGTTTACAAATTCATTTTACTTACGTTTTTTCTGTTATATTTTTTTCGTTATATTTTTGAATATCCTTAGCTGACAGATCTATAGCAAAATGTAACAGAACACCTGGTATTATCGAGCCTGTAGCAATATACAGGGCGTGAAAAAACAAGCCTAAAAGTCCTGTCTTTACAACCCCGGAAACTCCCTGATAGGTGTGTCCTAAACCAAAAATGATGCTGCATATGATTGCCGTTAACGGAAGGTTTATGGCCGGAAACAATTGAGTCAGCGCCAGTGATAGGAACCCTCTATACAAAAACTCTTCCGTTAAGCCGGCAGTTATTGAAATTACCGTCCATAACTTTCTTTCGCCATTGGTATCAGGCAATAAAATTGAAATATCTTGTGGGATATCGGTGTTCATCAGCTTTTGTCTATATTTTATGCTTAACCTGGCGGCTATCAGCTGATAAACAAGTAATAAAAATAAACCAAGCGCAGCTGTAGCTACACTAATAACGAACAGCTTGTTCAGCTCTGAGAAACGGAGAGTAACCCGGTTTATTCCAACCTCTCCCAAGGAAAAACCGTAAAATAACATAAAGGCAAAGACGCAGGCAACAAGAAACCACAGTCCGCCTAGTAATTTACCATAATATCTTATTCTTTCGGTGCTGTCGACCATTTGTCTTCTGACAAATTTTCTATAGGTTAATAATCCTACCACAGGCTCATATGCCAGAAAGTATACCAAAAAGAGAATTAAAATAGAATTCTGAATATTCATGACCAATTTAATCACCTCTTATTTATCACGCAATTCAACTATAACCTTTTTCACCTCTTCGCTTGCCTTGATGATTCCGTATACCTTGATTTTACTAAAGGTTTCTTTCACCAGCTCGGCGGGCACGTCCTTTTCGATTATCAGCATCCCGATCAGAAAGAGAGAAATCTTGTTTCCGCTTTGTTTGACCTGTTCCAGTGTCTTTTTACTATAGCTGAAGACACCGGTTCCCCCTACAAAACCGTCATTAATTCCTGTTGTGCTGAGGTTGGCCATATTATTAATATCTGCAGTTACTTTATTGATTTCTCTATTTATATCATTATTGAGGGAATTGAGACCTAAGGCACCTGAGGCCTTTATGTTGCTTATATCCCCCGAATGTACTGTCATTTGATTCCTGATAGCGGTACGAATAAAGTCTGTTCTATTGGTATAAAAACCCTGCTCCACCAGTAGATCAATATGACCAAGATCAATTGCGCCAATATTAATAGTTATTTTTTCTGTTTCCATAAATTTGCTTCCACCTTTCAAATATAAAATAAAAATATTATGAAGAATAATCAGAGGTATTCTGAAAAGTAATGATATAGTAATAATGTTTGAGAATGGTATTAAGAAATCTTTATACCATCCATATACCATCCATACATCATCCATTAACCATCCATTTAGATTATATATGTTTTGTTTTTATTTGTAAATATCTATCATAAAATATTACTAATCACTACCATAAAATATAAATAGCACTACTTAGTTTGGTGCATATTAATTGAGGTATAATAAATACTAGCTTATCAGATTTATTAATGGAGGTTGGATAATGCCTAGGAAAACATACGTAACAAACATGCCAGACAAAACGGGAGCATTTATGCTTGCCTCAAAAATAATTGCCAATCATAATGGAAATATTGTCCGGGTCAGCTACAATAAAGCCGTTGACCTTCATACACTTTTTATAGACGTGGAGGCCACAGAAGAGGAACTTACTTACATAGCAGAGGAACTGGGTCATATTGGCTATCTCAATGAAAAAATAGCCGAGACAAGAATTGTTGTTGTTAATATTAAAATTCCGGATAAACCGGGTTCAGTTTTGCCTATACTCAGAATACTTGACAGGTATGGAATAAATATTTCATATATAAATTCAAGCTCAAATGGGACTGAATTTCAAGACTTTAAAATGGGTTTGCTTATAGAAAATCCCAAAATCATAAAATTGCTGCTTGAAGATTTAAGTGAGGTTTATCAGATAGATATTGAAGATTACGACGATGCGGAAAACAGTTTGGACAATACAATTTTCTATATCCGTCTTGCTAATGAAATGCAGAAGCTTATGCATTTAAGTACTGAGACAACCATGGAGTTTATCTCGGAATCCAATCGTATCTGGCAGGTGCTCCAGGAAAAGGGTGAGAATCCTAAAAAAGTTTTTGACTATATCAGACGGTTTGCAAATTTTATCAGTCTCCACAGGGAAAGTAATTTCAAGGCCGATATTGAAAAGGTACAAATCAGCCCGATGGTCACTTTGTATAATATCCAGCCGCCCTGTGGAAGTAACACTTATGTTATGGAGACTTCAAAGGAGCTGGTGCTCGTAGACACCGGCTATACCATCTATTCAAGGGAAATATTTGAGATTTTCAATAAACTGTTTCTGGATTGGCAAAGCAGACTCAAGCGAGTGTATATTTCCCATGCCGATGTTGATCATTGTGGTCTTTTATCACAACTGGAAGATGTCGAGATATGTGTAAATCAAAAAAGTGCAGACAATTTAAGACGACAATATCAGGGCATTCGAGATTATAGAGAGCATAACGATATCGGACTTGGCTACAGCAAGCTCAGCCGAATAATTTCAGGGTATGTTCCTCCCAAGACAGATAATTTTACAATTATTGATAACGGTGACACGCCGGAAGAACACAAGGAACTGCTTCATATTGGATGCTTTGAAGTAGGAGATATGGAGTTTGAAGTACTTGAGGGCAGCGGCGGGCATGTATACGGCGAAATGGTTTTCGTATGCAGAAAATTTGGAGTGCTTTTTACAGGAGATATATTAGTAAATATAAGCGGCTTCAGCTCCGAACGCGCTGAGTTTAATTCACTGGCGCCATACCTTATGAGGAGTGTTAACTCTGACTCTGCAAAAGCTACGGAAATGCGAGAGCAGATTACCCGTCTGGCCGAGCAAATAGGTGCTTGCATCCAAAAACCATGTGTAATTTGTGGAGGGCATGGTCCTCTTTCCATTATTGATAGTCATAGGCTTGTAAACATGCCCGGTGCTGAAAGCATATCAATAAACGCTTCACAATGTGCGTTGGATGGGTGCCGGAACAAAGCTTGTGCATTGTCTGGTAATTAAGACTACCGGAACCATGCCAATTTTTTTCAACCAACCTTATCAAAGGTCAGTTCACTGCCGTATGGCCTGAGAAGACTGTCCAGCTCTTTATTTTGAGGACTTATCCAGGCCATGGCCTCAGGCTTTTGGAGGATAACCGGCATCCTGCTGTGTATTTGCGACATTTGACGGTTTGCGTCAGTAGTTATTATAACAAAACGTGTTGAGGGGATGCCGGTCTTATCTATAAAGCTGCCGAACAAGCCGGCAAAGTATATGAGCTTTGAGTCTGCTGTGCGGATAAGGTATTTGTCCTTCTTTTTGGTGGAACCGTCGGCAGCTTTCCATTCATAAAAGCCGCTTGCTGGCACAAGGCATCTGCCCGTTCCGAGGAGTTTGCGAAAGGTGGGCTTCTCGTGAAGGGTCTCACATCGGGCATTTATAATGACCGCACTTGACTTCATATAGTTGGGGAAGCCCCATTTAAAAAGGTGTACATCCCTTGCGTTCTCAGAACTATCGAAACTTACAGAACAGGTGTAACCGACAGAGCTTATAGAACTGGTAGAACCGGTATAACCTACCGAACCGACAGAACTACCAGCACTAGCGGTAATAACCGGAACTGTATCGGTAGGAAAGATCTCTCCTGTTTTCATTTGTTGAGCTTCATTTTTATATCGTTGGTCAATTCCGTTAATAATCTCAATTAATTCCGCATTTTCTTCTTCAGTAAAGACCACATATCGTCCGCACATAATTAACCTCCTAAGTAACATTGTGGCTTTGACACTTTGGTGGCTTTTAGCCGACATAGCGGCCACAAAACAGTAATGAAAATATATAACCTTTATCGCAATGAGGCGAATAAAGGGGGTGATTGTTCTATTTTTATTATATCTGAATTTTAATGCATATACGCATCAATTTTAATTTTTTTAGGGATTAATATTTTGATTTTGAATTGTCAATAATATAAGCATATAGACAAGACAGGAGGCTCTTATGAATAATAAATTTAAAATTGCACCATTGGCAGATAATAATGAAGCAATAAATGATATATCCAGACTGGAATCCGAATTGAAGAAGAAAGCCGGAATGGATATAGTTTTAATTGCCTATACTAATTCAGAAAACAAATAAAGTTAATAATTAATTCTTAAAAGAGACCAGTTAATGTCGACGACATTAACTGGTCAGTACTAAATATTTTTTTGAAAAGCTTATCTAATGAATTACTCATAAAAAATATGTTTATCTTATGCATATAAATGTGTTAATATTATTAACCATAACCTCAAAGTAAATCCATCTGCGGCCATTCCATCTGTAACCGAAAACCATACGTGGCGTAACGCTTGAAATCCAAGCCCAGAAACGTCTCCCATTATTTAGCCATATAAATGCAAATCTGTTTCGGCAAAGTCTTATGGGGCCTGGGAAAAAGTTTGGTCTTCTTGGAATATAATTTGGTGGGCGCATATTTGGTGCAAATTGACCGAAATTGTGCGGTCCCGGTGAATATGGCATTAAAGGCTGACCCTGAGGAGGTCCGAAAGGTGGCTGACCTTGAGGAGGCCCAAAAGGTGGTTGGCCTTGAGGAGGTCCAAAAGGTGGCTGACCAAAAGGCTGTCCTTGGGGTTGACCTTGAGGAGGCATCATCTGCCCGGGCATCCCGTCCGGTCTTAATTCCTCGTCATAATCATCAAATTCTTCGTATTCACCATATTGATCATAATCGTCATATCGATCCGACATTTAATCTACTCCTTTCAAGTAGGTTTCAATATATAATATGGTAAACCGGAATGTGAGGTTACATAAAGAATACCGGATAATGTGAGGAGAGTTATCAAATTTTGCTATCCTCCCTCACTTCAATATAGAATCTTTGATTTCCAAAGCCTCCATCCTCAAAAAACAACTGAAATTTTTTACCCTGACAGGTACAATAATATCTTTGTGCATTTACTCTTTGCTTAAAACTTTGACCGTTTTTGCTTTCCAATACCTTGCTTATTTTATAGGTACGGCCTTCCCATTCAAAGGAGGCAGGGATTAACTCTCCGGTGCTGCTGCGTCTTAAAGCTTCAGCATTAAGATAAACCCGCCGATATTGAGACACGGGTACTTTATTTTCGCTTTCTTCTTCCAATTGTTTTCTTTCATACCCGAATGGAACCATAATAATTCAATCATTTCCCTTCCATAAACCATTTGTTGTCCTCTAAAAAAAGATATACTTCCTTATTCATTACTCTGCACCGATAACGGATTCCCTGACCGCCTACCTTTTGACTGGCGGCTTTTTTGAAATCAAAGACCTTGTCTATGTCATAGCGTGTTCCATCCTCCCAGACAAAGTATAGTGGGAGGAGAGCTCCATCCTTCGTAAAAGCTGACATAACGTCTACATAAACCTTGCGCAAAATAATTCTCCTTTCTACCTAAAATACGATACGGGAAAAATAATATTTTCTTCTATAGGGTTTGCATTAAGCTTCTGATCCTTCAACATTAAGGCTCTTTGGGCGGAGTAATGTCCGTAACGTCTTCTTACATCATCAATACATTTTTCTAAAAGCTCCTTTTTCAGCCGCCTGTTGTCGTCATCAAACAGACTTAGCTGGGTATATGTATCAGGCGAAATAAGATCGGTAACCCTTACACCGATGGAACGTATAGGCTTATCCCAGGTCCAGTTTTTCAGGAATATATCAAAGGCTTTTTCTGCTATCTCACTGCTGACAAAGGTGTGGGTATTCAATTGTGCCTGCCTGTCAATGGTTACCAAATCTTTGTCCCGGACATGTATTTGTATGGTTTTTCCCTTAAAGTAATGTTTCCGAAGTCTTTCGGCAACACTTTCAGAGAGAACATAAAACAACATTTTAACATCCTCGTTGTTTTCCAGGTCCCTGGGTGTAGTCATACTGTTTCCGATACCCTTGATTATGCTTTCAGTACCCACAATTGAGACTTGAGTGGTGTCCAGGCCATTGGCAAAGCTCCACAGGTACTCACCCCATTTACCAAACAGGCCTGTGAGAACCATTGGTGAGACTGTTGCAATATCCCCGATGGTGTAGAGTCCGATTTTGACCAGTTTCCGCCAGGTTGAAGGCCCAACGTATAATAGTTCTTTTGCGGGAAGAGGCCATATCTTTTGCTTATAATCATTTGAGCCTATTACAGTAACGGCATTGGGCTTTTTTAGATCGCTGCCGAGCTTTGCGAATATCTTATTCCAGGAAACACCAACAGAAACGGTGATCCCGGTCTCTTCAATCATTCTTTTGCGTATTTCATGGGCAATATGTTCACCATCTCCGAACAGACGGACGGAATCGGTAACATCAAGCCAGTTTTCATCAATGCCGAAGGCCTCAATTTTATCGGTATAATCGTGGTAGATTTCTCTTGCAAGCTTTGAAAATCTGAGATATCTATCGTAATTTGGAGGAATGACAACCAGGTTAGGGCACTTTTGCTTTGCCTGCCAGATAGCCTCGCCGGTCTTGATGCCAAAGCCCTTCGCTATATTGTTTTTTGCCAGAATAATTCCGTGCCGGTGCTCAATGCTGCCGCCTACAGCCACTGGCTTTTCTCTCAGCTCGGGCTGGTACAGACATTCAACGCTTGCATAGAAGTTGTTTAAATCTGAATGTAAAATTACTCTTTCCATAATGGCATCCCCAATTAATTTAATCGAACATATGTTCTATTTTATATTATATGCCCGAACAAGGAATTTTACAAATGAAATTATTACAATTTATAGAGATTATATGGGAACGGTTAAATAGCTTTGGCAAAAAACTTATAATCACAATTCAAAGGGTATTTGAATTGTTGAAATATGGTAGTAAAAGGGGTAAAATGGTAAACAAATAACAAATATCTCATTTAAAAAAGAATGGATATATAAATTAACTGAAAAAGTAGGTAATCATGAGGATAATAAAAAAAAGTGCCAGCCTGATTATTGTATTTCTTATTGCACATGTCATACCGATATTATCCAGGACTATATCAGGAAGTTTTAATTTCTACAAAAACTATTCTGAACCAATTGATGGACTTATATATGTAATAATCACATATTTATTACAAATATTCTTTACTATTCTAGTGCTGAAAATCTGTATTAGAGGCAATATTTCCAAGGCAGGTTTTAACTTTGACAATAAAGACTTGAGTATAAGAATATTAAAAAGATTTATTTTAATATGGTCGGTAATAGTAATTGTTTTTTTTGTAATTGCTCTTAATTTGTCACAAGGTTTTGGCAGCTATATCAAAAACTTATGCCCGCCTGATTTTTGTTATATACTAAAGGACTTTATCGTAGGAGTAATATTGGCTGGTATAAGTGAGGAACTACTATTCCGCAGTTTTGTAGTATTGGCCTTAATAAAGTATTGGGATAACGGATTTAAGCTTGGAAAAATAACTATCCCGCACGTTTCAATAATATCCGGCTTTATTTTTATGACTGCCCATATTGGGTATAATCTATACCCATCTTTCACCATTACACATCTTGACCCACTGCAGTTATTATTTACGTTTGTTTTAGGAACTGTTTGGACAACCATATTTGTAAAAACAAGGAGTTTATTGTGTCCTGTTTTAGCACACAGTGGAGCTAATGCTATACAATATGCAGCGGGGTATATTACTTCTTTTATTTTAAGATAATTACATATTCATTAATAACGGGCAAAAGGAGAATAGATATAGTGGTTTAATTAGAATATAATGAGTTTAAAAGTGTAGTAAACTTTTTCAGTAAAAATAAATATCAAATTCCTGCACTTGCATTTTTGAATGGGAATTTTCCGGGAAGGGTATTTGCGGACAATAGGGATGAGCCTGAAATTGTCATTGTTTGGGCCATTTCCAGATGGTCATATATAGCTTGTAAAAAACTATTGCCAGAACATAGAGACTTTATAAGTGATGTAACTATTTTATTGACCTTGATACCTTTGATAACCAGGAGAGAAATAAAGGGTATGGAACACTTATTTCAAGCAGCTTAATTCATGCAGCTTAATAGGTAATCAACTAGAAAAGGGTTTATTACCCCTATGGGAGACTACTGTTGATAATCTACCCTCGCAAAAAGTGGCGAATAAACTTAGTTTTGAAATTGTAGATGAATACCCGGTATACTCTATTGCGGGTTTTTAATGCGGAGGATGAATGGTTTATGTAGCTTTACTAAGGGGAATAAATGGTGGCGGAAAAATAAATTGATATGTATTTGCTTCGTAGTTGCAGGTATAATGTACCTAATCGACAAAGAATATTCACTTGGAAAGAGGTCTATTATATATGAAAAAACATAAATACGAAACACACTCTCATACATCTGAAGTAAGCAAATGCTCCAGAATATCTGCAGTCAAACTTGTACGGTTTTACAAGGAAATTGGATACAGCGGAGTTTGCATAACAGACCACTTCCTCAACGGAAATACCACTGTCCCCAGTGATTTGTCCTGGTCAGAACGTGTTGAACTGTTTTGTAAGGGTTATCAATACGCGTACCAAGAGGGTCGACGAATCGGAATAGATGTGTTTTTCGGTTGGGAGTATTCTTATCTGGGCACCGATCTGTTAACATACGGTCTTGATAAGGAATGGCTGCTCAACCATCCTGAAGTACTCAGTATTGATATAAACCAATATTGCGACCTTGTACACAAGTATGGTGGATTTATTGTGCATGCCCACCCCTTTCGCGAGGATTATTACATAGATATGATCAGATTATTGCCTCGAAAGGTGGATGCTGTTGAAATAGATAATGCATGCAGACCTGATTTTGAAAATAAATTGGCCAATCAATACGCTGATAATTACAACCTGTTAAAAACGGCAGGTTCAGATAATCATAGCGGCAGACTCAATAGATTTTCAGGCTTGCAGCTTTCTAGGCCACTGGATAATGTGAATGATATGGTAAGTTCTATCAGGAAGACGGAAGCAGTGCTGTTTTCAGATTGTGTGAATTTTTAGCATATAACTTACTATTTTCAGTATTCATTATAAATGGTATTAATTTCTACCCCGTTTGAGACCACGAATCATTGTGTCAAAGAAGACTATAAAAAGGAGAACTATATGCGTATACGACAAGAACAACCTGCCGATTACCATGAAATTTATGAACTTGTGAAGAAAGCCTTCGCTACTTCAACTAATGAAGGTGAATGGGATTATTTGAATGAAATCAGGGAAAAGGATACCTTTATTCCAGAACTATCACTGGTTGCAGAAAACGATGACGGAAAATTGGTAGGGCAGATTGTGTTATATAAAACAAATATAACTGCACCTGATAAAGTTTATACAGAACTGTTGCTATCTCCCATAAGTGTTGACCCCGATTTTTTTCGGAAAGGCATCGCCCGCGCAATGATGCTGGAGGCTTTTCGAATTGCAAAAGATATGGGATTTACTGCTGTATTCCTTTGCGGCGATCCGGAATTTTATCATAAGTTTAGTTTTAAAGGAACTTATGAATATGGAATATTCCATATAGCCGATAAAACCAAAAAGGCTGAGTGGTGCATGGCTCTTGAACTGATACCGGGTGCACTGTCGGGGAAAGCCGGAACTGTTGATATACAATAATAAAATGCTACCGGGGAGTTTTACATGAAAAAATATAACGTAAATTTAGCTGATTTTACTTCAAAGGGACAGGTTGAATGTGAGTTGAGGAATAGCATGCTTTTTATAACAAATAAGCGTTCAATACCCACTCAGCGCTTTGATGCGGAACATTTGTCCATAAACTCGTATACGGGGTTGCCCGGTAAATACAAATTACCCTTGCGAATTGACATTACAGCGAAAATAGATGCTCCCGGCATGTATGTGCTTATAGGCAACGGACATGTTAATTTCGGCACCTTATGGTCCGATAACAGGCGTATTGATGATATTGCAGTTCCAAACAGGAAAACGAAATTCTTTCATAATTATATTCCTTTGAAGGAATTTGTCGAAATATCTTTGATTTACGACATGAAAGAAATGCAAATACTGGTTAACGGCGAGGCGAGGTATTATTCACAAAAAGAAAGATATATGAAAGCTCCGGCATTCAGAGAAATGAATAGGGATGGTTTTGAAATAAAAATTACCTGCGATAAGCTGGCAGATTTGTGTATCAAAGCAGTCTCAATAACGGAGTATGACAATTCCTGCGGAATTGTTAATTCTGAAATGGAGCCGCCGGCTGCAGTAATTAAAAATATCGCTATTGCCGCCGGGGAAAAACCGACCTTTGAGAAATGTATATCACTTCTTCCCGAGAATATTAAAAGAGAAATTATTAGTATTGATGAATACCTAAGAACCCCAAAGCTACTGAATTTTAAAAGGCAGCTTGAGAAGAACGGAAATAAAATAACGTATGTAGCATCTGAGTATGGTTTATCCTATGCAATATACTTAAGTAACGATATTTTTGATCACTCCTTGCAATGGTACCTGATAACTAATGGCAAGCCCGAGACCTGGCATCGGAAAGCAAACATGCTGGAAGAAACTCTGGACAGCCTGGCAAGGAAGATTCCTGATTTTGCAGACCGTATGTTTAATAATTTGGATGAATGTGTAGGATGTTATAAAGTCTGCCTGGCACGAACCAGATATAAGTTTCAAAATAAGCAGAAAGCGGTTTGCCATGGCAAGCTGAAGTTTAAAATGGATGTTACCGGTTTTGAGGATGTCCGCACCTTTATAAATGAAGTTAGTAATCTTGTACTGGAAATGACCCGGTAATTATGAGTTTATAAAGCGGATTGGATGTTTTGGTTTTATTCATTGACAGTTATATCATAGGGAGATTCCTTCTGAAAAAAGACAATTTAATGAATACATTAAAATCCAAAGAGCTGGAACAGTAGAGATATATAATCGGAGACATATATGGACAAAATATTAATCATTGAAGATAACAGAGATGTAAATAACATGCTTGCAGAAGTTCTCCTAAATGCGGGCTATGACGTTTGTCAGGTATATACCGGAACAGACGGAATTAATGAAATAAAAACCCGGGAATACGCTTTGGTTATCCTGGATATTATGCTTCCGTATAAAAGCGGAGATGAAATATTAAAAGAAGTAAGAGGTTTTTCAGATATTCCTGTAATTATTATTTCGGCAAAGGATATGATTGGAACCAAAATTGATCTTTTAAGAATGGGGGCTGATGACTATATTACCAAGCCCTTTGATCTGGGAGAGGTTGCAGCAAGGGTGGAGGCCAACCTACGGCGTTACCGCAAACAGTCTGCTTCCGAAACGGTCTTGCATTATGGGGATATGGTGCTGGATGACAATGCCAGGAGGATTACAGTTAACCATAAAGAACTTGATCTGACCGCAAAAGAATATCAGATACTGGAATTAATGCTAAAAAATAAGGGGAAGGTATTCACCAAGGCAAACTTGTACGAAACTGTTTGGCAGGAAACATACCTTGGTGATGATAATGCTGTAAAAACACATTTGAGCAATCTCAGAAGTAAACTAAAGGCTGCCAATCCCGGTAAGGAGTATATCGAAACTGTATGGGGACTTGGCTATCGGCTATATAAGGACTCATGAAGATTACAGAGAGTAATTACCGTTATTTTGAATACATTAAAATCTTATCGAATTCTTTACAATTTTCTTTTATCTCTTAACCTTTTCTAAACCTTCAGTATTTATAATTAACTCATAACTCATAGAAGGGCGATCCATTTAGACTTTGATTTATTCTTTGGAGACTTGAAGAAAGGACAGGTGAAAGAGATTGATGAAAAATTATGTTTTAAAAACAAATAATTTAACTAAAAGATATAATGGCGTCGATGTATTGCAAGGGGTGTCAGTGACATTGGAAGCCGGTAAAATATATGGTCTGATAGGTCAGAACGGCGCCGGGAAAACAACACTGATGCGAATTGCCTCAGGGCTTGCATTCCCTACAAATGGCAGTATAGAACTTTTTGGTCAGACAGACAGCACAAGTTTGCAGCTTCAAAGAAAAAGGATAGGCTGTATGATTGAGTATCCAAGTCTGATTCCGTATATGTCTGCAAAGGAAAATCTTAAGTATCACAGAATAATTCAGGGTATTCCCAATAAAGACATTGAACAGGAATTGCTGAATATGGTTGGCCTTGGTAATACGGGTAAGAAACAGGCTAAGAATTTTTCCCTGGGTATGAAACAGCGCCTTGGTATTGCTATAGCATTACTGGGAGATCCGGAACTACTGATATTGGATGAACCCATAAACGGTCTGGACCCATTGGGAGTAGTAGAAATCAGAAACCTGATCTACAAGCTGTGTGAGGAACGTCATATGACTATTCTCATATCAAGCCATAATCTGCCGGAACTATATCAGGTAGCAACCGACTATATAATTATCCATCACGGCATAATAAAAAAGTCCATAACCCAGGCAGAACTGGATGAAAGCTGTAAACATCACATACTTATAGGTTGTGATCAACCTGAGAAGCTTGTCAGTGTGCTGGAGCTGCAGCTAAATACTACAAATTACAAAGTTATGCCTGACAAGACGGTTAAACTCTATGATTACCTTGATGACAGGGAAACAGTAGCCAGAGCTTTATTTGACAACGGAATTGTAATTACAGAGTTCTCCATACAGGGAGATACACTTGAAAACTACTTTATTTCAGTTATAGGGGGTGACCGTAATGCTTAATATGATTCATGCAGACTTATATAAAATGTATAAATCTTCGGCAATAAAGGTTTTATTGGGAGTTTCGGCTCTATGTGCACTAATAATGACAATTATGGCATATTTAATTCCATTGGGCAAAATAGATACAGGAAACTCTGGAATAGGTTTCTTATTCTCCGATGTAAACATAACAAGCATTCTGGGTGCTGCCATGGCAGGGATATTTATATGTAGTGATTTTGAGAATAAATCAATTCATCAAGCTATTACCTGTGGCTGCGGAAGAGGCACAATTATTGTGGGAAAGGCAATTTCCTTTTTCTGTGCAATAGCATTTATTATTATACCGTATGCTGTTGCTACAGGTATTGGCTTAGGAACTGGGAATAAATTCAGTATGGGCAGTTTAGGCCTGGGTTTTCTAAATTTACTTACTCAAGGTGAGGGTAAGGCTTTGGAGGCCGGTGAAATTATAAAGCTTTTGGTGGTTATGCTTACTTTGGTTATTGTATATATAGCACAGCTTAGTCTTTGTGTGCCACTAGCTGTTTCAATTAAGAAGCCGGTAGTTGTAGTAGCTCTTTATTATGGATTTACTATTTTAACTCCTCAGCTTCAAAGGCTGGCAGAAAACTCTCCAATGCTGAAAGATATAATTTTACTTACACCCTTTGGCGGAGAACATACTTTATTAAACATCGGTTCGGGAATTGATGATATAGTAAAGGCTTTTGTAGTAAGTATTGTATTTATAGCTCTTATGTTATCTATAACGTATTGGCTGTTTAGAAGGGTCGAAGTAAAGTAATACTGGAAATTGTTAATGTAAGGAGCTGATAAGACTGGTCGCAGCCATTGGAATTTTAATTGTAGCAGTTGTATTTTTAATAACGTATATTATTCTTCTTCAGCTTCAGCTGCGAAGTATTAACCGTCAGCTTGCAAGGAGGTTGGTGGGCAATACAAGGCAGCCCGTCAGTCTGGAATTGATAAATCCTGAACTAAACAGGTTAACTTCCAATATAAACAAGTGCTTAAAGGCGGAGGAAATCCTCCGTCTTGAAAGCCTTAGAGAAGAAAAGAAATTTAAAGAGTTAATTGCAAACATATCTCACGATTTGAGAACCCCTCTTACCGCGATAAAAGGCTACCAACAGCTTCTGGAAAGTTCTGAACTTTCTGCTGAGCAAGTGAAAAAACTTCAGATTGCTCAAAAATATGCTGATGAATTGGGAAGCTTAATCCAGAACTTTTTTGAATACTCCTACCTTTTAAATGCAGATTATAAGTTGAATAACGAACGTATAAACTTGACCAATTTAGTTGCGGAATGTCTGGCTGCAGCAGTAACCTCGTTTGAGGAGCGTGGACTCGCAGTGTTGTTTGAAGAGGAAGCGGCAGTATATGTCATGGCAGACAATGGAATGACTTCACGTATCGTTCAAAATCTTATTCGAAACTGTGTCGCTCATTCAGTTGGGGATATCAGGGTTAGGGTTTCAGCCTCTGACAAGGGGATTGTAACCTTTGAAAATCCTGTTAAAAATGCTGCTGAGATTGACATAAGACGAATTTTTGAACGCTTCTATACGGTTGACAAAGCCAGGAGCAAGGCTTCCACCGGCTTAGGACTATCTATAGTTAAGCTTTTAACTGAACAGATGGGGGGCTCCGTTGGGGCAAGTTTAATCGGGAATCATCTTGTAATACGGGTGGAATTGCCTTTATACCATTGAAAATAAGGATAGAAAAACGAACAGTCTATACAGAAATGTGGACACTTAATGTTAAGGATATAATAGGGACCGACATCATCACGGATGCAGGTCCCTATACAGGAAAGGAGTTTTTATTTATTTGGAGGGGGTCTCTTTATTACTGCCCCCAAAGTAAGCTATTTCATATTTACATATGGTTTATCCTATACTGCATTGTGAACAAATGAAGCAATTGAATCAAGTGGAATGTCAGTTACTGAACCAACAGAGTAAACCGGGATTCCATCAAAGCCGCCGGCTGATTTCCCTTTGCCGCCACCGCCGTAGCCTCCATAGCCGTTTCCACAGCCGTAATTGCCTCCGAAGAAGCCGTTGTCCCCGCCACAGGAACCTGTACCAAAGTTGCCCATTCCGTTGCAAGCATTACCGAGAGCGCATCCTGGGGCAGGTCCTATTCTGGTTATTAATCTAACAAAGCAATCATTAACAGACAGTATTACACCTGTAAAGCCTGAGCCTGATTGTCCGCCGCTTTTGGTAAAAATGGTGACTGTTTCTCCGATATAATTGCATAGCAGAGATTCGAAATTACCGCCACTGAAATTGTTTGACATCAAATTTCATCCTTTCTCGATTATTTATATCAACTAATACATAATTATGTAAACTACTTAGAAAATGTTACACTTTTGTGTATAAAAGAAAAGAATTTGTCAAAATTAATTTCTTATATTATTAATTTGGGGTTTTCAATATTAAAAAAAAGGTCTATTATATAGTTTTGTTGGTTAGAAATAGTGAGGTATAAATTCTAAAATACATAACTAAAATGGGGGCATTTTAATGGAAGCAGGAAACAAGCACAATACTTACAATACTCTCTTTCACTGGCATAGCTTCAGGTTGAAGCTTGTGTTTGAAGGTGCAGCCATAGGAATATTGGCAGGGTTCTTAATTGTTTTATACAGATTTGCACTAGAAAAGGCAATGGGTATATTACATTTAATATATAGCAATTTATCCCTAAGGTTATATTTTATTCCTGTCTGGATAGTTATCCTTTTAATCATTAGTGTTATTCTAAGCAAAATAGTGAGCTTTGAACCGATGGTCAGCGGAAGTGGAATCCCGCAAGTAGAAGGTGTTCTTCTGAGAAAATTGAAAATGAGTTGGTGGAAGGTCATTATCGGTAAATTTTTTGGAGGCATTTTAGCCATAGGTTCAGGGCTGTCACTAGGAAGAGAGGGGCCGTCTGTGCAACTCGGAGCCGCAGTAGGACAGGGGTTCAGTAAAATCTTTAAAAGAGTTAAACTGGAAGAAAAATTTCTAATAACCAGTGGGGCGAGTGCGGGCCTGTCGGCAGCCTTTAATGCACCACTGGCAGGTGTCATGTTTGCTTTGGAAGAGGTACATAAAAATTTTTCTCCATTGGTTTTACTGTCTTCACTGGCAGCAGCTTTATCAGCCGATTATGTGTCTAGTGGCTTTTTTGGGCTGAAGCCTGTATTCAACCTTAAAAGCCTGACAGTAATACCACTTAAGGCATATTTGTACATTGTTGTTTTAGGTGTAATATTAGGGGGATTAGGGGTTTTATTCAACAAGTCCATTTTAAAGACTCAGGGGCTATATAAAAGGCTGAAGTTTATACCGGAAAAATTTACGGTAATGCTGCCCTTATTAATTTCGGTTATTCTGGGTTTTGTTCTCCCTCAAGTGCTGGGAGGTGGACACGAGCTAATAGAAGACATCCTATCGGCTGAAAATATTTCAATAACTTTTTTAGTTGTACTTTTACTAGGAAAATTCTTATTTACAATGGCAAGCTATGGTTCAGGGGCACCAGGGGGAATTTTTTTACCTTTGCTTTCAATTGGAGCATTAATTGGCGGTATTTACGGTTATTCTGTAGTCACACTTTTTAATCTGGATACTTCATACATCAACAACTTTATAGTATTGGCTATGGCAGGCTATTTTACAGCTATTGTAAGGGCACCGATAACAGGTATAATACTTATTACTGAAATGACAGGATCCTTTAACCATTTACTGCCACTTGCGATAGTTTCGATTACTGCATATATTGTGGCTGATTTATTGGGTTCCAAGCCTATTTATGAGTCTTTGCTTGAACGGATATTAAATAAACAAGGAGAAACAGTTACAGGAAACAAGAAACATAAATCAATTCTGGAGTTTGCTATCTGTATGGGTTCAGCTCTTGACGGAAAAGAAATAAAGGATATCAAATGGCCTTCTCAGTGTCTTCTGGTTGCGGTAAGGAGAGGGGAACAGGAAATAATCCCCGGAGGAAATACTGTACTTCATGCAGGGGACTATCTTATAGTGCTGACTAATGATGACAGAGTATCCAAAATTAATGACTCTTTTGCAAAACTTATAGAGAGCTGTGAAAATCCAAGATATTAAAATTGAAAGCATAAAATATTTGTGAAATAGTTTCCACTAGGATATCCTGACCCTTTAAGATGTTCAGTAAATTAATCAGATGAACACTTCCAAACCTAGAAGGGAAAACGATTATTAGTGTGAATAAGGCTGTAACTCCAAGCCCAAAAAGAATCGGATGTTTAGCAATGTAAACTTTGTTTTTATCATTTAAATATCCCTCGCATTTTTTATAAAATTTACCATTTGATGAGTAATACGATTATATGAGTAAAAAATATGATAAAATAATTCTTGGTGTGTTTTTTATAATGCCTTACAATAAAAAATATTGTTAATCTAATAATTATTCATAACAAAAAATGGGGATAGGAGACAGTATGATACGATTTAATTGTGATTACAGTGAGGGTGCACACCCTAAGGTGCTGCAGAAATTAGTTGAAACCAATATGGAACAGACTGCCGGCTACGGGGTTGACCCGTACTGCAAAAAAGCCGCTGAGCTCATTAAAAGAAAATGCGGCCGTGAAGATATTGATGTACATTTTCTGGTTGGAGGAACTCAGACAAACCTGACTTTTATTACTTCCGCATTAAGGCCGCATCAGGGTGTTATATCTGCCGATACGGGTCATATCAATACACACGAAACAGGTGCTATCGAAGCAAACGGACATAAGGTTCTGGCTCTGCCGGCAGTCAACGGAAAGCTGACAGCTCAGGCGGTAGAGGACTATTACATGTCACATATCAATGATGAAAATCATGAACATATAGTTCAGCCCGGGATGGTATATATTTCAAACCCCACTGAACTGGGAACTATATACAGCAAAGCAGAGCTGTCAGCAATAAGTGAAGTCTGCAAAAGAAGCGGAATGTACTTATATCTGGACGGCGCCCGCCTGGGGTATGCGCTCTGTGCAGAGGACAATGACCTTGAGCTAAAGGAGCTCGCGCAATTATGTGATGCTTTTTATATCGGAGGTACCAAAATCGGTGCACTTTTTGGAGAAGCCCTGGTTTTGTGCAGTGACACGCTGAAGAGGGACTTCAGATATATTATTAAGCAGAAGGGTGGAATGCTTGCCAAGGGGAGACTTCTTGGAGTGCAGTTTTGTGCTCTGTTTGAGGAGGATTTGTATTTTGAGATGGCAAGCCATGCAAATAAGATGGCTTCTCAGATAAAGGATGCCTTTATAAGAAATGGCTACAGCTTCCATGTAAACTCTACTACCAATCAACAGTTTCCAATAATACCTGATAAAATTCTTTTAATACTTAGAGAGAATTTTGAGTATTCCTATTGGGAAAAAATAAACGAAAATACCAGTGCAGTCCGTTTTTGTACAAGCTGGGCAACCAGCCGAGAAGCAGTACAGCTGCTGATAGAGGAATTAGATAAACTGGGACAGGTAAATTGACAGAATAAATTTTTATTATTGAAAATAAACATATGAAAGTGAAGAAAATATGACAGCAGTTAACTTTAGCGATTACCATATTAGCAGTGATCTTATCAAGGCAATAGAAATATTAAACTATAAAAATCCCACAAAAGTTCAGCAAAAAGTCATTCCGGCTTTATTGAACGACAGGGATATTATTGTGAAATCCAGGACAGGCAGCGGAAAAACAGCGGCCTTTGCCATTCCTCTTTGTCAAATGGTGGAGTGGGAGGAGAACAAGCCCCAGGCTTTGGTAATTACTCCAACCAGAGAATTGGCCATACAGGTAAAGGAAGATATATTTAATATAGGCAGATTCAAGAGAATAAAGGTTTCAGCCGTATATGGCAAATCTCCCTTTTATAAGCAGGAGAAGGAACTGAAGCAAAAAACGCATATTGTTGTGGGAACACCGGGCCGTATTATAGATCATTTGGAAAAAGCAACACTGGATACATCAAATATTAGCTATCTTGTTATAGATGAAGCTGACGAAATGCTTAATATGGGATTTATAGAACAAATTGAAGCCATAATCAGACAAATCCCCGAAGAAAGAGTCACAGTCCTGTTATCTGCAACTATGCCCAAAGGAATTGTGGAATTATGCGGTAAGTATATGAAAGAACCTGAAATGGTTGAGGTTGAGGAACAAAACACAACAACAGCAAGGATTGAGCAGCAAAAATACCTGGTCGAATCAAAAGAAAAATTGAAATTGCTCAAAGATATTTCAGTAGTTGAGAATCCTGAAAGTTGTATAATTTTCTGTAATACCAAGCAGATGGTTGACGCTTTGCAACATGAACTTGCTTTAAATAAATATTCCTGCCAGAAAATACATGGCGACATGGACCAAAGGGATAGACAGCGAGTGATGAATGACTTTAAGCTTGGATATTTCAGATATCTTGTAGCGACAGATGTAGCAGCCAGAGGTATCGATGTAGAAAATATATCCCTGGTAATTAACTATGATGTCCCTCAGGACAGTGAGAGCTATGTGCATAGAATAGGGAGAACCGGACGTGTGAATAACACAGGGAAAGCTATAACTTTTGCAACTCACGTTGATGAAAAGTATATTAAAGCTATTGAACAGTATATTGGAAAGGAAATTCCACTGGGGCTTATTCCTGATAAAGAGACTGTACAAAGCCTGAGTGAACAATTTAATGAAAGAATGGCTACTGCTCCTGCGTTAAAAGAAGCTAAAGGAGCAAGCCTGAGTAAAGAAATCATGAAACTGCATATTAATGCAGGTAAAAAGACAAAAATGAGACCGGTTGATATAGTCGGAACTCTATGCAATATAAGGGGGATGACGGCTGAAGATATTGGTATTATTAATATAGCTGATGTTTCAACCTTTGTTGAAATACTTAACAATAAAGGAGAACTGGTTTATAGAGAACTTCAGAAAACTCCTATTAAGGGAAGACTCAGGAAGGTTAGCAAAACAGAGGTGTGAGATTTTATAATCAAAAAACAAACTGCAGTAGACGAGCAGTTTGTTTTTTTGTATCCGTTTAAAGGTAATAATAAACATTCATAAATTGTACAAAAAAAGGTACAAAACGTGTAGCTAAATAAGGAAGTCTAAGTTAACATATTACTATAAAATATAATGTAGCGGGCGTTATGCATCGCAATTAATCAGGAGGATAATTAATGAGTCTGGCTATTCAACAAAAAACAAGTAATCGTTGGATCCCCGTAATCGCAAGTATCTCAATTCAAATGTGTTTAGGAACTGCTTACATATGGAGTGTATTTCAATCGTTTCTTATTAAAGGCAAAGCTACTCCCGACGCTTTATTTGACTGGCCTGCAACCCACGGTACTCTGGCATATGCGTTACTGCTTGGAGTATTAACCTTTGGAAGTACAATTGGAGGAAGAATTCAAGATAAAATAAAAAACCCGCGGCCGGTTATAATCGCCGGAGGCATTGTAATGGGAATCGGATTCTTCCTTGCACAATTCACAACAGAGTCAACTCCCTGGTTGTTATGGCTCTCATATGGCGTATTAGGCGGTTTTGGTATGGGTATGGCTTATACTACTACCATTTCAACCTGCCAAAAGTGGTTTCCGGACAAAAGAGGTCTGGTAACAGGAATAATTGTTGCAGCTCTTGGTTTCGGTGGTTTGATTTTTACACCGGTTTCAGAAGCTTTAATTGCAAATATAGGGGTGCTTAAGACCTTTGCCGTATTAGGAGGCATATTTATTATTGTAACTTTAATAGGGTCAATGTTTATTAAAAATCCTCCCGAGGGCTTTACACCACCAAATTGGACACCTTCAATAAAAAATGGCGGGCAGAATGTTCAAAACTTTACACCGGGTGAGGTTATTAGAATGCCACAGTTCTATCTGGTGACCTTGGCACTTATGTGTGCAACCGCAGCAGGGTCAATGATGATACCAATGGCTAAAATACTTGGTTTACAGCCTGATAGCGGACTGACAAAGGGCGCTGCGGTGGCAGGTGTAATGATAATATCTGGTTGCAACTCATTCGGCCGCGTATTTTGGGGCTGGGTATCAGATAAGCTGGGCAGAAAGCAGACCATACTAATACTTTTATTAATCGCAGGTATTTCTATCGTTTCAGTATCATTTGTAAAAGCTTATTTAATGCTTGTATTAATAGCAATCATTGGCTTCTCGTATGGAGGCTTTCTGGGAGTATTCCCTGCATTGACAGCAGACTTCTGGGGCACAAAAAACGGAGCGCAAATATATGGAATGGTGCTTCTTGGCTTTGGAGTAGGTGCAGTCGCATCCTCTTACATAGTAGCTTACTTCAGCAAGACAAAGGAATTTTCAACGGCATTTACAATAGCCGCTATCGCTTCAGTGGTCGGGATATTGATAATATCATTTGTAAAAGCTCCCAGAAAAAAGGAATAATTATCTAAATAAAACAGTCGCTTTTGCCTTGATCCCGGTTATTTACCGGTCAGTGCAGAAGCGGCTGTTTATTTTGGTTGTAAGAAAATAGTCAATGAATACTCGCCGTTCATTTATTAACTATACCAAAAGAAATGAAATTGAAAGAATTTTGTCTAAGAAAGTAAGTGACAGCCTTCGACAGATTATTTAAAAAGAAAAAGGTATTATAGATTAATATGAGATATACTGTTTTGTAGAAAGAAGAGTAGGGTGGAAATATGCTGACGTTCAGTTATGTTGAGATTAATTTAATTGCTGTCACTATTTTGTTTATTATTTTCTTTAATATAAGGAATAAGAAAGATAAATACCTGTACGATCAGAAGCTTTTCAGCCTATTATTACTCTTTAATACGTTGATTCTCCTGTTTGATACTCTCACATGGGTCTTCAACATGAGAACGGGGGAAACTGCAAGATATATCAATGTAGTTTCTAATTCCATCTATTATATGCTAAACCCTGTACCCTGTATGATATGGGCTCTTTATGCGGATTTCAATATATATAAAAATGAACGTCGGATTAAGAGGATAAGTATACCTCTTTCCATTCCTGTACTATTTAATGCTGTCCTTGCTGTATTGAGTCCTTTTAAGGAATTGTTGTTTCACATTGACAGCAACAATAGCTTTAAGAGGGGTGAGTTATTTCATGTAATGTGTGTTATAAACTACTCTTACTTTGTAGTAACCTTTATTAAGCTTATTAGACGCAAAAACAGGCTTGACAGAAATCAATTCATTGCTCTTGTCACCTTTGCTATTCCGCCGTTTCTAGCTGCTATTTTCCAAATTATGTTTTACGGAATCTCTATTATATGGGTCTCTATGGCTCTTTCAATGCTTTTTGTATTTGTGCACATTCAGAATAATCAACTGTATACTGATTACCTTACACGTGTGTATAATCGCAGACAGCTGGATAATTACCTTTATCAGAAAATAAAGCACAGGGTACACAACACGAAATATCTTGCAGGAATAATGATTGATGTTAACTCCTTTAAGCAGATCAACGATCTCTACGGACATACGGCTGGCGACAATGCCTTAATATGTGTAGCCGACATTCTTAAAAGGAGTTTCAGAAAGAATGATTTTATTGCGAGATATGGCGGGGATGAGTTCGTAGTAGTTGTTGAAATAAGTGAAAAAGCTGAGCTGACAGGTATGATAAACAGGCTTCGGGAACATGTTGAATATTACAATAGTACAAAAATTATACCCTTTGAGATTAGTCTCAGCATTGGTTATGATGTATATAAAACTAAAACAGGTGTATCAATACAAAAGTTCTATAGGCATATAGACAAACTGATGTATGAAGATAAAAGGGGAAGGGCGGTCAGTTAAATACCATATTTTCCGGATTCCTTATCTAAAAAAAGAGGGAGCTTGGGAGGATTTAATGTCCAGACCACATAAACTATTAATATCAGTAATACCAATTCCATAGTTATATACACATTAATGCCTTTTGAATGCATGAAAGCAATATAGCCAAGTAACTGACCGACTGTAATCGATATAAATAAAATAAGTATATCTACAATCAATATCTCCACTCCAAATGCCCCGGTATAAAAATAATATGCGAACATCATAAAGATTAAAGAAGCAGCAAAAGAAACAAGCATGCCGGTAAACCACTTATTTATATCAAGACCATATTTTTTACCTTTTAATATGTAGAAGAATATCCACCAGATAATGATTGGCAGCAGCATTTTGGTATGTTCCCAAACGCTTTCATTTACAGGAGCTATTGCTCCTATCAGGATAAACTTGTTAAATAAATCATAAAAAAAATGGAAACATGTTCCTAACGCAAAGATTAAAGGTATTGATACGAGTATCCATTTTTTAGGGGGGTACAGATTATTAATAAAAATCACTCCTTGTAAAAGTCTTACATATAAATATAGTGCTGACTTACTATAAACTATTCATTGAATTGGCGATTTTTTTATAGTAGACTTTACTAGTGAATGAAATTACAAAAAGGTAAGCTGTTCGGGCTTACCTTTACGTTATGAGTATATTATAGTTGCTGGAAGGTTTACCTTTCAGAACTTTTTAAAAGCAAAGAATACAGCTCCCAATATACAGAGAAAGGATAACAAATAATTTAACTTGAAGCTTTCTTTTAAATAAAGGACTGAAAATACTGCAAAGACAACAAGAGTAATTGCTTCCTGAATTATTTTTAACTGAGCGGTGTCAAAATCTTTAGAGGCCAGTCTGTTTGCGGGTATCATAAAGCAATATTCAAAGAATGCAATACCCCAGCTTATGAGGATAATCAACGGCAGCGAAAAAGAATTCCCTTTAAATTTAAGATTGCCATACCATGCAAAGGTCATAAAAATATTTGATACTACTAGAAGCAGAAACGGCCAAAATTTTAGTAATGATTGCATATGTACTCCCTCGGAAGACTGAAAATTATTGTAATAAAATCAACAAAGCCTATTATAGCATAAAGGATTTATTATAGAGAAGAAGTTATTTATTTTATTTGAACAAAATATATTGATTTATATTATTTTATTGAGGAGAAGTGTTTATGAAAAAACTATTATTTATTATTATTCTTTTAATATTTGTACTGGTTTTAACAAATCCGACCCAGGCAGATTACAATTCATGGGTTAATGAAAAGCTGGCACAAAAGTTGGAGTATAATTCAAAAGAGACTGTAGGGAAGGTAATATCGCCGCTGACAAATATGCTTGTAAACTCCGTGACCGAAAGACATAATTACTATATTTTTTCTATTTATGAAACTGAAATAGCAAATAATGAAATAAATAAAACTGTAGGTATTTTAAAAATGTTTGTAGACTTAAATTAATTATCAATTTTAGTTTAATCTGTAAACAAAATAAACTACTGTCATATAATGATTACATACGATATTATGAAAGAGGAAGTATTGTATGGCTACTACATTATTTGATGAAATCAGAATTTTTAACGGAAGTGACAAATTAACAACGATTTTTCGAGATCTAATAAACAATAATTTTGATGAAGCGATAAAATCTCTTAATCACAGGTATTTGCAATTTCCATCACTATTTATACTTAATACTGAAATAAGTAGTGAAATATATGAGCGATTGAATACACGTAATAAATGCGCACTGAACTTTATAAATCAAGTGTTATCGGAAGAAGGGCCGGATTCCGAGAGAATTTTATCCGAATCCACACAGGAAAGTTTTGCAGCATATAAATGGATTCTGGAGTCGGGTTGCTCGGAGGACGGACTCAGTGAAGCATATGATGAAGTTCTTGATAGAGCCGCCATGGTACTTTGCAAGGTATACAATGACCAGAGCTGCTTAAGAATTATGGAAGCATTAATTTTTGATCGCCATAGAAAAGGGTCTTACATATATGATTTGACCTGGGCTTTTTTTGAGAGCCTGAACCCGCAGAATATAAACTCCCTGGCTAATCGGTTGAGGTCAGCCAATCCAAAGGATGTGGAGCTTGCCAGAAAGTTTCTCAATTTTATTCCTGACATAGACAGTCGAGATGAAGACTCCCGGAAATTATATCAAAGAGCTTTGAAGTGGCTGAGTCAGAATCAGAATTATATATATTACACAGGCGTTACAAATAACCAGACCCCTAACCCATCAAGATATACTGTCTCACTTGAAGCTAAGTATTTACATAAGCCGGCTTACAGTATAATTCAGGAACCATCAAGAAATATAAATAAAGAAGAGGCTTCTTATCTTGATAATTTTATTAATCTGAATGAGGATACCAAACAGCTGTTAGCAAGGTGCTCGGATATGCTTTACCACATAAACAAATACAAGTGGAATAAATGGCTTCAAAGTCCTGTCGATAAGCAAATAGAGATTGCTGAGAGGATGGTGGGGCAAAATGATTAAAATTAAAGGAAATCCTATTGATACAAATATCCTTAATCAGTATGGAATGGGAAGTATTGAAGGAAAAATACTGAATATAATGTTAAAAAGTGATGCTGCTTATAATTTTAATTCAGTTAATGAATTAAAATTCGAACTGGCACTAAGGAAAAGCATTGTGAATGCATCGAAAGACCTGAATAGAAGTCGTATGGAATTCCGTACCTTCAGAAAGTCAAAATGTAATCCTGAATTTTGGTATAGAACGGGAGAAGGCGGCTTCGAACTAAAAAATAATGTCAGACCCTCTGATGCTATAAAAGATATTTACCTTAACAGTTCAAAATATGGTACCGAATGTGCTACAGCTATGGTTATCGTTTATTATAAGGCACTGGTTGATATTTTTCCGGAAGAACTATTTAACAGAATGTTCTCAAGAATATATCTAATGAATTGGCAGAGCCTTGACTATGATATGGGTATAGTTGATTATATGAGAGTGCCTGACTACCTCCCCGGTGATTGCAGATACTTTAAAAATCCGGAGGTTGACCCGTTAAAACCTGAGTGGCAGGGTGAAAATGTATTTTTGCTTGAAAATGGTCTTTATTTTGGACATGGTATTGGCATAACCAACGGAGAAAGAATAATTGAAATTCTGAACAAGAAAAGAAGAAGGGGTGCAACAGTTTCAGCATTTTTACTACCATCAGCCAAACGCCTTAATTTCAAGTATTTGAGCAGTAAGTATTATGGATATCCAGCTCGTGATGAGGAGGATTTTTATAGTAAAAAAAATCTGGGATAAAACCGTATTAAGTGATATTATATTAGAGAACATAACCTGAACTTACGGAGGCAGCAGAATGAACGGTAAAAACAATTGTGAATGTTGCATTAACTATACTTACGACGAAGAATTTAACTGCTATCAATGTGAAGTAAATTTGGATGAGGATGAAATGAGTCAATTTCTGAGGAATGCTTTTACTAATTGTCCATACTTTCAGTTTAATGACGAGTATAAAACTGTAAGGAGACAAATTTAGAGGTATAAAATACTTTAAATTGAGAAACATAAAAAGCAGAATAATTGGAGGTGCTTTTTATGGACGGAAATGAAGAATTGTTGAACTACATTCATCAGAATTCTGAAATGGGCATAGGTACAATAGAGCATTTACTGGTAATTAATACGGAAGACGAATTTAGGAAAACTCTCGACTCCCAGATGGATGAGTATAAAACTATTAATATAAAAGCTGCTGAAATGTTACATGACAGTAATAAAGAGGCTAAAGATGTAAGTGCTATGTCAAAAGTCTCTTCGAATATGATGATTGATATGAAAACCTTGACTGACAAATCAGCTTCTCATATTTCCGAAATGCTTATTCAGGGTAATACAATGGGTATAATTCAGATGACAAAAAGGCTTAATCAATATGTTAATGCCGATAGAAAGGTAATAGACCTGGCAAACAGATTACTTGCCTTCGAGCATAGAAATATTGAGGAATGTAAGAAATTTTTACACTAGATGGCTTAAGGTGCTTTGCTAATATCAATTTGTAGTGGTTAACACCAGTTTGACACTACACTTTAGAGATATTTAACCATATGAAGGTTCTGAGGAAGTAAGTAAAATATTTGTGCTTACTTCCTCAGAACTTTCTTTTTTACCTGTTCAGGAGGGGACCCGGTGTCTACTCCACTTTTCAAAACCATCGTGAATATCGCCTGCTTCTGATAAAATTCCGTAGCATAATTTTGCCACTCCTTAATTAAATTGACCTGTAATGGTATTTTAGAAATATTTAAAAAATTGTAAATAAAAAAAGGATTATCGGGAAATTTGTAGAAATATGTAGATATTATTCAAGACAGTTAATCTTCTACTTATAATCTAGTATTTAGAAAATGATACAAAACTTATGGTATGTTTTTGTTATAAATTTAATTGCACCGACTTATTACTTCGCATAAGCTCTACATGGATAAATTACCGATGATATACGAAGCAATACTTTGTTTATCAGACGTAAATTATATAATAATCTATAATAAACAGGAGGTCAAAGATGCGTAGAAAAGGTACTATTAGATTTAGAGGATTAAGCTGGAGGATGTTTACAGTATGTATTCTGTGTACGTTAATACCTATGTTATTAAGTATGTACATAACCACCTATTTTTCGCAAAAATATTTAGGAGATTCGTCTAGCAATTCATTATTAGATATTGCTGTTGAAAAGACTAACCAAATTGAATTAGCCTTGCTAGACATTGAAAAGCAGGTTCAATCAATTGCCATGCAACCCAGCATAGTTGATCCGTTAAGCGAAGCAGTTATTAATTCTTCAAATCCAAGCGCAGCAGACCTCCATAAAATTTCAAAAAATTTAGAGGATAATTTTAAATTGTCCAATGGTCTTTTTGAGAATATATTTCTAATGTATAAAAATAAAGATATTGCCGATGGTATCGGAGGTAAATCTGTAGGATGGGAAAATGAAGCGATTGGAAGCACTGATAAAATACTGATACGTGCTGCAACAGCATCACCTACTACAGGTCGTCCTGTTATGGCAATAGTATCTCCTGTAAAAAGTAATGATAAACATTTGGGCTCAGTTGGTATATCAATAGAATTGAACAATTTATCTGCAAAAATAGTTGAAAGCAACTCTTCTAAGAGTGTTTTCAAAACACTTATTTTAAATTCAGAAGGACTTGTTATTTCATCAGCAGATCAAAAATATGTTTTATCTTTAGATTTTAAGGATGAGAAGGCAGGATTACAGGATTTTTATGATACAATTAAATCTAATAAAGCAGGTATTGGTTACTTTACCCTCGACGGTAATAAACATATTGCCGCATACAGCAGTAGTGACAAGTACGGCATGTACATATTATCCTACAAATCTGTTTCAGAACACAGGAAACTGATAGAAACTCTGCAATTAAGAGTTCTTCAAGTTATTATACCAAGTATTATATTTATAGCATGTATTATTTATTTATCATCCAGAAAAATAACAAAACCCATACTTGCAGTTTCCGAACAAGCAGAACGATTGGCAAATGGAGATTTAACAGTTAATATTCCTGAATCTGCTCTGATGAGAAAGGATGAACTTGGTAAGCTGGCAAATTCTTTTTCCACTATGGTTCAGAATTTTAAAATTATCATATCTCAGATAACCGAAACATCGGAAAAAGTAGCTGCATCCAGTCAGGAATTGTATGCATCCGGTGATCAGGTTGGTACGGCAGCTGAAGATGTGGGCAAAACAATTCTTGGTATCGCTTCCGGAGCTGAAGAACAATCCACTAAGATTAATTCCGCGCTGTCAAACCTGAAAGACTTAGTCAATCAAATCAACGAAGTAAATACCAGCACGTATCAAATGCAAAAAAACACAGTATATATGATAGATGAAATTGCAAAAGGAAGCAAGACAGCTGATGAATCCATTGATAGTATTAATAATCTTAAAGCTGATGCAGAGGGAGTTTCCAAAGTTATTTTCAGTTTGGGGAACACTTCAAATCAAATTGGACAGATTATAGAATTAATCAGTGGCATAGCAAAGCAGACCAACTTGCTTGCTTTAAATGCGGCTATCGAGGCAGCTAGAGCTGGAGAAGCCGGAAAAGGCTTCAGCGTGGTCGCCGATGAAATAAGGAAGCTGGCTGAAGAGTCTTCAGATGCCAGCGGCAGGATAGCAAAGTTAATAGTAGAAGTAAAAAGTGGTGTTGATACAGCAGTTAATAAGATGAATAATAGTATAGAGACTGTAAATTCAAGTGTAAAAGCCATCCAAGGAAATGGAGAAACTTTTAGCGAGATATCTAAACAGGCTGAACAATTAAAGGATATAGTAGCTAGTGTTGCAAAAAATGTAGAAATAATGACTGTTAACAGCAATGACTTTGAGAATACAATGCAGGAGATAAATGAGACAAGTCATGAGTTTGCCGCAAATGCAGAAGGAGTATCGGCAGCCAGTGAAGAGCAGATAGCTTTGACAGAAGAAATTGTTTCTTTATCTAAAGCAATGGCAGGAATGTCTGAGGAGCTATCAGGTCTGATTAAGAATTTTAAACTGTAAGCTTTATGAAGGGGGGACCTCGCCCGGTACCCAAACCTGACGGTTTCGGTACCGGGATACTACGCTCACGGGTTCAAGCCCCAATATATACGGACAACAAAAAAACTACTGATTTCTCAGTAGTTTTTTCTTGGTGCGATCGATGGGACTTGAACCCATACGGTCTCCCACACGCCCCTCAAACGTGCGCGTCTGCCAGTTCCGCCACGATCGCATTTGTGATTTTGCTGCGCTTCCCGCATCAGCAAGTATGATTATACTAGGTAATTTTAAGGGTGTCAATAATTAATTTATAAAAAAATTTATTTTGTACAAAATATTTTTGGTAAACGAAGAAGATACCTATAGCACTTGTTAATATGTAATCCCTAACAACTAATTAACAAAGTGTAAATAAATAAAGTATTTTTAAAAATGTGTTGAACCCGACGTTCAGTATTGGTAAAATACTTATTGTTATAACAAATGCATAGTAATTCAACTATTGAATATGAAAAGGAGAGTTGCGCGTGGGGTTATTCAGTGCAAACTACAATAAACCAGGGCCCGGAGTTGATAAGGATGCTCCTCCTAAGCCCAGATTTTTTATTTTTTTTGAGGTTCTTAAGCGTAAGTTCTGGCATTTGCTCAGGGTTAACCTGATGTTTGTTTTATTTAACATTCCAGCATTATTAATTGCACTTATTGTATCTTCAGTCTATTTACAAAAATTACAGTTCGATGGAGGAATAGGTGATTTTTATATCAGATTCTTTTTGGCTGCTGTATTGACATTAGTGCCAGTAATTACACTGGGTCCTGTACAGGCTGGTTTTACCTATATTTTAAGAAACTATTCCAGAGAAGAGCATTCTTTTATATGGTGGGATTTTAAGGAGAACTTTGTTAAGAATTTTAAACAGGGTATGCTGATTACAGTAATTGATATAGTCGTCATGTATATTCTTGGTATAGCCATAAATTTCTATACCACCCAAAGCGGATTACTAGCCACTGCAGCAACATCCTTTGTAGTGCTATCGATGGCAATTTTTATGATAATGCATTTATATATTTACCCCATGTTGGTTACAGTTCATTTGAGCATTAAGGACCTTTATAAGAACGCATTTATCCTTTCGATACTGAAACTGCTACCAAACGTGTTGTTTTTAATACTAAACCTTGCAGTAGCATATCTGGCCTTTTATTTCATTGTAGCCGGAATAATCCTGTATATACTGATACTTCCATGCTTCATAGCTTTAATGAACAATTTTTATGTCAATCCCATAATAAAAAAATATGTTGTAACTGAGCCTGAAACTAAAGAAGCGGAAGAATTAGACGATGAAGACGATGAAAACGATGGGGAAAGCTTCTATAAAAAGGATTATAAGAAAGCGGACAGCACTTTAGAATTAGATTCCAATAACAAAACAGATTCCGAGGAAGATTCCGACAATAAATAATAATATACTATATAACACATCAAATTAATAAATGTATAACAATGAATTTACGGAACCTGACCTACGGTTGGGTTCTTTTATTATATAAAATCGTACGTTAGAATATATTGATATAAAAGTGAAGAGATGCAGAAGGAAGTACATAGTCTATAATATAGCTTGTTCATGATAAGGCCAATTAGTTAAGGGGCTGACATACCAATTATTCTAGTATGACCGCCCCCTATTGGTAAAGTAGTTGTTAATTCTATTACAGCAAGAACTCTTTTTTTATAGCTGAGATAGTTTTATCGGTATCCTTATCGTAAATAAGGAAGGATATATCTACTTCTGAGGTTGTAACAAGTTTAACATCCACTTCGTTAGCCGCAAGAAGTCTGAACAGCCTGGCGGCAACTCCGGGAATTTCCTTCATGGCTTCTCCGAATACACTTATTTTTGTGCTGTCAGAATCTATACCTACTCTTAGGTTTGGAACAGAGTTTCTGTATGCATTGAGCATGGATATTACTTTTGTTATATTATCTGCCGGCATGCTGAAGGAAATGTTTATTTTTCCTTTATATGGAGGGGACTGGCTAATCATATCAATATTTATATTTTCTTCTGCAATTTTACTGAATATATTAGATATCACCAGCATATCATTGGGAAGATTATCTACTGTCACCATTGCTACATTGTACACGGTACACATACTCGTAACCGAATTATTAGACATAAGAATTCCCTCCTATAAAAAATATTAAATTCACAATAAAAATACTAATTTATTTCGGCAATGAGATCCGTCATGGAATAAAGTCCAGGCGCCTTATCCCAAAGGAAAAGTGAAGCCTTAAGAGCACCTACGCCAAAAATTTCCTTTGACGTTGCAGTGTGATTTATTTCAATGATTTCATCATTGCCTGCAAATATAACAGAGTGATCGCCAACTATTGTACCTCCGCGAACAGCATGAATACCAATTTCCTGCTTACCGCGTTTCTTCATTCTGGAATGTCTGTCATAAGTGTATTCACACTTTTCCTCAAGTGTATCATTAATGGCTTCAGCTATCGCTAAAGCTGTTCCGCTTGGTGCATCAATCTTCTGGTTATGATGCTTTTCGACTATTTCAATATCAAACTGTCCTTCAAGGACCTTAGCAGCCTTTTTAACAAGATCAATAAGTAAATTTACCCCCAGAGACATATTAGCCGAGTAAAATACCGGAATATTTTTGGAAACCTCTTTTTTCAAAACATTAATTTGTTCACTTGAGAGTCCAGTGGTACAAACAATAACAGGTATTTTTCTTTCCTGGGCAAACTCTATCAAACCGCCGAAGGCTTTGGGGCTTGAAAAGTCTATAATAACATCTACCTTGACATTGCACTCCCGTAAAGTAGTAAAAACAGGGTAGGGGTTTTTTATGTTATTATTTATGTCAGATCCTGCAGCAATTTTTAAACCATCGAAATTCTCAGCCAGCCTGGTAATTACCTGGCCCATTTTGCCATTACAACCGCTTAGTAAAACATTAATCATTTGTGTCACATCCTAATCATTATTATCAAGATAGCTTTGTTATAAGTGTATCATTTATAAATATATTAAAGCTCATTTTTAATACAATGTTCTTACTACTGTTAAATTAAGACAACAAACCGTATTTTTTCAGTTCGTTTCTTAATATGTCGAGGTTTTTTTCGGACATATCTATCAAAGGCAGTCTGCAGCTACCTACATTCATACCCAGAAGATTCATGGCAGCTTTTATCGGAATGGGACTTACTTCTATAAACAGAGCTTTAATAAGGTCAAGGGTCCTCAACTGGAGCTTTCTGCTGGCCTCAACATCTCCTGCAAGGTACTTGGCTACCATGTCATGAGTGTCTTTCGGAATGATATTGGCCATTACAGATATAACACCCTTTGCACCTAATGAAAGGAAGGGAACAATTGCAGCATCTTCTCCCGAATATACAGAAAAATCTTCTCCGCAAAGGTTAACAACATCCCCAACCTGTGAAAGATTACACTCTTTTATGGCAACGATATTATCGATTTCAGACAAAGCTTTAATTGTTTCGGGAGAAATATTCAGATTTGTTCTTGAAGGAACATTATAAAGTACCACCGGAATATTTATGCTGTTGGCAATTAGCTTAAAATGCTCATAAAGGCCCTTTTGCGTGGTCTTATTGTAATAGGGAGTAACAGTTAAAATAGCATCTGCTCCGACTTCCTGGGCATATTTGCTAAGCTCAATAGCATGAACTGTGTGATTACTTCCTGTACCTGCTATAACCGGTACTCTACCGTTTACCTTCTCAACAGTAAATTTAATGGCAGCCTTATGCTCATTGTCATACATTGTGGATGCTTCACCCGTAGTGCCTGCAATAATTATGGCATCAGTGCCTTCTTTAATTTGATACTCAATTAATTCAGAAAGTTTATTGTAGTCTGTACCGTCATTTGTAAACGGAGTAACAATTGCAACGCCTGATCCTGTAAAAATTGGTTTTCTCATAATAACCTCCATTTGAGTGATATTAACACACTGCTATTCTTTATTATACAATTGAAACAAAGCATATGCATTAATCAAAAGTTTTAATTGTAATACTTTCTCTAAAATGTAAAAAACGTTGGCGTAAGCCAACGTCTGTTTTCTAAATTATAACCGGAAAAATTATAATAAACAGATAGCGCTCCACCACATCATTATGATGACAGTCTCAAGGCTCTTAACCTTAAAACCAGGTAATACATTTTATTGGGAAGTATTTACCTTCGGCGTTTTTCCCTTTCTCTGCAAATCATGAGACCCCAAAAATCTTCATTGCAGATACTAATTAAATACGCACCTCTATCTCAAGCTATATTTATTTTTTCTATCATATCATTGGTAAATAATTGTGTCAAATACTTTTACTATGAATTGGTTACAAATCAGTGTAATTGTGTATCCATTCTATGTATCTATATTATATGCCTGATATTTCAATTCTGTTACATTTTTTTTTACAGGCAGGATGTATAATATTCTATGTCGAAACAAGCTAAGAAAAATGACGAAACTACAAGGAGTTTGTTACTAATGAAGAAATTTTGCTTATTTATAAGCATGGTATTAATTATTACAATGTTTTCAGGTATCAATAGTTTTAATGTTTATGCTGCAGTAAATCCTACTGTAAAAATAGGCTTGTATTATGGATCAAAAGCTCAGAGTCAGATGATTATCAGTGCAGATAAAGGTGTTGCATTTATTGCTTATGATTCGTCTGCAAACTCGGATATCCCAATATATAACTCAATCCAGGGTCAAAGTATTAATATAATTAAGGACAGCTACTTTACCGGAAGCGGAGCAAGACTTTCAGCCGTTGCTGAAAACGGAAATCCAACAGTAGGGCCATATCATCTGAAGCTAAAAAAGACATATAATACTTATAATGAAGCAGTAAGAGACGTAAATACATATAAACAGAAGGGAATCAAAGCCTATCCTGTGTACAC
>JAEZKZ010000072.1 GCA_023415305.1 Bacillota bacterium
GCATATCATTGTACTCGTCGCGATAGACTGCCAGCCCATCGTCTTCACCTGGCAAGAGTATTCTCGTTTTGAAATCCCTACGATTCAGCCGTCTGTTGTTGATCGTGATCTTGGTGACTGCTTCGCTGTCGATTGCGTTGATGAGATCACAGTATTTCATGAACATGGTCATCTGGTCGTCTTTGGAAGCCACACGGTAGTTGATATCCGAAAACCGCATGGTTTTTGAGAAATTGCGTCCCATACGAAAAATGCCATCCTCATACACCTTGTTGATGGGAATGGCCTGCTGGACGCTCTGGGAAACTCGGAAGCTCTCGCGCTCCGCGTGTTGTACCTTTCGCAATGTACTCAACATGTTTTTTCACCTCTTTTTTTCATCATGGTTTTTTCTGATTTAAGTTCCTCATACGCCATATACATGTAGTTATCCGCTTTAAAATACAGGTGCTTTTGCATGAGGAATTCCGTTTTGAGCCATGCCCATACAAAATGCTCCAACGTCATTTCGTGATATGTCACGAAACCTATGAGCGCTACGGGCAGCGCCACAAATATGCACACCCACGACACGCCCTCGTTCCCCAAGTATTGGCGCAACCCGAAGTAGGCGAGGACAGCGATCCCCACGGCCACGGCGGAGCAGATAAACTGGCGCATACTCAGGCCAAAAACGATGCTCTCATGGTATTTGCGTACCTCCTTTGGCACTTTGACTTCCATAAACATCCTCCTTGTAAAAAAATAAAGCGCCCGCGTAATGCAAGCGCCCATGATCGGCTCCTTATTCTGTTATCAACTTGGGCGGGATTTTAGCGGGTATCCTTTCCACCTCATATGTGAGTGGATCAATAATCTGAATCTCCATGCTTTTTCGCTTCGCCATGTTGATCGTCATTACCGTCCCCGATGCCATATGCCTTTTATCGAGAACGGCAATCAAAAAGTCGCTTTGGTCTACCATGTATTGATTCCGCTCACGGTAACAGTCGGACGTTTTCGTCTGATGCAATACCTGAATACTTTTTGCCTTGGCCTTGATCATCTCAAACTCTTGCCTCTGTCTTTGGTTAAACTCATTTTCCATGCCTTCATATGGCTGAACCAGATGTAAATAAGCAGTTGAGCTTAATTCTGTCGCCAGCTCAAGGACGATCATTGCAGAGAGGTTGTCGATACCGTTTTGACAACCGGCGTACCAATGTGCGACGCCCTGCCACATCAAGCCTTTGATTTCAGTCTTCAATGCTTCCTTGAGCTGGTTGTACTTTTCTGTCCCATATTGATACGGCAACTTCATCTCCCTATGTCCGGTAATACAGCATGACAATTGATTAATTAGCATTAACCACTCCTCCTTATATGTTTTAATAACTCCCAATAAATTTATGATATATCGTGTATACTGTCAACTTTGGACAGTAGCGGATTCTTTTAATATATGATTGATTTATAGTGAAAACTAAAACGTATAAGAGGTGATGCTATGATAGGCGAAAGACTATCGGAACTTCGAAAAGATATGGGGTACACTCAGCAAGAACTGGCTGATAGCCTTGGTATCTCTAAGTTCTCGATATCATCATATGAGAATGATAAGACCACGCCCGATGATGACATGAAAGTCAAACTGGCTAAAAAGCTCAACGTCAGTATAGATTACTTACTGGGCATGACCGATGAGCCTTATCCGTATAAGGATGATGCCACAATCGTGAGAATCAGCCCCAAGCTGTCAACCCAAGCCGTCAGGGAAATTAAAGATTTCATCCGTTATGCCAAAGACAAGGACAAAAGATAACTAATTTATCCCCAAAATCTCCTTCGTCAGTCTATCCGCCATTTTCACCGTTCCTACCAACACAAGCAAATTGAAGATCAGCTCCCCCAAATATGACCAAACGATGGTTGTCGCGCTCGCGTCCACGGGAACCGTAGGCGGGCTGGACGCGAACACGGAGAATATCACGCAGGCCAGCACAATGATCGCACCTTCCATGCACACACCCGCATAGCTTTTTAAAAAGGCTTTGCCTGTTGACGACATTCCCTCCCCTGCGAATGTCGAAAGCGGAATCGGCGCAATCGCAGCGTAGATATACAATTTAAAAAATCTCCCGTATACGGTCATGAGCATGATAAATGACAGCACAATGATGAACAGCGAACCTATCAGGCTGACTGCCCAGACCGGTATGCTTTCAAAAAACCCCAGACTATTCACAGCGTCAATCATCTCCTGCGGAAGCGCCGTTTCCGTAACAGCCCCAGCGCTGTTCGCTGCCGTTGTAATAATGCCCTGACAGATGGAGAAAATGCTTGTGATCAGCGTCATGCCCCACGTCACGGCTGCTTTCGCCAGCGCAAAGCGGATAAACAACCGCAGTGCGACTTCCGGTCGCTTGATTTCCTGTAGATTTACCGTTGATCTAACCATGCCCACCACAAAGAACAGCACCAGCAGCGCGTAGCCAATGGCTTGCAGCGCGCCGTTAATGTCCACCATGACGCTCCATATACTACCGCCTCTGAAGCTCTCGGGGGAAGTGGTCAACAACCCCCATATTTCTGCTAATTTGTCGTTCCACGTTTGCAGGGCATTATTCAGATTGTCCAGTATTCCCAAATCATTCTCAGCTCCTTTCTCCCACAAAAAAAGCCACCCATTTGGATGGCCTGATTCGTGTAAGTCCTTAATAAGTGTTCTTACCTATAACATAGTGACTGCTTTCAATAATGTTATCATAATGCAAAAGATTAATATCTCTTTCCGACAACATTTTCCTTCGTATCCGATATGTAAGCTTAGTGTATTGATCACGCCGACCACTCACAACAACGTAATGAATCCTGGATTTATCAAGACTAATAAACTCATCAGGTAGTGGTTCTTGATACGACTTTGCTTTATCGAATTCCTGCTTTAGCGTAATGTAATTCGCATCAATGAAAGCATCCCAATCCTCAACTTGCCTTAAGCCCTTATTCGTACCTTCCCCGAGAATCCCATCTTGTCGATAGGCCGTAGATTTTGGTGTTTCAAACTCGATGAAGATGAACTGAAAACCACCTGAGCCTTTCCCTGCGAGCAGAAAATCTGCTTGATATAATGTACCTAATGGAAATTCACTAAACAAATAAGCATCGTGATGACCAAAGGAATAGTATTTTTTCATAATCGAACCAACAATGAAAAATGCTTTTTCATTTTTAATAAAGTCAAGTATTTGCCTCTCACCATTTTCAGAGTTCTTTATTAACTCTTCAAACCTCATTGCAATTTCATTTAAACGATCTACCTCAGCTAATTCGCAAATATCCAATAAGTTATTGGGGAACAAGCTGAAAAAATGTCTACATGATTTTGAATACTGTGAAGGGTGTACAGATTTGCGAAAATGGAATCCATTTTTATTTTGCACCTTTGTTAACTCATAGTATACACGCA
>JAEZKZ010000001.1 GCA_023415305.1 Bacillota bacterium
TACTTGGCTGGAAACGGCCCGGGAAAGTAAGTCTCTGCCAGATTTATATTCCTCAATAGCTCAGTCGGTAGAGCATGCGGCTGTTAACCGCAGGGTCGTAGGTTCAAGTCCTACTTGAGGAGCCAAAGAGTAGATTCTATTAAGGATCTACTCTTTTTTGTTGAGTTCTATAATGAATATTGAGGTAATGCGAAACCTTTGTAATAAAAATAGTTAAATTAGCCTTTATATGTAATTGAATTTGATTTTTTCTCTTCTATTATGTATAATCTCTATGTATATAAATATTGACCTGTACATATAAAATCTGTACTAATCAGTCATACTATTTACAAACGAAAAATAATTCTTGGGATGAGGTACTTATGAAAAAGAAAATGAAAATCACCTATGTATTATCAATTTTATTAGTTGTTTTGATGCTTACTTCATGTACGGCATTTAACGGAAACAATGACGGGAAAAAAGTAAGCGAAATAAGTGCGAACTCATCTGAAACAGCACAACAAAGTCCGGCAAGTGATAGTCAGACACCAGCCACTCAAACAACTGAACAAACTGCTCCTTCCACTGCTGAGAATACTTCTTCTAAACCCTCCTCAGACACAAGTGAAGAGAAAAAGCCCCAGTCGGCCAATGGACTTCAGCTTTCTCCAAGTATAGAGGAGGTTAAGGTAAAAGCTGTTTATTTAACAGGACCTTCCGCAGGATCAACCGACAGAGTCAATAAAATAATCGATTTAGCAAATAAGACAGAGCTGAATACTGTTGTAGTAGACATTAAGGAAGATGGCGCTCTGAATTATGAATCAGATCTAGAAGCTGTTAAAAAGTATGGGAAACAGATTAAATACTATGATCCAGACAAACTAATTAAGAAGTTCCACGAAAATGGAATATATGTTATCGGCCGAATTGTTACCTTCAAAGATCCTACCCTTGCTAAAAATAGAGCTGACCTTGCGATAAAGAATTCTGCAGGATCTCTCTGGTTGGAAAATGGTAAAACGCCTTGGACCAATCCATACAATGAAGAAGTTTGGGATTATAACATTGATATAGCAAAGGAAGCTATAGCAAAAGGTTTTGATGAAATACAGTTTGATTACGTAAGATTTCCTACTGGAAGAAAATCAGATTTCAACTACGGAACAAATGTACCTGAAAAGGCAGAGGCTATTAACGGCTTCCTGGCCAAGGCAAATAAAGTGTTGCACGAAGAAGCCGGTGTTCCGGTATCTGCTGACGTATTTGCAATAATTGTTGAAAGTAAACCTGATGGTGAAAGCATTGGACAAAGGATAACAGAGGTTGGTAAGGATATTTATTGCATAAGTCCAATGATTTATCCTTCACATTATGCTAATAATGCAAAAAAAGGTATCATGGCTAATGGAGTAGGTCAGAAGATTAATGGAGTAATATTTACAAAGCCAGATTTAGAACCATATAATGTTATGTATAATGCACTTCTATCTACTAAATCCAAAATTGCTGAAACACCTGGTTATAAGGCAAAGGTAAGGCCTTATTTGCAGGCATTTACAGCGAAATACCTACCTAACGGGTATTATATGAATTACGGGCCACAGCAGATCAAGGAGCAGATTAAGGCGGTTTATGATGCGGGCTACGAAGAATGGATTTTGTGGGATCCTAGTAATAAGTATCAGGAAGCATATTTTAATCCTAAAAAGTAATTTATAATTGTATTGGAATAACTGACAGGTTATTAATTGAACGGGATTGCTGTTAAGAGAGCGATCCCGTTTTTTGTTTTCTAAAAGCTTAAAATTATTTGAATATATAAGTAGAACCAGGTTTTATTTATTAAAATAAGTGAAATAGTAATGTATAGGTCTTATTTACTAAACAAAATATATTATCTGATTATTGAAATGTTGTCCATTGCGTGATACAATATATTGTGCCAGTGAGTGAAGTGGAATACTAAATATAGATTTGAGGGAGGATTTTGAATGAAGCTTTCTGAAAATGCAATAACAGTTTTAGAAAAAAGATATCTGGAAAAAGATGAAAACGGCAACCTTATTGAGAATGTTGAAGGTATGTTTAGACGTGTAGCCAAAGCAATTGCAGCTGCAGATAAGGACTATACCGATAAGGCCGGCCTTGATAAAATAGAGAAACAGTTTTTTGATATGATGGCGGACCTTGAGTTTTTACCAAACTCACCTACATTAATGAATGCCGGAAGGCCATTAGGGCAGCTTAGTGCCTGCTTTGTATTACCAGTTGAAGATACAATGGAGGGCATTTTTGAAGCTATTAAAAATGCAGCCTTAATACATAAAAGCGGTGGAGGAACTGGCTTTAGTTTTTCGAGGCTACGTCCAAAGGGTTCGTCTGTGAATTCTACAGGGGGCGTTGCCAGCGGTCCAATAAGTTTTATGAAGGTTTTTAACGCTGCTACAGAAGCTGTTAAACAGGGCGGGACCCGACGTGGTGCGAATATGGGTATTCTTAGAGTGGATCACCCTGACATTATGGAGTTTATTTCATGTAAAAAAGATAATACAGAGATCACGAATTTTAATATCAGTGTCGGTATTACAGAAGACTTTATGAAAGCAGTTGAATATAATCTTGAATATGAACTTATTGATCCAAAAACCAAAAAACCTGTTGGTAAACTTAATGCTAAAAAAGTTTTCGATATAATAGTTGAGATGGCTTGGAAAAATGGTGAGCCCGGCATTATTTTTCTCGACAGGTTAAATAGGGACAATGTTACACCAAAGCTGGGGGAATTTGAGAGTACAAATCCCTGTGGAGAGCAACCGTTGCTACCATATGAGGCCTGCAACCTTGGTTCTATTAATTTGTATAATATGCTCAATGAGGAAAAAAACTCTTTGGATTTTGATAAATTAGCTGTGACTGTAAGGAAAGCGGTTCACTTTTTAGATAATGTAATTGAAATGAACAAATATCCGCTGCCTGAAATTGATCAAATGACCAGGGGGACAAGAAAAATTGGGCTTGGTATTATGGGTTGGGCCGATATTTTGTGCGCGATGAGGATTCCATATAACTCTCAGCAGGCAATAGATTTTGCTGACAAAGTAATGAGTTTTATTCGGGACAACGCTCAGAAAGCTTCTCAGGAATTAGCCGAACAAAAGGGAGTATTTCCTTATTATGATGATAGCATATTTGTAAAGAAAGGAATAAAAATTAGAAACTCCACTACAACAACTATAGCTCCTACAGGTACTCTTAGCTTAATAGCCGGAGTGTCAAGCGGAATTGAACCTCTATTTGCTATTTCTTATATAAGAAATGTTATGGATAATAATGAACTTATTGAGGTTAATCCAGTATTTAAGGATGCTGCAATCAAAGGAAATTTCTATTCTGAAGAATTGATGAAAAAGATTGCAAAGTCGGGTACTATTAAGGATATTGAAGAGATACCGAAGAAAATTCGTGATATTTTTGTAACTGCCCATGATGTTGGGCCGGAATGGCATGTGAAAATGCAGGCAGCTTTTCAGAGACATACAGACAATGCTGTATCTAAGACTGTTAACTTAAGTCATGACGCATCTACAGACGATGTTAGAGAAGTATTTACGCTGGCTTATAAAGCCCAGTGTAAGGGTGTTACCATCTATAGGGATGGAAGCCGTGATATGCAGGTACTTAACATTGGAAAGGTACAGGGGAAGGAAGAACCAAAAAATGAACCGCTACCCGCCGGAGATAATATATATTGTGATTCCTGTAATGATATATCAAAAAGAATATCAGGAATTGAACCAAGGCCAAGACCGGATATAACTACAGGCTTTACGGAAAAGGTTAAAATAGGCTGCGGTAATCTTTATATTACTGTAAATTACGATGAAAACGGAATTTGTGAAGTGTTTACAAATACAGGTCGTGCCGGAGGATGCCCTTCTCAGTCTGAAGCAACCAGCAGGCTTGTCTCAGTAGCACTGCGTTCAGGCATGGATGTTAAATCCATAGTTGAACAGCTAAAGGGAATAAGATGCCCTTCAACTATTCGTCAAAAGGGGCTTAAGGTTCTTTCCTGTCCGGATGCTATCGGAAGGCTTATTGAAAACGTCGCAAAAATTCAGAGCGGTAAAGACGAAGATGGTAACAATAATTTTACTACCCAGGAATACAGTGTTGTTCAGCGACCAAACTCATCGGGCAGAGGAGAAACTGCCTGCGCCTCAGATTTTTATGATTGTACGTTGAAAGAGGGGGGGGCAAATCCTGAAATGGAGATAGATGAGATTAACCTGGGAGGCGCATGCCCTGAATGCGGAAAGACAGTAGAACATGAAGGTGGCTGCGTTATTTGCAGGAACTGTGGTTATAGTAAGTGCGGGTAATAACTTCTTATATTGTGAACCCCGGAAAGCTTGAAATAAGTGTATTTAACTAAAAATAGCTGGGAAATAATTCTTAACAGTATGAATTAAATCAAGTAAATTTGATTTAATTCTAGAATCGAATAAAATATAAATATTCTTAAAATGCTAGTCAGGACCACCCGCTTAGCGGGTGGTCCTGACTGTTTTATGTAAATTAGAAGGCAAGATAAAATGGTATTAATCAATATTGGCATTATATTAATTATTAAGAGAGTTATTTATTGATAGTTGCAATTATTTGAATATTATTGTTGAATTAATTACAAAGTTTGTTGTAATATGGAATAGAGTTGGGGTAGATTAATATCAACGCCGATTTTAAAAAGAAGCTATACTATTATAGTCTTCAAGTAAAACATGAACTGACGTCTTACTTAAATATATAACTTCATTTTTACAAAAAAGCTTTATACTGTTTATATATGGCTATAGAGTTAAATTCAGCAAATACAGATGCACTTATGTCTAAAGTTATTGTATTTTTATTACAAGAAGAGAATAATAAAGCAATTGAATGTTTTGATAAAGTCATTGAATTGAATCCGTAGTACGCTTTCGTACTACGATAAAAGTGCTGCATTAAGCGTTTTAAACGATAAATATGAAGCTATAGAATGCTTGAAAAAGCTATTGAATTAGATTCTGATTATAAGGAACAAGAGCTAAAAATTGAAATTATTTAATAACATTTGAGATACATCCGAGTTTAATCGCTTATTAATTGAGTGTTTAAGATTTAATATAAACGTAGTTAGTCTTAACTATCTTTTAAAGATTAAAATATTTTGAGGAAAGTAGGATGAATTATTTATGAAAAAACTTACAGTCGTAGCTTGTTTTTTATTCTTTTTCACTTTTCTAGGTTTCAATATTATATATGCAAAATCAGACTTTGATAATTATAGTTGGCAAAAGTTAGATAATTATTTTACAGGGAGGGACATTATAGGTATAACAAACAATGGTTCTTTGTTTATTGCTGTTGGGGAGCGTGGTCTTATTTTAAAATCCTTGGACGGCATTTCATGGGAAAAAGTGTACTGTGGTTACGAAGAGGATTTTTATTCAATAAATTATGACGGAAAAAGTTTTAAGGCAGTTACTCAAAGTGGCAAAGTATTAACTTCTGAAAATGGTGATATATGGATATTACAAGCTGATAAGTTAGATGTTAATACAAGTGCAGAAATCAATATTGATCCTGAGCACGTTGTCTCTCGAAACAAGATATTCGGATACTCGAAATATCAGAAGATAGCAATAGGAGTTGGTGAGTCAGGTGCCATTTATTATGGTACTAAAGGGCAACAAGATCCAATAAAACAGGTATCCCTTAATTCCAACAGTCATATTATCGATAAACTAGGAAATGCAGTAGCTCTTTTCGTCGGATCTTCTCAAATGTATGTTGAAAATAATTATATAGAGCATTCCATACCTAAGCCATATACAATCACGTCTGGTAAAAATGAAGTAGTGTATGTACCATTGGAGGAAATTTCAAAAGGTATTGGTGGAAGCTATAAGTTTGATCAAAAAGAATCTACTGCTTACATAAACTACAGGTCTAATAAATTAATAATCAAATTAGGGGAAAAAACTATTAAGGTAAATGGTAAGGATAAAGTTACTGAGTTCCCGGCTGTATTAAAGGATAATAAAGTATTTGCTCCGCTTAATACATTTGCTCTTTTGGGTAAACAGATATACTTAAATCAAAACCTCATTATAATAAGCGATATTAAGGAGTTTTTCGACTACCAAGCTGATTATCTCATTATTGCTGCTATGAAGAGTCTGTTTGAAAGTACCGACCATAAGGTTACTTCACTTTCAGAGAAACTAATAGATACTCTGACTGACAAGGGGTTTGAATATTATGACTCTCCAACCCCAAATGGATATTTTGATGCCCTTGATTACTTTGAAATGGCTGAGCTCATCGAACCAAATTCAGAAACGTATAAATATATAGGATGGACATGGCATGAATTAGAAGATTTTGATACAGCTTTAGAATATTTTGATAAGGGGCTCCGTTTAAATTCTGAAAGTTTCGACTTATATTTAAGTAAAGCATATGCTTTAAGTGTAATAGGTAAATTTGATGAAGCTCTGAACAATATTAATCAAGCAGATAAAATTAAACTTGGAACATTTGATGTTAAAGCTTGTATTGCTTTTTTAAACCTATACAAAGGTGAATACGAAGAAGCAGTAAAAGGATATGATGAATGTATTTTGATAAACCCTTCGATTGCGGCTTGTTATTTCAACAAAGGCTATTCTTTGATGGAGTTAGGTAGGTATCAGGAAGCATTGGATTGCTACGATAAAGCTATAGAAATGGAACCAAATGAAGTAAGATATTTTTGGCGAAAAGGTCAATGCCTGTATAGATTTCAAAAATATAATGAGGCAATCGTCGAATTTGATAATGCATTAAAATTGAATTCGGAAGCTGAACTTATTATTGAAGACAAAGGCAATGCACTTTTAAAGTTAAATAAGTATAAGGAAGCTGCTCTAGAATACAAGAAAGCCATAAAAATTAACCCGTTCTATGAAGCTTTTCAAAAAGATTTGGAGAATGTCCTGTTATGTATGGAAAAGTTAGGAGATGAACTTTCATATGAACAAAAATATGATGAGGCAGTTGCAGAGTATAGTAAAGCACTTGAACTGATAGCTGTACAAAGTGATTATGAAAGAGTTGTCGGTAAAAAAACAGAGTTGCTTTATAAGATGAAAAGATATGAGCAATTGGTAAATGAGATGAACGTATTTGAAAGTAAGTATAATGATAATGAGTTAAGTAACTATTACAAAGCTCTTGGCTATTGTGCTCAAGCTAAATATGATGATGCTATCAAGTGTCTTAAGCAGTCAATTTATTATGACAGGGCATACAGGAAAAGAATATACAAAGACGAAAGGTTTTATCAGTTGAGGGGGAGAGATGACTATAAGGGGTTAATATCTGAAATAAAAATCTTTATGGACGATACCTTTTTAGACGGAGCAGAATTTTTTGAAGTTAGTATGTTTGAAGGGGCTACTTTTTATAAAACCAACACGCTGGGCTCCATCTCAGAAGATAATACAGTAAAAACATTGATTAAAAACATATTGGGTAATTTCCTGAATAATAAGATTAATGATAAAGAGGCTGCTAAAAAAATCGGAATCTCTGATAATAGTCCTTTACTAAGTTTGTTCGATTTCGATAAGGAATATTATTATTTGCTGAGAGAACTTGAATATGGAGAAGTTGTATTAGATTCCGAAATTATTATGTGCGGAAATATCAATGGTGAACCTAAATTCGTTGTAGTGAATACAAAAATGCAGAGGACTAATGGTTCAGAAAATGTAGAAAGGTATCAATATAGCTTATTAATTAAAGAGGGAGGTTCATGGAAGTATTTTACCCCCATATTTTAATTTATTCAACAAATAAAGTTAACTGGAAGAAATAAAGAAATAAAATAACTTTGAGGATATTGAATGATAAACAAGGACAAGCTTAGGGTTTTTTTACTGATGTAGGTGGAGTCCTTACACAACCTAAGGATGCTAATGGCGAAGCAATTGAATCCTTTACATCAAATGGTGTTACATATTTACCAGTTGCAGCATTGATGGCAACGAGTTGGTACTTGACGGAATTTGTAATTTGACTTTAGAAGGAATTGGGAGTAACCAGTTGAAATAGATGTTGAGCAAAGATATGCAGTTGTTCTTACATTTTTAAGCAAATAATACTTTAATACTATAAAACATTACGTATATAAATATGGGAGATAGAGTGGTTAAGTCAACAATTGGCTGAAAGCATAGCTAGAAATAAAAATGAAACAGGAAATTATTTTAGTAATGATACCTGGAATTATGCTGCTAATGTCTTTTTTCAAAAGTATTAGATTAGTTTTTATGGTATATACGTATAATATTATTTCATGAATTAAGATAAGGAGTGTTAATTCAAATGAAAACAAAAAGACAAGAAGAATTGATTAATTCGTTTTTATCAGTGGTTCGAGATCAAATCAAGCCGTTATATCAAGAAATTATAATGTATTTATCTGAACTGGGTTATAATCCGCAAAAACAAAGGTCATACATAATTTTTAAACATGATCTGCACAATAAGCAGATGGCGAAAACAGGTATAGGAATAAAGAAAGACAAATCTCCTTTTTTCGCTTTGAGATTTTCGGCTTGCAGGGGATATTCACAGAGATTCACTAATATTGTGAGTATGGCTGTAGATAGAGATAATTTCCGAAAAGCTCTTTGCCTAGACAATGGCTGTAAATACTGCGGTGGCGAAGCCGAGACTCAAGTTTATACATACGAGTTTCCTGATGGTGAAAGCAGATCACATTGCGGCGCTGTTGCACTAGAGATACCAAACATAACAGCAGATGATATAAGTGAAATAAAAAAACTTATAAGAGAAGAACATGAGTATTTATTGAAACATGAAGCAGGCATACCACAATATCATGTATAGCAAGATGCTTGTATACTTAATGCTAAAATTTTCTATCACTGACCCTCCCTCGATTTGATGGACACACCGAATGGCTGGTATAAATCACGCCACTCTTTGTGTCTAATTTATCAGGGAAAGGTCATCTCCTTTACAATATCATTAAAGTAAATAATGCCCAATAATCAAGCTGTTCAGTACGAGTACTGAAAGAAGCCGTCTCTCAGCGGCGTCGACCATTACGAGACGTTATGTGAATTTCCTGTGACACAGAGTTCAGAAGTTACCAATAGTTAAATAAACTTTAGGAGGTTTTCAATAAAATGGTATCAAACGAGATAATTTCAATTATTCTTAAACTTCAGCAAGAAGCAATCTCCACTGGCAACCCTCCCTTTGCAGCAGTAATAATTGTCGATGATAAAGTGATCTCATCTAGCCATAATAAATCTCGAACATCAAGTAATCCACTCGAACATGCCGAAATGTCAGCAATTCAATTAGCAATTAAGAATTATGGATCTGAGATTCTATTAAAAGCACATCTAATATCATCAAATGAACCGTGTCCAATGTGTATTGGTGCTTGTATATGGTCTGGGATTCGAAAAGAATCCTACTTTGTGTCTCAAGAACAAGTTGCAGGCATACGCGGGTGGGGAAAGTTCATGTCATCTCATAAAATTGCTGAAATTGATGATTCAGGTATAATTATAAATGGACCAATAGAGAATGAAGGCATGCTGAGAATTCATCGTGAATTTTGGACAACTGGCAGCAACTCTGAATTTAAACATTCGATTCATTTATCAGATTGTAAAACTACTAATAAATTATAACCACAAGCAACATGCTTCTAATAAGCTTGTATTGTTACTTCTTGAAATTATTATTTTACTAATAAGCTACTACGCCTCCGATGATGTCCTTCGCTTATCCTTTGGATCAAAAATTCTTATAATCACAGCGATTAGAATTAATTGAAGTGTGTATATGGCAATTGTTTTTTTGCTGGGAAAATTGATTAGGGTACTAATTGTGTACATTCCTCCAAGTACAGTATTTCCCCAGGCGTGTATCAACACGCTTGCCCAAATGCTTTTAGTCAGCCTATGTACTGCTGCCAAGGTGCAGCCTAGCGTTATACAATATAGTGTAAAAGCTGTAAAATCCATAGATGCTTGTGTTGTGTTCTGCACAAACCATAAAGGTAAATGCCAGAGGCTCCAGATAACACTTTCGAGGATTGCTGCAATAAAGAATGGAAGCTTTTTTTCTAACAACGGCTGCAAAAGACCACGCCAGCCGATTTCTTCTAACCCTCCTCCAAAAATCATTAAAGGGATAAACAGAATGAACAAATACCACGAATTTCCTAAATACGTTTCCTGCATGCTGCAAACTATAAATTGTATAAGGGAGAAAGCTGCTGTAAAAAATGCAGTTTGCCTCAAAGCCTGAGTGAAAAATATTTGCTTACAAAATTCCCGTACCGTGATTTCCTGATATTTTTTCGCAGTAATAAACGCTGCATAGGCAGGAGCCATTCCCGCACCGAAACCAATAACTGCGAAATGAAAAAACTGACCCAAGCCACCGGACAGTAGCTTGAAATGATAGGCAGCAATCAATAAAAATTCCGCACTCCACGCAATAGTAAAGGTATAAAATAGAAACCGCCGTATTTTCTTAAAATCACTCGAAGCATGAGAAATAACTTTGTCCATTATATTAATCTCCTTTTAGATTCATAAAAACTTTTATAGAGTATATCGATACAGAAAACGATATCACAGTAGTTCCTAATAAAATACTCCATGTATCTTTCGAAAATAGTTCAAACAGCATACCATAGATCAATTGCCCGATTGGCTGTGCGCACATAATAAGCGCAATGATACTGGCGATTACCTTACCTACTAAATGCTTCGGTGTCTCTGTCTGAACCAGTGCCAGCATCTGAATACTAAATGTTGTTGAAAATACTGTCACCAAAAAGCTCATGGACGACAGTAGTAGATAAGCCGGCATTACACTTTTACAGACTAACATGGTAATGCCTATAATTAGGGTACATCCTGAACATAGAAACAGTAAGACAAAAGCTCTTTCTACATTCATCACTTTACCAAAAATGAACAGCAATAGTCCTCCGGTTAAGCCTCCGGCGGCAAGCATCCCTTGTGTAATTCCCAGCATCTGGTCGGTTACTTCCAAAACATCTATTAGAAGCACCGGAATCCCAATGGTCAGCATAGCGGACAGAGTCATATTCAATACTGTAATTATTGCGCAGACATGAAGAAAGACAGGCTTTTCTAATCGAATAAACTGCCAGCTTTCCAACAAATCACTTTTAACAGTACGCAATACCCGTTGCGATTTGGTTGTCTTTTCATACGGAATTACAAGGAATAATTCCATTACGGTAGCTAAGAAGAAACAAACGGAGCTAATTTCCAAGATTGGTAAGATACCGCCTACTCCAAAAAGCATACCACCCAAAATCGGACCAATAAAGTTGGCCAGTGAACCGACCTGAGTAACAATTGCATTTGCCTTTAGAACTCCTTCTTTTCTTACCAATGCCGGAACGCTCGCTTGTACTGTAGGCTGTTCCATGCCTGCAATTCCATACAGCAGCATTAGAACAACCATGAGCAAAGGGATAACAGGGACTTTATCCAAAAGAAGGTAACAAGCCGTTACGATTATTGTCGTTATAAAATCAAGCCCGACCATAATATTTCGTTTATTTATCCTGTCTGCCATAACTCCGCCCAGAATAGATAATACAATCATCGGAAGAAACGAGCAGGCTGTGACGATACCAAACAAGACAGATGACCCTGTTAAGCGAAGCAAATATAAAGGCAAGGAGAAGCGTAGGATTGCATTGCCAAATAATGAAACAATCTGGCCTGCAATTAATAGCGCAAAATCCTTGCCTAAATACTTTTCTTGTATCATTTTTCCCCATCCTTTCATACAGAACATTTCCAGTTCTAAGTGTAAGGGTGGGGCAAACCCTCAAGTCAAGTAGCTTTTAGTTTTATTTTTCTTTCAGAGGAATCCACACCTCATAAAAATTACGCTCCGTTTGTTCAGATAAATCTACAAAGCGAATGAAAATGTATACCACGCCTTTAAATTCCACCTGATGTTTTCTAGACCATTCGTGGCACGAAAGAAACATATTCTCCATAATAGAATCATCATGGTTATTTGCATCAAATGCAGTATATAAACACTTTCCACTTTCCAAATATACCTGGCCAGTCTGCTGCTCGATTCTTGTAGCAGGCTTTACAATGCACATTCCACTCCCTTTGTAGCCGGAAGAATTAAATGTAACGACTCGAACAAGATTGGATAAAATATCTTCCTCACGCAAATTCAGGTATTTCACTACATTCTTTTGATACTCTTTTAAGGACGATACTGCATCAAATGATTCCTGAACTAAAAAAAGAGGAATTTGCTTTATCGCAAAATTGCCTTTTTCGTTTATGACGTACTCGTAGAATTCCTTTGTAGCATTTAGATGCCTTAGCATTCGGTTTTGTATCTCAATGCCTTCCTGCAAGTCTGCTATTTTTCTGTTCAGACAATGCAGACTTTCTGACTGCTTACCTGACTTCATAAGATCTCTGATTTCAATTGCAGTAAATCCACGCTTTCTATAAAAATCAATTGCCATAAGGTGTGAAATATCCTGAAAGGAAAATTCCCGGTATTGACTGCTTGGGTTTCTCTCTGGAGAGATTAAGCCGATTTCTTCATAATAACGTAACGTTTCTCTTGTCAGGCCAAGATTTCTATATAAATCATTGGCTCGATAAACAGCAGAATAATTGTCCGTATCAATTTTATTGATTTCTTCAAAATCCGTTTGCAAATTCTGATTATTCAAGAGGATAAGCTTATCTTTTGAACGCCTTTTATCAGCAGGTTTTTTCGCATTGTCAGGAATTAACCAAAGCTTTCCTTTCTTTATGGAACCGTCAATTTTTCCCGTTTCACAATAATAGGCAACCATACGACTGGAAACGCCCCATTTTTTTGATAATTCTGTAGCAGTTATATACTCCATTTGCCATCCCTCCCTCTGTATTATATTTCAGATATCGGAAATATAATACATGTTATCATGTATTTGTAATAATGGAAACCGGTTTCTCACAACCTTATTCTGTTAAGAGTATAAAAATACTACATTTACTGTAATTATTCCATTATAAGGGAATCTTAAGAAGATCATAAGATATAATTCTAACATAGCTTCTTATTCCGTGTTTTAATATTATCAGTACAGAATAAGGAGTTGCTTTACATGGTAAGAAAAGTAAAAAAGAAAAAGTCAGGCCTACGAATATTTATAGAACTTCTATTGATGGTTGTCTTCGCTTCTTTTGTCTGCAAATTCATCATAACTTCAGGGGACCTACAATTATTTAAGAAAGAATATGTGGATAAATCCTTGTCAAATTTTTCTTTTAATCCAAGAACCGATTCTTCTGAAGCTAGAAAAACACCGGTTTCCCTATATAAGGTAGAAAACGATTCCTCTGCTCTCACAGCTTTGGACAAGTTGAACAGTTCTAATGCGATTCTGGTACGTTTAAAAGATCATGCCATCCTGATGCAGAAAAATAGTGAAGAAAAAATCTATCCTGCTTCATTGACTAAAATGATGACAGCAATTGTTGCAATAGAAAATTTACATGATTTGAAAGGTGAAATAAAACTTACAAATTCTATGTTTAAAGGTCTATACGAAGTAGGTGCATCTATGGCAGGTTTCCAACCGGGTGAGCAGGTCAGGGCAATTGATTTGTTATACGGAATTATGCTTCCGAGCGGTGCAGAGTGCTGTATTGGGCTTGCTAATAAAATTGCGGGATCAGAGAAGAATTTTGTAAAAATGATGAATCAAAAGGCAGTAGATATTGGTTTAGAAAATACCCATTTTGAAAATACGACCGGACTTCACGATGATAATCACTACACAACAGTCAAAGATTTGGCTGTTCTTCTAAGCTATGCTTTGAAAAATGATACATTCCAGGAGATTTTTACTTCACCCCGTCACTCCACACCACCTACAAATAAGCATATTGATGGGATAACCTTTAATAGCACCATGTTTGAAAAACTTAACGATAACAACATTACTGGTGGTGAAATAGTAGGAGGAAAAACTGGATTTACTAGTGAGGCTGGTCTGTGTCTCGCGAGTCTCGCCAAAGTGAATAAACAAGAATATATTTTGGTGACGGTTGGCGCAAAAGGAGATAGCTACTCGGAGCAGTTCAATATTACCGATGCATTAGCTGTATACAGCAGCATAGGAGAATAATAAGGTCTGTATCTCCTTTAGAGTTCTCTGATAGTCCAAGGACTTTTATACCCCTCGGTACAAATTAATCATCATTCAATAAAGATAAAAAATTAAAAACAATTTGCTTATATATTTATTGTGAGTTTGTTTTAAAAGTGGTTCAGTTTTCCCAGACATTGACTTTACCGGCACTACTTTTGAAAAAGCAAAAATAGCATACCAATTTATGTTGAATTAAGTTTCTATTTATTGTATTATAGTGGGAATAAATACATATTAAGGAGGGATTTATGGAAAATAAGGATATTATTAAACATTTCTATGAGGTTATTTCTTCGAATGCTATGGTAGACCAGTTTGACAAGTATGTATCAAAGAACTGCACAATTAGAATCGGAGAAGAAATTATCCCGGTTGGAATAGAAGGAATGAAGCAACATCTGATTGATGTTAGAAAAACCTATCCCGATTTAAGAATTACAGTAATTCGCCAATATTGTGACGGAGACTATGTTATTTCGGAAATTTTAACTGAAGGTACACATAAAGGCGAATGGTTAAATATGAAGCCGACCGGAAAAAAACTTGTTTTTACTGGGGTTGACATTGATAAAATTATCGATGGTAAAATTGTCGAACATGGAGGAGCTGTAAATACATTTGAAACTCTATTCGAAGCAAAAATAATACAACCAAGTCCATAAACGTAAAAAAAGAGACTAATTAGTTATCCAAATCAAGCCTTCGAGTGTTTTGATTTGGATTTTCTGTATATATATGATTACTATTTTAGGTATCTACTAGTATCAAGTTGTGGAGAAAAGGGTAAAAGAAATTATACAATAAATTGAGGAGGTACCGAGCCCATGCCATTTTAGACACGAAGTTTCGCGTGAATGCTGGGCATGAGCATAAATATGAATCTTACTTCAAAGAAAAAAGGGCAATTGTCACTAAAAATAGGACTGCTTAACAAAGCGAACAAGAAAAAGATTTACATTTTTCTTGTTATCATTTTAAGTTTAATTTTAGTTTTCAGCGCTTTTTATAATGGATTTGTAGTGAATAAATATCGTATTGTTTCAAATAAATTAAGTACAAATGAAATGGTAAGAGTAGCTTTAATAACTGATTTGCATAGTCATATTTATGGTGAAAATCAAACAAAGATTATCTCGATAATCAAACAACAAAAGCCTGATATTATTGCTCTTGCAGGAGATATAGCAGATGATAAGACCCCTGTTGAGGGTACAAAAATGTTTCTGGAAGGCTTGAGTGGGTTATGTCCAATATACTATGTAACAGGCAATCATGAGTTTTGGTCCAACGATATTAAAAGCATTAAAGACACAATAAAAAAATACGGAGTTACAATTCTTGAGAATGAATATGAGCAAATAAAAATCAGGAATACAAACATTATTATTGCTGGAATTGATGATCCTGATGTTGCCATTTATGAGAAACCAAACCTTGATTTAAAAAATGAAATGCATTTTGCTTTTAAGGAGCTTGAAAATAATTCGGATTATAAAATACTCCTGGCACACCGGCCGGAGCTTATAGAATTGTATAAAGAGTTTAGCTTTGATTTGGTATTATCCGGACATGCTCATGGTGGACAAATAAGAATTCCGTTTATTCTAAATGGCCTTTATGCCCCAAATCAGGGCTTGTTTCCCAAGTATGCAGGTGGGAGTTATAAACATAATTCATTGATACATATAGTAAGTAGGGGAGTATCCTTTAATCCTCGATTACCACGAGTTTTTAACCCTCCTGAGATAGTTATTATAGACATTAAGGGGGGAACTGTCTAAACTACAATAATGTAAAATTATTTTTCAATATTGAACTAATTCTATATTACTGTATAATTAAGATGTATGCACAAGTTGCGGGAAGTATTTGGACTAAAAGGTTTATTTGTTATAAATTATGTAACATTTAAAGAAGTTGTATGATTATCTTGGACTTGTACGCATGAGTGCTGTTGTGGGGAAATACATTAATAGAAATTAAAATGAGGGGGCTAAATAGTAATGAATAATGTACCTAAAGTAAAACTAGGAATTGTTGCTGTGAGCAGAGACTGCTTCCCAGCTGAATTGAGCATGGAAAGAAGAAAAGCTATTGTTAAGGCCTGTAATGAAAAAGGTTACGAACTCTTTCAAGCTGGTACCGTAGTTGAGAATGAGTGTGATGTACTGAAAGCTCTGAACGAATTAAAAGATGCTGATGTTAATGCGCTTGTTGTATACCTTGGGAACTTTGGACCTGAAGGACCTGAAACCATACTGGCACAAAAGTTTGACGGACCTGTTATGTTTGCGGCAGCAGCTGAAGAAACCGAAAATAATCTTATGGGTGGCCGCGGAGACGCATATTGCGGTATGCTTAATGCTTCTTATAACCTTGGCCTCAGAAAATTGAATCCATATATCCCTGAATACCCTGTTGGAGATTCCAAGGATGTAGCAGATATGATAGCTGACTTTGAAAATATTGCAAGAATTCTACTTGGACTTTCAAAATTAAAGATATTCAGCTTTGGCCCAAGACCATTTAATTTCGTAGCATGTAATGCTCCTATCAAGCCACTGTTTGACTTAGGTGTCGAGATAATGGAAAATTCCGAGCTTGATCTTTTTGAAGCGTATAACAAGCACAAGGATGACTCAAGAATCCCTTCATTAGTTAAAGAAATGGAAGAAGAATTAAAAGGTGGAAACGGATATCCTGGTATTCTTCCAAAGCTGGCACAATACGAGCTTACTTTATTGGATTGGATAGAAGAAAATAAGGGTGCTTCTGAATATGTCGTATTTGCAAACAAATGCTGGCCTGCATTCCAAACACAGTTCGGCTTTGTTCCATGCTATGTGAATTCAAGACTGGCTGCGAAGGGAATACCTGTAGCTTGTGAAACAGATATATACGGTGCTCTGAGCGAATACATAATAACCTGTGCTACACAAATGCCTGCAACACTTCTTGACATCAACAACTCAGTACCAAAGGATATGTACAATAATAACAAGGCATTGTTTGAGGGCTATTCACTTACAGACCTGTTCATGGGCTTCCACTGCGGAAATACACCTTCATGCATGATGAAGAACCATGCAATGAAATATCAGCTCATAATGCACAGACTTCTTGAGCCTGATAAGGAACCTGATATATCAAGAGGAACACTTGAAGGAACAATCAGGCCTGGAGAAATTACATTCTTTAGACTTCAGGGAACAGCAGACTGTCAGCTGAAAAGCTATGTTGCTGAAGGAGAAATTATTGATGTTGATCCAAAATCCTTTGGTGGAATTGGTGTATTTGCAATCAAAGAGATGGGCAGGTTCTACAGACATGTATTAATAGCAAAGAGATATCCTCACCATGGAGGAGTTGCCTTCAAGCACACAGGTAAAGTCCTGTTTGCAACGATGAAGCTTCTGGGAGTTGAGGATGTTGCTTTCAATCAACCTAAATCCATGCTTTATAAGGACGAAAATCCATTTGCATAACTATTATAAAATGAGTCTATATTAAATATATACTGTGTGTGAAGAAGCCCCCGATTC
>JAEZKZ010000096.1 GCA_023415305.1 Bacillota bacterium
GGCAATCAAACTGGCATTGACTGACAGACAGAAACAGATAATTGAAATGTATTATATAGAAAATAAAAAAATGCCTGAAATTGCCCGGTCTCTTGGAATTAACAAGTCTACGGTGCTAAGAACATTAAGGACAGCTGAAGAAAAATTGAAAAAATTTAAAGTAATTTTTGAAAAAGTTGCATATTGATATGCAACTTTTTATGATTTTGGAGCTATATATGAGGGGTGTTTTTAGTATGGACCGCTCAAATACCTTTGCCGGCATAAATAAGGTACGAAAGGCATACTTTAACCTGATTCAAGGGGGTGGTTTCGGTAGTGTTATCAAGAATTAATACAGGAACATCAGAAGTTAAAAAAACTCAAAGCAAGGTGGTGATAGAAATTGACTGATTTAAATTTTATTAATGTAGATGCCTATAAAGTATTGGAAGGCATGATCAACAAATTTAATCTTAATACTGAAGAAGAGCTGTATCCCGGTGATGAACGCAGGATGCTGTTACAAAATCTGCTGCCGGTTGTCTCTGACTATATTAATGACTCCGCAGTGCAAAATCTATTAAGATGTGCAAGCGGTGAAGTACTGGATACCATCGGCAATCTCAGAAATGTAACCAGAATCCCAGCTCAGTATTCAAGTGTTACTCTGGAATTTAGTCTTTCGTCTGTTCAGACTGTGCCGGTTACGATACTCAAAGGTACAAGGTGTACAACCGATGGTAATTTGTTCTTTTTAACTTCAGCTGAACTTGTAATTCCTGCTAGACAGCTGTCAGCGACTGTAAAAGCGCAAGCGGTAGAAAAAGGTACTGATTATAACTGGATTAGCGTAGGAATGATAAACAAAATTGCTGACCCGGCTCAGTCTGCTGTATCGGTACGGAACACAACAGTGAGCTCGGGAGGAGCTAATGTTGAAGATGATGACAGCTTCAGGGTAAGGATAAGGGGTGCATTGGAATCCTATTCCGTAGCAGGTCCGAAGGATGCATATGCCTGCATGGCAAAGGTAGCAGATGATACAATCATTGATGTTTCTGTTAGTACTCCTTCTGCCGGTATCGTTAAGATAGTGCCTCTTTTAAAAGGCGGCAATGTTCCGGGACAGCCAGTATTGGATAAGGTAAATGCGGTTGTAAATTCTAAGGATAAAAGGCCTTTGACAGATAATGTCCAGGTTACAGCTCCTTCTGTAAGAACTTATGATATTGACTTTACATATTGTATTCCTCTTTCCAGACAGTCTGATGAGACAGCAATCCGTAATGAGATTGAAGGAACAGGAGGGGTTGTTGACCAATTCAGATTTCTTCAGGCATCAAAGCTTGGCAAATCTATAAATCCCGAGCAGTTAAGGCTTATGGTATTAGCTGCAGGAGCTCTCAAGGTTGCTGTAAATTTCCCGGTTTACACAACTCTTGACACAAACGAGGTTGCAAAGACAGGAAACATAAAAGTCACTTATGGGGGGCTTGTATAATGGGGATAAATTTGAAGGATATCAATTTCTTAAGCCTTATGCCTCAGTATATGGGGAAGAACAAAACTATCGAAAGCTTTTGCAGTATTCTAGAACCGCGTGTCAGACAGCTTTCCGATGATATCAAGCTGTGCCTGCTGCTGCCGGCGGTAGACCGGCTTGAAGGTCAAATACTGGATGAGCTTGCGTGGGAATTGCAAGTTCACTTTTGGGATTGTGCTGCCGGGACTGCGCAAAAAAGACAGCTTATTAAGAGCTATATCAATATCCATATGACCAGAGGGACTCCAGCGGCGGTTGAAAAGCTTATAAAAACTATGTTTGGAGATGGTTGCGTTCAAGAATGGTTCGACTATGGTGGACAACCTTACATGTTCAGGGTTGTAATAAATGATGCTTCTGTAACTACAGAAAAGATGCAACAATTTATAAAAGCACTGGATTCAGTAAAAAACATTCGTTCATGGCTGGAAAAGGTCATTATAACCTTATTATGGAACATGAACCTATATTATGCCGGTATTGTACATACCGGTGAAAAAATTACAATAAGGCAGGTGGGATAACATGAGCGCATTTGGCGGCATGATACAGACAACAAAAGGCAGTAACCTACAGGCAAAAGCCTTAACAGGAGTTGAAATACACTTTACAAGGATTGCCATAGGTGACGGTGAATTAAACAGTTCTTCAATCACTGACCTTAATGCACTTAAACATGAGGTCAAATCTTTGGAAATTAAGAAGCTCAAAACATCCGGTGAACAGGCAATAGTGGGGACAGTACTTTCAAGCCAGGACGTTTCAACAGGATTCTATTGGAGGGAAATCGGGCTGTTTGCCCAGGACCCCAATGAGGGCGAAATACTTTACTGCTACGGAAATGCGGGAACTAGTGCAGAATATATACCTGCATATGGCGGACCGGATGTAATTGAAAAGACCATTGATGTGGTGAGTATTGTCGGTAATGCTCAAAATGTCAGCGCGACTATCAATTCATTGCTGACATATGCAACACTGGAGGACTTGCAGGATTTGGACGACAGACTTACTACTGTCATCGAAACAAAGGAGACACCTGAAGGAGCACAGGCAAAGGCCGATACGGCGAGGAATGCTGCACAGGCTTATGCCGACAGCAAGGTAGCAGAACTTATCAATTCGGCGCCTGAGGCATTGGATACCTTGAAGGAACTAGCAGATGCAATGGGTGGTGACCCGAATCTTAAGGAAAACCTTATTAATATGATAGCCGGTAAGGCTAATCAGTCTGATTTTGATTCGCATAAGAATGAAAGTGCTATTCTAGCACCACAAACAGGAAGTACAGCAAATGCTATAGTTTTAAATTGGACGGCTGAACAAAATAAAAAAGGTTCGTTTATGGCTACTGCGGACAACACAGGTAATATGACCATTAACGGAAAACCTTTCTTGAAACAGGGTGGAACGATAATTCCTGCTGCAGGTGTTAAAACTGGTAAAGTATATGACTTCTACTATGATATTGGTTCGGGTGGACGTTTTTTCTTATTAGCTAGAGCCACAGGTACAGTGACTCCCGACAAGGTTCTAGCAGGAGAAACTTTCAGTACTGAAAGCGGGAGTGATCAGGTAGGCACAAGAGATGAAAGTCAGCTATTGCCAGAAAATATTAAAAAAGGAGTGACAATAGCGGGAGTAACAGGAAACATACTTGAATTTGGCACTGGCGATATAATTCCTCCAAATAAGTTGACCGCGTCCACTAGATCGTTAAAATATAGCATTACAATAGCTGGCACAGAAGTATTTCAAGACTGTGAGGTAATAGATAATGGATATACAGTTCTAACTACATTAATCAATGGTGCGGTAGGCGGATATGTCCGTATTTACGACTCGGCAGGTAGTCTCTGGAAAACCTTTAGCTATACCGGGCCATTACGAGTGAGTTGCGCTATTGTTGATGGTGCTATGCATTATCTATATGTATCCCTATTTGATGTGAGTTATGTAACAGCCAGTAGTATCTATAAAATAGACTTAACGGCAGGCAATACATTAACAACCGCAAATGCTGTAGCAAGTAGGACGTATACATCAGGTAATCAGCAATGCACCGATTTAAAGATCTTCTTTTGTAAATTATACGCTTGTGTAAGTAATAGAGGGGTCTCAATGTTAGACCAAACCACATTAGGGGATTTATACACAGGTTATGCTTGTAACGAATTGATCACTGATGGAACTTATTTATATTCAAGTTGTGAAGGCGAATCGGTAAATATTTTTTATAAATACGATTCGTTATTAAACCCAATATCATCATTAAGCGTGTTTTATTATTCAGGCGGCCTTTACGTTTCAAGAGACGGTATAAGATGTTGCTATTGTTGTAATCCAAATGGTAATGGTGCCAGGTATATATACACAGCTTTATTTCCAAGTGTAAATCAGGCAGCTAACTCCCTTTATTTAGATTCATCAAGTGGCTCAGCTGGTTGTTGGATGGATGATGATTCGAGTATTTTAGGCGCATCAACAACAAGTTCTAGATATCTTTCGGAATTTCCTTTCTGTCAAGCTAATGCTGTGACAGCCATTGAAAGTTATGCAGTAAAAAAGGTAAGAAGAAATCAAAATAATAAATACTGCTATTGGGCTGCTGCATATTCACTAGTTAAAATAGCTGCCTATGAGCAAACATTAAATTAATCAGGAGGTATATTTTATGGTATTTCTTTTCGTAAAAGACAAAAATGGTACAGACGAATTAGTGCAAGGTGTTAATTATGACGCCAAAAATACAGAACATGGTATCAAACCGGAACATGAAGCATTGGGTATTTATGCAGAGGAATTGTTACAACAGGATCCTAATAAAACCAATATGAATGCAATATTGCATGTTAACTGTCAAACGGGTCAACAGTGGTATGAATACACTGAAATACCTAAGACAGAAATTGAAGTTTTGAGGGAACAATTAAATGAACAGGCTATTGCTTTGGCTGCTTTGATTGGAGGTGCTGTATAATGCCAACATGGAAAAAGAATATATTTGTAACGGCAATAATTGCAAGAATGCAGAATGAAAGCCGTACATCTGAAGATATCATTCAGGAATACACAAAGCTTACTGATGCTGAAAAAGCTGAAATACTGGCAGCTATATAATTCGCATTAGGATAATAATATAAACTAAATCATATAAATGATAGCACTGAACTAAAGCTCCGCCTGATGGTAGGAGCTTTAGTTTTACTATTCTGGAGGACGCGGATGAACCAAAATGATTTGGAAAACAAGGTTGACAAAGAGCTGTGCAAAATAATCCATAAACAGGTAGACAAACAAATTGAAGGTCTTCAGACCTGTGTGGCTGAAATCCGCGGCGCAATTGGCGAAATGAAGGAAATAGCAGCCTCCAATAATGAGATTTTGAAA
>JAEZKZ010000109.1 GCA_023415305.1 Bacillota bacterium
GACTTGAACCCGCAGCCGACGGTTTTGGAGACCGCTACTCTACCAATTGCGCTACTCCCCTAAGACGAATATTAGTATACAATACACTTAACATTTTTGTCAATGCTAAATGTGATAAATATGTTAAAAAGCCGATTAACCGAAAAAAATACGTGTATATGCAAAATAATAAGCTAATTTCGACTGAAATATTTCCTTAATTTATTATTAATATTGCTCCTTTGCTTGAAAAAAGGTATTATTAACAGTAGAATAATTTTATTTGTAAATGAAACATTATCATTATTATTTGTCAAAAAACTTTTGAATGAGGCAGCGATGAAATTCAAAGACAATTTCTTTATTTTATTTATAATATTCTTAATTTTAGGTACTTTAGCTACAATTCAAATCCGAAGTACTGTCAGTATGCAGCGTGAGAATGCCGAGACTCTGAATTTGGATAAGCTTAAAAGTCAGCTGGATTCCAGAATAAAGCTTGGCGAGTCCTACAAGTCGCAGATTTCCAAGTTGGAAAATGATATCGAGGCTTTTATCAAAGCTTCTTCAAACAATGTTACCAATGCAGATTCAAAAATAGAGCTTGATTATCTAAAACTTATGTGTGGCTTGACAGAGGTCACAGGTGACGGAGTAATCATTACTTTGAATGACGCAGAAGAACCGAAGATGCTCGAAGGAGATGCTGTTATGGACTATATCATTCATGATTCCGATATTCTGAATGTTGTGAATCAGCTCAGAGTCGGCGGTGCTCAGGCTATATCCATTAACAATGAACGCATAATATCCACCAGCGAACAGGTGTGTGCCGGTCCAACAATAAAGGTAAACAGTAACCGCTATGCTGTTCCTTATGAAATTAAAGCTATAGGTGATCCTGATCAGTTATATAGTACCTTAAACGAGAGCGGGATTCTTGATGAAATGTCCGCCCTTGGCAAGAGGGTTACAATGATCCGTAAGGAGGGTATTGATATACCCAAGTTCTCAAACGATATCAGCGGTTTGATTTCCAAATTGGAGGTAATTAATGATGAAAGCAAAAAAAATAAGTAGAAATATATCCATTTCCTTAATATGCGTTATTCTGGGACTAGCATTATCCTGGCAGTTTCAGAGTATACGTAATAATGCAAAGGTTATTAATCTGGAAAGTCAGAAAAAGGATGATCTGATTGTCAAAATACTTAATGAGCAGAAAAATAATGAAAATCTCAGATCCAAGCTCACTGAATTACAGACTCAGCTTGACAAGTTTGAAAAAGCCAGGGGTAATTCCGATGAAAATTTTAAGCTTCTGACCGACGAAATACAAAAGCTGAAAACCGTTGCGGGACTTACCGATGTTAAAGGCAGGGGAGTTATCGTAACCTTCGCGAAAGAGGACGCCCTTAATGTGGAGGACGATGATCTTCTGTTTGTACTTAATGAACTTCGGGCTACTGATGCTCAAGCCTTAGCAATTAATGAACAAAGGATCATTGATACAAGTGAAGTAAGAGTTGCCGGAGGCTATATCATGGTTAACGGAAGACACGTTACACCGCCTTATGTAGTCAAAGCCATTGTTGACCCGGATAATGCAGTTAATGCGCTGAATATGATTGGCGGAGCACTTGAAAAAATTAAGTTGTTTATAGATGTTGACGTTGAAAAATCAGATAATATAGAGATCCCTAAAATAAGTGAGGAACTGATTAAAATTGATAAATTAAAGACTGTGGAAAAGAATTAGCTATTGACTATCGAAATATTTAAAAAAGCGGTTATGCCTGAGCCTTGCGGTATGTGAAAACATCATACTCAAGGCTCTTTTTTTGTTCTCAAATTAATAAAAACTTTATATAAATAAATATAATAAAGTTTTTATTATAAAATACTAATTACGTCAATGGAGGTAGTTAAATTGAGAGTTAAAAAAATAATCACTATATTTATCATACTGATTGTCTTTGCCTTGCTTTTTAATTATTTTGTAATTAACAATAATAAAACCAGTATAAATACAGGCCTTTCCGATTTGGGTGGCGTGTACAGTGCCAACAGTAAAAATGTTGACTTTTCAGAAGAACTTACAGGCAAAGTTACAGACGAGGTTAATTCTGCATGGGAGAAACAATCTGCTCAGAAAGGCGTTTATACCTATGAGCAGAAAAGATGCTGGGGAATATTACGACAGCCAAACGGCCAAACTCCCAAGGCTGACCCCGGAGCCAATGAACTGCTTCAAAAATATGGGGGGATGTATATTGGTGACGTAAATAAAAAAATAATCTATCTCACTTTTGATGAAGGTTATGAAAATGGCTATACCTCGAAAATTTTGGATGTTCTGAGAAACAATAACGTTAAGGCAGCATTTTTTATCACTGGTCCTTATCTTAATGAGCATCAGGATCTTGTAAGAAGAATGGTTGAAGAAGGTCATACTGTGGGGAACCACACAATCCATCACCCAAGTCTTCCCGAAAAGGATGATTCGCAGATAGAGGAAGAGGTTCTCGGACTTGAAAGGGCCTTCTCAGAGAAATTCGGCTTAAAAATGAAATTTTTAAGACCTCCAAAGGGAGAATACAGTGAACGCAGTCTGAACATTACAAGCAAACTGGGATATTGTAACCTATTCTGGAGCTTTGCATATGATGATTGGCACAGGGATAAAATTCGCGGCCCGGAGTATGCCTATAAAAAGGTTATTAGTAATCTGCACAATGGCGGAATTATACTTCTGCATGCAGTCTCAAAGGATAATGCAGATGCTTTGGATATGATAATAAAAGGAGTCCGAGCTAACGGATATGAATTCGGTAATGTGGAGGATCTGGTAAATTAAAGCCAAAATTTGTTAAATCAGAGGGCGATTATGGTTCATAGAAATTCTATTGCAAATAGAGATAAGGATTTAAAAAAAGGGAGAAGTCTGCAAAAAGGAAAGGATTCCGGTAAAGATAAAATAGTAGACAAAAATAAGGTCGCAAGAAAAATCGGTATTAAGGAAAAGATGACAGAAATTCTGGAACTGCCGAAAGAGATAGTCTTAAATATGCCCAAACTTACTATGCTGGGGAACGGGGATCTTATTGTTGAAAATTATAAAGGAATTCTAGAATACGATGAAGGCGTTATAAGACTTAATACCACTTCGGGAATTATTAAGGTTAAAGGCACAAACATATATATAAAGGAAATCACTCTGGAAAGCATAATGATTTTCGGTGACATCCAATCACTGGAATTCATGAAATAAGGTATGCCGGAAAAAGCGCGCTTTAGTACGTTTGACACGCAGATAGGAGATATAATGATAATTTGGAGATTATGGAATTATATTATCGGATATGTTATTATTAATGTAGAGGGATATTTCTTGGAGAAATTTATTAACATATGTACCCACAGGAATATCCGGTTATGGAATGTCAAATGGCAAAAAAACAGCAGGGTAACCATGAAACTCAGTATTGGCGACTTTAAGCAGATAAGGCCTGTTGTTAAAAAGACCAGATGCAGGGTACATATAATAAAAAGAAAAGGTGTTCCTTTTGTTTTGAACAGATACAAGAGCCGTAAGGCTTTTGTCATAGGTTCGGTAATCTGTATAATTGCTTTTTTTTTGATATCCTCCTTTGTGTGGGATATAACAATTTCCGGAAACAATAACGTTTCAACAGAATTCCTTCTGGAGAGGTTAAAGGAGAACGGAGTAGCACCGGGGGTCATAAAATACGGAATTAATACAGATGAGATTGTTGAAAATATGATGCTCCAGATAAACGATCTGGCTAGAATGAGTTTATCGCTGGAAGGAACCAGGATATATGTTAATGTTACAGAAAGAACAAAACCACCTGTATTGATAAACAAAAACATACCATGTGATATCATAGCTTCAAGAGATGGGGTTATTCACTCAATAGTCGCCAAGGAGGGACTTGAGACAGTTAAGATTGGAGATACTGTTACAAAGGGGCAGCTTTTAATTACCGGAAAGATAGACAATGTAAAAAATCCTGAACTGCCGCCTTTGATGGTACATTCCATTGGGAGCATCAAGGCCAGAACTTGGTATGAAGGCACTGCCAAAATAGATCAAAGCCTTGTGACGGCAAAAAGGACAGGGCTAAAAAAAGATCAGTATTCCCTTGTTCTTTTTACTAAAAAATTCAAATTATTTCATGGAAAAATACCATATAATAATTGTGAACATATCCAGGTGAACAAAAAACTTTCTCTTGGAGCAAATTTCGCGTTACCTTTTGAATTGGTCATTGATCAGTATTATGAATATGAATTAGAGCAAAATAAAATTGATATGGCAACTGCAAAAAAAATTGCTTCGGATAAAGCAGTTGAATTGGCTCAGAAGAAAATACCTTCTCATGCCGAGGTATCAAAAAAGAATTTAATAGAATTTGAAGACGACAACGGAGTTAAATCAGTAAGAGCTATAATTGAATGCATTGAAGATATTGGAATGACAAGAGAAATCGACAATATTGGAATTACACAGGAACTGGAAGATGTTATACACTAGATTGGAGGAATGTAATACTTGACAGAAATAATTGAAAAGAGCATTGATTTTTACAGTATTGAGTATGCAATGAATATTTTCGGAAACTATGATGAAAATATTAAAATTATAGAGGAAGCCTTCAAGGTGAAGGTATTAACCAGAGGAACGTCTATTACCATAAGCGGTGAACCGGAAAATGTACAGAAGGCTGAAACAATTGTTATAAAGCTTTTGGAAATAGCAAAACAGGGACAGTCTATTACCAGACAAAATGTTCAGTATTTGGTGGGCCTTACCCATGAGAAACAGATAGAAAAAGCTGATGAAATCATACAGGATTACGTTTGTCTTACTGCAAAGGGAAAGCAGATAAAGTACAAGACCCATGGTCAGAAGCTCTACTTTAACGCTATAAAGAAAAATGATATTGTTTTTGGAATAGGGCCGGCTGGTACGGGTAAAACCTTTCTGGCTGTGGCCATGGCCGTAACAGCCTTTAGAAACAAGGAGGTTGACAGAATAATTCTAACAAGACCGGCTGTGGAGGCTGGTGAAAAATTAGGATTCCTTCCCGGAGATCTGCAAAACAAGGTCGATCCTTATTTGAGACCTTTATATGATGGATTGTATGAGATAATGGGTGCTGATTTATATATGAAATATCTTGAAAGAGGGATGATAGAGATTGCTCCCTTGGCATACATGAGGGGCAGAACTCTGGATAATTCTTTTATAATACTTGATGAGGCACAAAACACAACTCCTGAGCAAATGAAAATGTTTCTTACCAGAATTGGCTTTAACTCAAAGGCGGTTATTACAGGTGATATCACACAGGTGGATTTGCCGGGTGAAAAGAAATCAGGACTCAAGGAAGTGACAAATATATTAAAGGATATTAACGGTATAGAATTTGTATACCTGACCGAAAAGGATGTCGTCAGGCACGAACTGGTTCAGAAAATTATAGTTGCATACGAAAAATATGATAAGAAGAGTAATGTCAAATTATAGTTTTTAGGGGATCAACAAATGAAAAAAAATAAGAAGAACAGAAATAAGCTTAACAAAATTGCCAGGAATATCAATGTTCAAAGGGTATTCCTGGTTATAGTCACTGTTTTAATTGCTTTTTTTATAATTGAATCGGGAGCTCAGCCCACTAAGTATAAGCTCAGTGTTGGAGATGTGTCTATGCATGACATAACAGCACCCAGAGATATTGTTAATGAGGTCCTTACAGAACAAAACAGGCAGGCCGCCATGGAAAATGTTGCACCTGTTACAAAGGAAGATACAAAGGCCTTCATGGAAGTAATCCTTAAAAATGATGATTTTTTCAAGGCAGTTGCCAGCGCAAGGATTAGTGTGGAAAGATATGTAAAGGATATGGGCGTTTCCATAAGAGACGAAAATTATGCTCAATATGTGAAGGACGCACAGGAGAGCGCAATAGCAGGCTTGTCAAGTAAGGTGAAAACCCAGGGCATAACACTGTCTCAGAACCAGATAAACTATCTTGTTACCAAAGCATCCGATGAAGAGCTTGAAGCCTTTGAAACATTGACCAAACAGCTAATCTCTCAATCGATGGCAGAGGCCGTTACCGAAAGTAACCTAGCAATACATATACATAGATTACAGAATAGCTATCAAAGTGAACAGGGTATCAGTCAGGAACTGAAAAATATAGGTGAACAGCTGGTCAGAAATATTTTAAAGCCAAACAGGATTGTTGATGATGAGGCTACAGAAAAGAAAAAAGAGGAAGCCTATAATGATAATGCAAATATAGTCAAAATAAAAAAAGAATCCAGAATCATAAGCTTTGGCGATATAGTAACAACAGACAAATTGAAACTGCTCGAAGAGCTAAATCTTCTGGAGACAAACGGAAGGTATGATTATCTTTTCTCCTCCGGTATTCTTCTGATAATTACTTTGCTTGCCGTTCTGACAGCAGTATTCTTGAAAAAATATAACAGGGATATATACAATAGTCGGAAAGATATACTTCTAATTTGTCTGATAGTTACCATAATTCTTGTATTGGCCAGGTATCTGTTTACTTTTTACAATGGGCTGGTAATACCGATATTTGTTGGAACAATGCTTATAGCAACACTCTTGAATGTGGAAACCGCCGTTGTTATAAATTGTGTATTAACGATTGCCATATCAATCATGTCCAAAGGAGATGACAAGTTTCTGTATACAGGACTGGTTTGCGGTGTGATATCAGCCTTTTTAGTTTCAAAGGCCAACCAGCGCAGTAAAATGTCTATGAACGGTATACTCCTCGGACTAATAAATATTGTCTTCATTGTTTGTCTGGATTTCATTAACAAAAGCGGCTCAAGGGAAATTTTGACCGACAGTATTGTGGTATTTCTAAACGGTTTTGTTTCAATGATACTGACAATAGGCTTCCTGCCGTTTTTGGAAAGCGCCTTTAACATCGTAACACCTTTAAAGCTTCTGGAATTGTCAAATCCCAACCACCCTCTGCTGAAACGATTGCTTATTGAGGCACCGGGAACCTATCATCACAGTCTGATGGTTGGAAACCTTGCAGAGATTGCTACCGAGGAACTGGGCGGAAATGCTCTTCTGGCCAGAACAGGTGCTTATTTCCATGATGTAGGCAAACTTAAGAGGCCTGACTTATTCAAGGAAAATCAGCTTACTGAAAACCCCCATGACAGGATGACACCCAATCTCAGTACACTTGTTATAACATCCCATACCAAGGATGGACTGGATATAGCAGCCAAATACAAGCTGCCTCAGGTGATACTTGATATAATAAAACAACATCATGGAACAACTTTGGTAGCGTATTTCTACCATAAGGCTTTAAAGAACGAAAAAGACGGCATTGAGATAAAACAGGAAAATTTCAGATATGAAGGGCCCAAGCCTCAGACCAGGGAAGCAGCCATTGTAATGCTGGCTGACTCTGTTGAAGCTGCCGTAAGATCCATGACCGATAAAACAGAAGCTAAAATTGAAGCTTTGATAAGAAAGATAATAAAGGATAAGCTTGATGATGGTCAGCTGGATAACTGTAAGCTCACTTTAAATGATCTTAATAAAATAGCCAATTCCTTTATGAAGGTTTTAAGCGGATACTTTCATGCCAGGGAACAGTACCCTGAAATAAAGGAAGCTACTACTGGAGAGAATAATTCTTACATCATAGCTGCTCTGGACAAAGAAGCTGTAGATAAAGCTGTTCCAGACAAAGAAACCGGGGAGAAAGCAATTAAACAGAGAGAAGTTAATGATAGAGAAGTTAATGATAGAGAAATCAAAGAGAAAGAAGACTATAAGGTTACCGAAAATAGGGAAGAAGCCCGTAAAAAAGGAGAAGCAAGAGTTGATAATAATAGAAAATGAGCAGGATAAAGTAGAAATATCCGATAGTATAATGAAATTAATTGAAAAAACCATTGAAATCAGCATGAAAACCGAAAAGCTTGCTCAAGCTTATGAGGTAAGTGTTTTAATAGTGGACGATGAAGAAATCAGAACTATAAACAAGGAACATAGGGATATTGACAAGTCTACAGACGTACTTTCCTTTCCAATGGCTGAATTTGAAAACGGTGAACTCATCTCAGACGAAGGAGATTATGACCTTGAGTTTGAAGAATTGATGCTTGGTGATATAATTATATCAGCAGAAACCGCAAAAAGGCAGGCAGATGAATACAGACACTCCTTCGAAAGAGAAATTGCCTTTTTGACAGCGCATTCCTGCCTCCATTTGCTGGGTTATGACCATATGGAAGAGGAAGAGGAAAAGCAAATGATAGGTAAACAGGAAAGCATACTACAGCAAATGGGCCTTACGAGAAATAATACAATTTGAGAATATAGCTCGGTAATGCGATAAACATACGTCATGCAAGCATATAATAGCTATATAGTGTGATTGTTTTAATATGGAGTGTTTATGAAGAACAAGAATCTTATCGAGAGCTTTAGAACTGCTTTCCAGGGTATATGGTATACCTTTGTAAATGAAAGAAATATGAAAATACACCTGGCAACTGCCGCCATCGTTATTCTTCTCTCCATTTGGCTTAAAGTAGGCAAAATAGAAATGACTGTATTATGTCTTACAATAGCAATGGTTATTTGCTTTGAGCTGATCAATACAGCTATGGAGGTAATGGTTAACATAATAGTTGATGTTTATCATCCAAAGGCTAAAATAATAAAAGATGTATCGGCTGGTGCGGTATTTGTATCCGCTATATTCAGTATTGCAATTGGGGTAATAATACTTGGGGATAAGCTGATAAATAAAGTAATAAGTATTATTGAGTATATAAATTAATAAGTATATTGTGACTTCGCAAATGCTCGTCTTCCAAACCAACCTATGAATTTATGGCCGTGCGAAATATTCAAAGTATTTTCAATACCCAAGAATTTGCATAGCAAATTCTTGGAAAGCGCACATGGCCAATTAACCTCCTTTATTCGCCTTATAGCGGTAAAGGATATATATTTTAATTAGATTTTGTGGCCGCTAAGCGGCTCAAAGCCACTAA
>JAEZKZ010000026.1 GCA_023415305.1 Bacillota bacterium
AATCTACATTTACCTTGTTTTAGACTCTGTTTCACCTAGCTATAAGAACATCGGTGCCAGTATAATTATGGATTATGGGGTTTATAAGGAGCATGAAAAAGAAATCATGTCTGTGTTACGTACGATTAGAGTTTTTGAAGGAAGGTAAGCATGCTTAAGTAAATTTTGTACTACGTGATAAACGCAAGAACGATTATATTTCCGTGTTGATATAAGCTGCGAAGATGTAACGAATCTAATTGCCTGGGGAAAACCCAGGCCTCTATTTCTTCATCATATGGTATTCCTCAAACATTTTATATATCTTCTTAAAGCTAATATCCTTCGACTTAACCAAACTGCCATCTCCTTTTTTAATAACATCATTTTTATAAATATAAAATGTGGTTGCAGCATTATTCTTATGGAACATAACTTCCATCCATAAACCTTCGCGGTCAGGTTCTATATCAGACTTTATATAATCAGTGTTGTTAAAGAGATCTGTAAGCTTAGTGATTTCCTGTTTATCTTTTATCCAGGCCAAATAACTGCTGATGGGGTATTCAATAAGTACATATTCTGAAGTATCAGGTTGATTTACTGTAGAAGTATCTGATTTATTGCCGAAAGAACTGGCACATCCGCTCAAAGTTACAATAAATATCACAAAGGATAACCAAATTAAATGAGTCTTTTTCATAATCATCACCCTTTATAAATATTAACATAATTAATGCATAATTACCAATAAAAGTATGTTAGATTATCTTTTTTAGTCGGTGGAACCGACTTGGTTTTGGCAGCCGTGGGTTTTAACCCATGGCTATTATAATTTCGCTTTTCGTTGCCGCAAAGCGGAGCACTCAAGCGTGAAGTGATGGCTTAAAAGCTGGGCGCAATGAATTCCGTAACAGAACTTCCAAGCCTGTATACTACTATGTCCTGCCGTTTCTAATGGCATCCATTCCATACCCAACTGAATCTGCCTTCCCTGGCAGATTCGCCGGACTCTGATTGATGCACTCTCCCGATCTGGAAACCTGTTTGCAATAAATAGTAGCACTTCTTTTTTCATTGTTTATCGCCCATTCAAATATAAGTACTTATGAATTAAGATGCTTCAAAAAATGGAAAAGGCCAAACTTATTTTTGTTATACCATTCTAAGACAGAAGCTTCTGGCTTCGCTTTCAGAAGCAGTAAAATCTCTTTGGCAAACTCTAATGAACCAGTATCATTGGCAGTGACTATATTGGAATTGCAAACAGCCTGTTCCTCTATAAAGTATTGATCGCCCCTATAATTTGGAGCTTGGGACTTCATGAATTCAAGAGTGTTTCCTGAATGTTTGATTTGATTCAAGTAGCCGTTTTCAGCCATAAAGTTGGCTGCACTACATATTGCACCTACTGGAATGAGTTTTCTAATTGCATGTTCCACCACTGGCAAAACATCATTGTTCAGTTGTTTGATCCAAGCGTAGCCACCAATTAAAATCAGCATACCAAAGTCTTCAGGAAAATCAGCTACTGAATAATCAGGAATAACCCGAAAGCCACCCATTGATGTTTTGGGTTCTTTGTCAAGGCTTATTGTCTTTATAATGTAGCCGGCTTCAGACGTGTTAAGCTCTGCACAGACAAATGCACTTTCCCAATCAGCATATCCGTCAAAAATAAATACAAGTACTTCTTTTTTCATTGTTTATCCCCCTTTTAGTTAGATAATACAATGAAAAAGGTGACGCCTATATGTCACCTTTGTAGTAGGAATTTATTTTATTCAAGCGGCATTTTATTTCCTCTTTTAGTGCAGGGGGAGAAATGACACGTATCTTGTTCACAAGAGTAAAAACCAGATCTGCTGCCCAGGATAGGTCAGAAACCTGAAACCGAATCTGTCCATAAGCTGCTTCCCCTTCATTGTTCCGTCGAAAAAAAGATGCATCGATTTTGTCTGTTAAATCGAATTCATCTGATATATCATATTCAAGTATAACCTCGAAAAGTTCTTTCTTTTTCTGAGGAGAAAAAAGCTCAGTGCCATAACTGTCGTCAAACTTAATTGTCTCAATAGGACGTAACTGAAATTGCTCATCCAGAATATCACAATAAATAATACGGCTGATCTTGAATAACCGAAAAGTATTACTTTCCCTACAGAAAGCATATATATACCAGCTTGATTGTTTAAAGACCAGCTTGTGGGGTTCAATGGTTCGTACAGAACGTAAATTCCTGGAGACATATTCCAAGCAGACACAATGGCACTCACAAATTGCGCGGCGGAGTTTGTATATTTTCTCATGAATAACGCTATCACGGAACCAGGATGATAAATCAATAACAAAATCACTTTGAGAAAAAATAGTAGTTTCATTTTCCGGGACAAGCTTTGCAATTAGGTTTAATACGGAAGTATCACCATCAATACTTTTCAGGGCGTTAAGCGCTGTAAATATCTTTTTTGCATCATCAGTCGAAAGAACATTCTTATCTACCTTGTAGCCTTCTATGATAGCAACTCCACCGCCAATTCCCGGATAAGATACAATTGGAATTCCTGCACGGCTCAGTGTATCCAAATCACGAAAAATTGTTCTTTTGGACACTTCAAAACGATGTGCAAGTTCCTGAATTGTCATTCTATCAGTATTTGCAAGAATAGAAAGTAAACCTAGTAAACGATCAATCTTCAATATATCACCTGCTATTATTAATATATTTATATGGTAATAGTTAGATCTAATATACTATAGAGTGAGCGATGAAACAATTAAGTTATTATATAAAATGATATAGGTTTATAAAAATAAGAAAATGAATTTTTTTCATTCCCTCCTTGTAATTACCCCCAATTTAATGTTAAATATATAAGTGCGATTTATATCGCAATTTGTTTAAAGCAGGTGCTAAAACTTATGAAACTCAGTGATTTTTATTA
>JAEZKZ010000040.1 GCA_023415305.1 Bacillota bacterium
AAAGGCGGCATGAGAATGAGAAGAGCTAAAAGAAAAGTTTGCTCATTCTGTGTTGATAAAGCTACTGATATAGACTATAAGGATGTTGCTAAACTCAGAAAGTACGTTTCTGAAAAAGGTAAGATTCTTCCTAGAAGAATATCAGGAAACTGTGCAAAACACCAACGTCAGTTAACAACTGCAATAAAGAGAGCAAGACATATTGCTTTGCTCCCATTTACTACAGACTAAACTTATATAACAACAATAGAGATACCGTTAGAGTATATTCTGACGGTATTTCTTTATGCTTTCAGTAGTTTTTTATCTACCGAGCCTCAACCATACACAGAAAATCATATATTGGTTTTAGCTGTAGGAAGCTCTTTTTCAGTACATCAGGTAATTCCTCAGAAAAGGCTAAATTATAGCCGTTTTGAACACATTCAAAGTAAATATTTTTCCTGTCTAACCATGTTCTTAGGTTTTCTGGCTGTTCAGAAAACTTGCTTCTTTTATACATTTCTCCGCCTATAACAAATTGGTCTTGGGCTTCATAACATTTTAGTGCTTTTATAAATGAAGGATGATTATTAATAATCATATCACGCATATTAGCCATAGAGCTTGTCTGAGCGCCATAATAACCTATTCCATAGCTTGACCCACGTTGGTTTAGCTCAAACCAGTAGCAGGGAGAGGTTGACATAATGCTTTTGTCCCTCAAGAAAACAAACCAGGTATTATCTCTATACATGGTTTTATCTTTAGTAAAGCGAGTATCTCTACGAACTCTGGAAATAATTTTAGATGGAACGGTTATTAACTGACTGTCAATTTCCATCATAGTTGGAGATAACTCATTTATTAGCTCAACTAAAGGGGTGTATACCTTTTCTTTATATATGTCTTTATGGCTGTCATACCAAGTTTTCTCATTTCTCATCTTATTTTCATAAAGAAATTTAAGAGCGTCTGCTGTAAATCCATTAAAACCCATACTGTTAACCTCCAATAAATTTGGGGTGAAAATATTCACCAAGTAATACATGCAACTATTTTTATCCAACTTTCTATTGATAACTATAAGTACTTGATATTTTTAACTGCGAAAGTTGTGTTAGGTAATATAAAAACGTTTGTTCTATTTCTATTTTGACAGATATGCTGAATTAAATCAATGTTTCTATGTCTGTTTATCAATGGAATTAAATAGAAGGGACTCTTGTAGAATGTATTTCTTTTATTAAGGGATACTAGGTTAATAAAACAATTTTTCGGAATTTAATGTTACGTGTTTATGTGGAGGCATGGATTTATTATGGAGAAAACAAAAAGTAAAGGTTTGTCGGAATGGCAACTTACAATGATGGCATTAGGGACCGTAATTGGGGGATCATTTTTTGTTGGGTCATCAATTGCAATTAATGCCGCTGGCCCTTCAATATTAATTTCATATATAATAGGAGGAATACTGGTTTATTTTATATTAACAGCTTTATCTGAAATGACTGTTGCCAATCCTGATTCTGGCTCTTTCAGAACTTTTACAGCACAAGCTTTTGGAAAGGGAGCTGGTTTTATTGTAGGGTGGGTTTATTGGACTGGAATGGTTCTTGCTATGTCCAGCGAAGCTACAGCAGTATCAATACTCATAAGAGAATGGATTCCTAATATATCAATACTGTTATTGGGAAGTGTAATTATAATTAGTGTTACGCTGCTTAATTTATTAGGTGCTGATAAATTAAGCAAGCTCGAAAGTGGACTGGCTGTAATTAAGCTTCTTGCAATAGCATCCTTTATTATTTTAGCATTATTGCTGATAATTGGGTTTGTTCCGGGAATTGCACAGGTTGGATTGGGAGAGTTAGATAATGAACCCTTAATGCCAGCTGGAATAAAAGGGATAGCTGGAAGTATGCTTATAGTTATGTTTTCATATGCAGGCTTTGAAGTTATTGGCTTGGCAGCATCGGAATGTAATAATGCTAAAAAGAATGTTCCAAAGGCGATTAAGTATACAGTTATTTGTCTAGTAGGATTTTATATAGCTTCTGTTATAGTAATGCTGCCATTAGTTGCTACTTCAGAACTGAATGAAAATGTAAGTCCAATGGTAACAGCACTCAATAGATGGGGAATTGGTTGGGCAGGTACAGGTATAAATTTTGTATTGATTACTGCAATAATTTCTACAATGTTAGCAGCTATGTTTGGACTTGGAAGAATGATGAGGTCTCTTGCAGCTGAAAGCCTTGCACCTAAGTGGTTAATAGACAAGCAGGAGGTTCCAAAACGAGGAATACTTTTTTCTGGATTTTCTATGTTATTGTGTTTAGGCTTTGGAATGCTTGTTCCAAAAGTATATCTGTTTTTAACAAGTGCAGGAGGTTTTGCACTTCTATTCACCTATGCTGTAATTATGGCTGCTCATATCCGCCTGCGTAGAAGAAACGGCTGTCCACCGGACGGCAGATGTCAGATGAAAGGGTATCCATATAGCTCTTGGATAGTTTTAGTAAGCTTAATTGTAATAATATTTAGTATGCCTTTTATCGACGGGCAGGCATCTGGTCTTTTTGCTGGATTAATAATGACTTTTGCATATTTTATAGTATATATATCCATAAAGGCATTTGGTGCTTTCCCTAAAAACAGACTCTCAATTAATAGCATATATAAATCGGTTTTTTTAACAGAATTCTCAAAAGAGCTAGCACCATCTGAAGAAAAAAAAGAGCCAGAAGAAGATATGGATTCTAAGGATTAAGTAATCTATATATACTTTTAACAGAAAGCTGCCTAAGTCTAATTACTATTAATTTAAGACAAAACAGTAATAAACTTTGAAAAATTATTTAAGATGAAAAGTTTAAAATAATGAGGCAAGAAAATGTCTCCCCCGCTTCTATAAGTAGCGGGTACCGTATGGATTTTCAGGCAGTGAGAGATTCTCTAGCCTCATTGAAATACCGCTGATGTAATGAAATTTTTCTACAGTTTAAAAAAATTTATTTTGAATCTAGGCGTTATAACTGTAAAAATTATAGTATTAGTGGTAATATATAGGTAGGCAATTAACGGGAGTCTTTTCAAGGAAGGTGGTAGTTATGGATATTAAACAAGAAAATATGAGTGCTGATGAGAGATTAAAGATTGAACGAGAAAATGCTGATAATTGGGTATATTTAACAACAGCAGATAATGAATTTGAATTTAATGTTATTAAGGCAAAGCTAACACAAAATGGTATTATTTGTATTGGAAAGGGCAAAGATTATGATTTGCTTGATAGTGGCTTATTACAAATTGTTCTGGGTCCTTGTATACCAATAAAAATTATGGTTCCAAGTGAAATGTATGAGGAAGCGCTGCAGATAATAAATTTAAAAGTTAGTGATGAAGAACTTGAAGAACAGGCTATTAATTCGATAAAAGAAGAGACAGCAGAATAAGCAAGGTGCTATTTTGGCCCCCAAAGCTAAATAGTTTATCTCGGAGAAAATCAATTGAATGTACAAGTCGCCTAAAGCGAAGGTAATGAACAATTGCTAGTTCTGGCAATTACTAATACATGTAATTATTTTGGCAACAAGCCATTGATAAGTCTCCCGCACTAATAGACTTTTTATATAGAGAAGTTGAGTTAATTATCTACATTAATTGATTGATTAACAAAGCCTGTGAATTCACAGTGCTTTTAAAGTTGTGTTTTTATGTGGAGTAGAATAAATTTGAGCACCGGCTCAATTTAAATATTATGCTAGTGTTTAAAATAGTGCTGTCTTTATTATTTTCAGCATTCTAATATTTCACGCCATTATATCATTAAAAGTATAGATACTGCTCCTTTACAGCAAATACAGTTGGAAATCTTGGAAAAGAATGATATTATATATTACTATAGGGACAGTTATTATTAAAACACATAAAGGATGGATACAAGAATTAGATGGAGAAAAGAATAGGTTTTCTAGGTCCACACGGGACTTTTTCACATGAGGCTACTCAGACTTATATTGAATCACAAACAAAGATAAATGACTCAGATGTAACATATGTTTTAAAAGATTTTTATACAATTCAGGAGGTACTTCTCGGTTTAAAACAGGATGATATTGATGAGGCCATTGTACCAATAGAAAATTCGCTAGAAGGTGCAATTAATGTGACTTTAGATGTCCTTGCTAAGGAGGATGGTTTTTATATAGTTGATGAGCACATTATACCCATAAACCTTAACCTTGTAGCTAAAAAAGGCACAAAAACAGAGGATATTAGAGTTATAATTTCACACCCTCAGCCACTTGGACAGTGTAGAGATTATCTTGGAAATATATTTCAAAGCGCAATTCAGATGGAGGAAGACAGTACCTCAAAAGCAGCACAAAGAGTAGCTTCAGCGGATGGTACATATGCGGCTGTTACATCTAGTATTGCAGCGAAGACATACGGACTTGATATATTGGCTAGTAATATTCAAGATTCAAAAAACAATTACACGAGGTTTGTTATTATATCTAAAGTATTAAAAAAGAAAACAGGAAAGGACAAAACATCAATAGTGTTTTCAACTGAAAATAAACCTGGAAGCTTATACAAGATTTTGGATATATTCAGCTTGTGGGATATTAACATGACAAGAATTGAATCTAGGCCTGCGAAAAATGAGCTGGGACAGTATATCTTTTTTATTGATATAGATGGACATATTGAGGATCAGGATGTTTACGATGCACTCACTATGATAAAAAGAAAAACATCGTTTTATAGATTTATAGGCTCTTACCCTACATTTGGAAATCTATATAATGTCTAAAAGTCAATTATTATGGCTAATAAATGCACAAGGTAGTCTTTGTTATGTTTTTAGTCGGTGAGAATATCTCCCGCCTCGCTTACACGCCACTAATGTATTAGAAGTTTTTTACATTCGAAAAATTTCATTTTGAATTTAGGCGTTGTAACATGTAGTTAGAGGATAGTGATAAAATACGGGTATAAATTACTAAATAATGGGAAATAAAGCTATTTGGTTGTATAAGTGGTATAATTTACATTACAAAAATTGTAAATTACCTTCGTGGGGTGACACTATGGCTTTGTTTGATAACCAGATTGATATTACAAGAAATATTAAAATTATTGAATGGCTAAAAAGCGAACTGCTTACTGATGTTGCAAATCTATTTAAGGCATTGGTAAATGGTATTCAAGAAGAAGTATCAGAAACTTTAGCTGATACTTTAGCTAATATAATTTTAATATGTTATCTTCTAGGAAAAAGATTTGGCATTAATTATAGAGCAGTAGAAAAAAAAATAGAGAATAAGATTAGGCTTGGTCTTGTTGAGAACCACGATGTTGAAAAGTACTATGGTGATTTATCTGAGCTTTCAAAGCATCTCAATGGCTCTCGTGTGAAAAAACAAGGGGCTTGATTTAGGGAGATTTAAAATGGATAGCAAAAAACTATCACGAATTTTTATACCAAAGGCTGGCTTTTATCTTTGGGTAATACTATTTCTTGTTGTGATAATTACAAAATTAAATCCATTAATGTCTATTCCGGGATATGTTGTGTTTGTTTTTTTAGTTATTTACAACTACAAATCAACCCATATCAGAAATCGAGAAATAGCAAAATACATAGAGACACTGACTTTTAATATTGATTGTGCAACGAAGGATACGTTGCTCAATTTTCCTATGCCGCTGGTTTTGGCTGAATTAGATGGAACCGCTGTATGGTACAATTCATCCTTCAAGGGTATGTTTGACGATGATAATTTCCTTAAAAAAACCATATCAGGAATTGTTTCTGATATAAGACCCGAGATAACAGAAGGAGATTGTATAAATATCTCTAAGGATATTACTATAAATAATCACTTCTATACTATTTTAGGAAGTTTAGTGAAAATTGATGATAATAATACCGAACATAGTATTATTGTTATGTTGTATTTTATTGATAATACAGATTTGATAAATGAAAGACAAAGGTATGAGGATAATAAAAATACAGTAGGATTAATTGTAATAGATAATTATGACGATTTAATGCAGAGTTTAGAAGATTCTAAAAGACCACAAATGATGGCGGAGATAGAAAAAAGTATTGCTGGCTGGTTAGCTCATACCGGTGGTATACTAAAGAAATTTGAGAGAGATAAGTTTTTATGCTTATTTGCGTTTAAATATTTAAAAGAGCTTGAAGAGAAAAAATTTGAAATACTAGAAACAGTAAAGGAAATTAATTTTGGTAACAAAATACCTGTTACTCTTAGTATAGGGATGGGTATAAATGCCCCAACTATACTTGAAAATATGCAAAATGCAAATGCAAGTATTGACATAGCTTTGGGTAGAGGCGGAGACCATGTTGTTATTAAAGATGGAGATAACTTTAGATTCTTTGGTGGACGTACCAGAGAGCTAGAGAAACGTACAAGAGTAAAAGCAAGGGTAATTGCGTACGCATTAAGGGGATTAATTGACCAGGCACCTTCTGTTTTGATAATGGGACATGAAAATGCCGATATAGATTGCTTGGGTGCAGCACTGGGTATATATAGAATAGTAAAGAGCAGAGATAAGAGGGTTAATATTGTATTAAATCATTCTAATCCCAATATAGATGCTGTGCTAAATAAGCTTGGTAAGGAGCCAGAATACAGCAATGTGTTTGTTGGCAGAAATGAAGCACTTGATATAATAACTAAGAAAACTTTGCTTATAGTTCTTGACACTCATAGGCCTAGCTTTACAGAAACGCCGGAATTGCTCAAGATGACAGACCAAATAGTTGTGATAGATCATCACAGAAGAGGTGCAGATTATATTCAAGACGTAGTTCTATCTTATCATGAAACTTATGCGTCCTCGACCTGTGAGCTTGTTACAGAACTAATGCAGTATTTAGAGGAAAAAATCAGGCTTACAAGCATAGAAACAGAGGCATTATATGCCGGAATTGTTGTGGATACCAAAAACTTTATTTTTAAGACGGGTGTCAGAACCTTTGAGGCAGCTTCATATTTAAGGCGGCAGGGAGTTGATACCGTGTCGGTAAAGCAGCTTTTCCAAAATGACTTGAAAACATACATTACAATTTCAAATATAGTCAAAGACGCAGAAGTAGTGTATGATAATATTGCAATATCTATTTGCCCTTCTAACATAAAAAATGCCCAGCTTATTGCTGCTCAAGCGGCAGACCAGCTATTAAGTCTATCGGGACTTATAGCAGCATTTGTACTTAGCTCTAAGGAAGGTGAGATTGTAATAAGTGGAAGGTCTCTTGGTGAAATAAATGTGCAGATGATTTTGGAGAAGCTTGGCGGCGGAGGACATATGACAGTTGCAGGAGCTCAGCTTGAAAATGTCACAATTGAAGAGGCAAGAGAAAGACTCAAGAATGCAATATATGAGTATATAGAAAGTTTAAATAAAGAATAGAGCTTTGCTTGTTCAATGCTCTCAAAATATAAGAATTTATTATATATAGGGAATATATTTGTTGTTAATATTTATTTCTACAGGAGGTAAACAAATGAAGGTTATATTAAAACAGGATGTAAAAGGCTTAGGTAAAAAAGAACAAATGGTGGAAGCCAGCGATGGATATGCGAGGAATTTTCTGTTTCCAAGAGGGCTAGCTGTTGAGGCTAGTGCTACTAATGTAAATATAATGAAAACCAAGAAGGAAGCCGAGACGCAGAAAAAAGACAGAGAAATAGCTCAGGCAAAGGAATTAGCAAAAAAAATTAAAGATATAACACTCACATTAAAGGTGAAAGCAGGAGATAATGGTAAGCTTTTTGGTTCTATTACAAGTAAGGATGTTGCAGAAGCAATGAAGACACAGCAAAAGCTTGAAATTGATAAAAAGAAGCTAGTAATGCCAGATTCACTTAAGTCAGTTGGAACTTTTGAAGTTGAGGTTAAACTCTATCCGGAGATAAGCTCTAAATTTACTGTTAAAATAGAAAGCCTTTAAATAAATGCTTAAAGTAAAAAATTATGGAAATGGTGGAAGATGCAATGGATATGGGTTCTCTAGGCAGAATTCCCCCTCAGAGTATAGAGGCAGAACAATCGGTACTAGGGTCAATGCTTATTGATAAAGAAGTAGTTCCTGTAGTAATGGAAATTTTGAAACCAGAGGATTTTTATAGACCTGATCATAGAGAAATTTATAATGTTATTATAGAGCTGTTTGATAAAGCTCAACCTATTGACTTAATTACAGTATCAGAACGACTAAAGCTACATGGAAAACTGGAACTAGTAGGTGGACTTGAGTATTTATCAAACATTGCAACAGAAGTACCTACAACAGCAAATGTAAAACATTACTCAAAGATTGTAGAAGAGAAAGCTCTTCTTAGAAAGCTCATTAAGGCTTCCTCTGATATAGTTGATTTGGGCTTTAATGCTTCTGAAGAGGTGTCGTATATTCTTGATAAGGCAGAACAGAGCGTATTTGATATACTGCAGAAAAGAAGCTCTCAAGGATTTGTGCCTATAAAGGATGTACTTGTAGATACTTTTAATAATTTAGAAGAGATGTATAACAATAAAGGCAATATTACTGGAATACCCACTGGATTTACTGATTTAGATTTTAAGACCTCTGGTCTTCATAATTCTGACTTGATTTTAATAGCTGCACGACCTGCAATGGGTAAAACGGCTTTTGCATTAAATTTAGCACAAAATGCAGCTGTACATAGTCATGTACCTGTAGCTGTATTCAGTCTTGAAATGTCAAAGGATCAGTTGGTAAACAGAATACTTTGTAGTGAAGCCATGGTTGATAGTAACAGAATGAAGACTGGAAAGCTTGAGGATAATGATTGGCAAAAGGTGGCTAAGGCTTTGGCTCCCTTATCTGAAGCACCAATTTATATTGATGATACACCGGGTGTGTCTATTACTGAAATAAGGGCAAAATGCAGACGCCTTAAGCTTGAACATAACTTGGGATTGGTAGTTATAGATTACTTACAGCTTATGCAGGGTAGTGGTAAAAAAGGTGGGGAAAATAGACAGCAAGAGATATCAGAAATATCCCGTTCCCTTAAAATATTGGCAAAGGAAATAAATGTTCCTGTTATTTGCTTATCCCAGTTAAGCCGTGCGCCTGAAGCCAGGACTGATCATAGACCTATACTTAGTGACCTGAGAGAATCAGGAGCTATAGAGCAGGATGCTGATATTGTAATGTTTTTATACAGGGATGATTACTACAACCCTGAGACTGAAAAGAAAAATATAGCTGAGCTTATAATTGCAAAGCACAGAAACGGCTCAACAGGAACAGTGGAATTGGTATGGCTTGGGCAATATACTAAGTTTGCAAATTTAGAAAAATTCAGACAATAATCAGTTGGCAAAGGATATGATAATGTTAAAGCAGGTTCTCGATACTATTAATAAAAATGACTTAATTAACTATGGAGATGGCATTGTTGTAGGCATATCAGGAGGATATGACTCTGTATGCCTACTCCATATTTTGTATTACCTATCTAAAGATTTGGACTTGAGGCTTTTTCCTGTCCATATTAATCACATGCTTAGAGGGTTAGAAGCTGTTAGAGATGAGGATTTTGTAAATGATTTTTGTCAATCACTAGGACTTAGTTTACACGTAAAAAGAGTTGATATAGCCCAAAAGGCGAAAAATGAAAAGATTTCGATTGAAGAAGCGGGAAGAAATGCAAGATATGAAGAGTTTAACAGAGTTGCAGCAGAAAATTTCGTAACCAAAATCGCTGTTGCTCATTCAAAAAATGATCAAGCAGAAACAATACTTATGCGCATTTTCAGAGGTACGGGTTTAGAAGGCCTTAAGGGCATAGAGTATAAAAGGGATAATATAATAAGGCCATTATTGGATATAGATAGGGAACAAATTGAGAACTACGTTAATGAAAATGGTCTCAAGGCTGTTACAGACAGTTCAAACCTGCACACAGACTATTTTAGAAATAGGATTAGGCTTAAGGTGCTTCCGGAAATTAATGATGCAGCTAGAATAAATATTACAGAAAATTTATTAAGATTATCGAAAATAGTAGTGACAGATGAGGATTTTTTACGGTATAATGCTGAAATAGCATATGAAAAGTCTTGTACAAAAAAAGATGTAAATTCTGTTGAAATAGATTTATCTGAATTATTGAAAATGCATCCTGCCATTTTGGGCAGAGTCATTAGAATTGCCATATTAAATAGCTGTGGGAGTATTGAAGGGATAGGGTTTAATCATATTGACAAGCTTTTGTGGTTAGTTAAAGATGGACAAACGGGTTCTCGTATAGATATCCCTCATGGAATGATGGCAGTAAAATCATATTCATCTTTAATTATTAAAAAGCAGGGAGAAGATAAGAAAGAAAGCTTTGAATATAGATTAAAAATTCCTGGAAGAACGGTTTTAAATGATATAGAGGCTGTTGTCACGCAAGTAATAAACTTTGATACAAATGAAAGCTGTCAACAATTTGTTAATGAAAATAAAGGCGTTTATACACAATTTTTTGATTTAAAAAAAATTAAATCGGAAACAATTTTAGATATTGTGGTAAGAAATAGACGAGATGGTGATATTTTTAAACCGTTAAATTCAAATGGCACAAAGAAGCTGAAAGAGTACTTTATTGACAAAAAAATTAGTAGAGAGCAGAGAGTTGAGTTTCCTTTAATTGCTATAAATAAGGAGATTATTTGGATTATAGGAAATAAAACTAGTGATAATTATAAAGTAACTGATAATACTAAATCTGTATTGATGATTACTTTTATACCTAAGTAACTAAAAGAATAATAATTTGTTTGATTACTACAGAATAATTAATATAATATAAAATCAGAAAACTAATCATGCAATAATTGACAAGGGGGAAAAGTTTCAAATGAACGTAATTGAGCGGGTTTTAATATCAAAAAAGGAGCTCGATAAACAGGTTGAAGAGTTGGGCACACGAATTTCAAAGGATTACGAGGGTAAGGAACTGGTAATAATCGGGGTACTCAAGGGGGGATTTATATTCCTCGCAGATTTGGCAAGACAAATTACCATACCTGTAGATATAGACTTCATATCGGTTTCCAGCTATGGTGATTCTTCAAAATCGTCAGGAGTCGTAAAGATAATCAAAGATGTTGATATAAATATATCCGGAAAGCATGTGTTAATTGTTGAGGACATTATTGATACAGGCCTTACCTTGAATCACCTTGTTGAACTTCTCAAAACGAGAGGCCCTCTCAGTGTAGAAATATGTGCAGCACTGGATAAACCCTCCAGAAGAAAAGCTGAGGTTCATGTAAAATACAAGGGAATTGAAATTCCTGATGAATTTGTAGTTGGTTACGGTTTGGATTATGCAGGGAAATACCGAAACCTTCCAGAGGTATGTATTCTTAGCAAGGATGTCTACCAGAAATAAAATTATCAGGTAATTGACTTTATTGTGTTTTATAGTTGTATATGCTAATATAATATATACTGTACGGGACAGGAAAAGAGCTGTTTATATCGTTCCGAATATATATGTTTGTTTGAAGGAAACAGAATAATGGTATTAAATAATAAATGGTAAAACGTAGGTGGATTTGGTTGCAAACAGCCTATGGACTAAGTTTGGTACCTTGGTTATTATGAGGAGGGAGATATTTGAAATATTTTAAGGGTATCAGTTTTTATATTATTATTTTCATAATAATTTTAGTAATAATAACGTTCTATACTGCGTCAGATAATCCGCCTAAAATGGATTATTCAGCATTGTTAACCCAGATGGAAGCAGGTAATGTAAAGAGTATAGGATTACAGACTGACACGGCTACGGTTGAGTTGAGAAAACCTCTGGATGAAAAGAACAAGGTCACCAGATATGTGGTTACTGTTCCGCCTGATGTCACTTCTGCATCTGATCGGTTTACAAAAGCCTTTGACGAGAAGCTTATTGAAAAATATACAGTGACAACACCTCCCCAGGCACCATGGTGGGTATCCATTCTGCCAACAATAGGTTTTGTGGTAATACTTATATTGATATGGTTCTTTTTTATTCAACAGTCCCAAGGCGGTGGCGGTGGGAACAGGGTTATGTCCTTCGGTAAAAGCCGTGCAAAAATGACTGTTGATGATAAAAAGAAAATCACTTTTGATAATGTAGCCGGAGCCGATGAGGAAAAGGAAGAACTTGCTGAGATAGTTGAATTCCTAAAGGCACCGAAAAAATTCGTTGAGCTTGGGGCAAGAATACCAAAGGGTGTACTTTTGGTGGGACCTCCGGGTACCGGTAAAACCCTGCTGGCAAAGGCAGTATCAGGTGAAGCAGGAGTTCCCTTCTTTAGTATAAGTGGTTCTGACTTCGTTGAAATGTTTGTCGGTGTCGGTGCTTCCCGTGTACGTGACCTTTTTGAACAGGCAAAGAAAAACGCTCCATGTATAGTATTTATTGACGAAATTGATGCTGTGGGAAGACATAGAGGTGCCGGACTTGGCGGCGGACATGATGAAAGAGAACAGACTCTGAATCAGCTGCTGGTTGAAATGGACGGTTTTGGTATAAACGAAGGAGTTATTATTCTTGCAGCAACTAACAGACCTGATATTCTTGATCCTGCTCTGTTAAGACCTGGTCGTTTTGACAGGAGAGTTGTTGTTGGCCTTCCTGATATTAAAGGTAGAGAGCAGATATTAAAGGTTCATTCCAGAGGAAAGCCATTGGCTGATGACGTTAAACTGGATGATTTGGCAAGAATCACGCCAGGCTTCACTGGGGCAGACTTGGAAAACCTGCTGAATGAAGCAGCTCTGCTAGCGGCAAGAGCAAATAAAAAGAAAATCGGAAATGAAGAGATAAAGGAAGCAGCTTTCAAGGTTATGATGGGTCCTGAAAAGAAGAGCCGCGTAATGAGTGAACGAGACAAGAAAGTTACCGCTTTCCATGAAGCGGGGCATGCGATTGCTATCAAGCTTGTGTCAACCAGTCAGAAGGTTGACAGAGTTTCCATCATACCTGCAGGTATGGCAGGCGGATATACTGCCAGCAGGCCTCAGGAAGACAAGAGCTATCATACCAAGTCACAGCTGATAGAAGAAATAATAATCGCTTTAGGTGGCAGAGCTGCAGAGCAGATTATACTTGATGAGGTAAGTACCGGCGCTTCCAGCGACTTGAAGAAGGTTAATCAGATAGCAAAAAATATGGTTACCAAGTACGGTATGAGTGATAAACTTGGCAATATGATATTCGGAAATGAAAACGATGAAGTGTTTATTGGAAGAGACTTGGCTCACTCCAGGGATTACAGCGATGAAGTTGCTGCAATAATTGACAATGAAGTTAAGAGTATAATCGACAACGCTTATGAAAGAACTCTCAAACTCTTAAGGGACAATATTGATAAGCTGAACAAGCTGGCAGAAGTACTCCTTGAAAAAGAAAAGGTTGAGGGTGCAGAATTTGAAGCTATATTTGACGGTGTTGTCCTGGAAGGTGCCAATCCGACTCCTCAATTGGAAGGCTAATATTAAAATGCTATTTAGTGAAAAAGGTGTGCTCCAATGAGCATACCTTTTTTAGTGAGTCGTTGAAGGGATGTAGAGGTTTTAGATATTTTAAGGCCTGCGTGATATAATAAAGTGTAGCCGCTAATACTTACTTTAACCAGTGATGTAATAAATTAATTATTTACGAGGATAGTAGCGTGAAACATTCGGTAATTCATCGTGCTTTTTACGCAGCGAAAAGCCACTGCGTGTCTTTTCATTACTGTTTTTGTACGCGCTATGCGCGTAGATGGGAGTAGATAAATTTCAATACAATTTGTGGCCACAATGGTGGCTTATGGAGGTTAATATATGGAATTTACAATAGGACTAAGAGGAGAAGCTACAGCTTCAGTTGACAGCAGTAACACAGCAAAAACAATGGGGAGTGGAGAACTTGAGGTCTTTGCCACACCATCTATGATTGCACTAATGGAGAAGGCTTCCACAAATGCCCTAGCTGAGGATATGCCTGGAGACAGCTCCTCAGTGGGAACAATGATAAGCGTTAAACATATGGCAGCTACACCGGTGGGGATGAAGGTAACAGCAAAAGCGGAACTTGTAGAGGTGGATGGAAAGCGGCTGGTGTTTTGGGTGGAAGCCTTTGATGAAACGGATAAAATAGGAGAAGGCAAGCACGAAAGGTTTGTAATAAATAAAGAAAGATTTATGACTAAAACCAACGGGAAAAAGTAGCTTAAGCTATTGACGTGTTTTGGTTTTTGTGGTTAAATAAACTCAAAGTCAATATTTTTATCCTTATCAAGAGAGGTGGAGGGAGTGGGCCCTATGAAACCCGGCAACCAGCATTTAAACATGTACGGTGCCAATTCCTGCAGGCATTATGCCTGAAAGATGAGGGGTGATCATTAATTTAAGATAAAATGACAAACCTCGAAAGAGGTTTTTTTATTGTCTAGGAAAGTATAAATTTTTTGTGCGACAATAATTATTGGAACGCACATAAGGGCGTATTAGACACATGTAAAGGTTTTCCTGACAATAAAAACTTTGAATTTATGCACGTGCCAGAATTTCCTTAACACATTAATCGGAAGAAAATATTTCGTAGTGAGAAAAGGCACATGTGCAAACAAAAGTGGCTTTGCCACCTTTGCTATTGTCTAATTAGGTTAACTACCTTTAGCACGTTCCCAATCATGGGAGGCGCTGTATATGTTAATCAAGGGATAAAAACTGACCTCAAGATAAATATTATGAATTGGAGGTATTTCAAAATGTCAAAAAGATTATTTACATCGGAGTCAGTAACCGAAGGACATCCTGACAAAATCTGTGATCAGATTTCCGACGCGGTGCTTGACGCAATATTTGAACAGGACCCACAGGCCAGAGTTGCTTGTGAAACAGCAGTAACTACAGGCATGGTAATGGTTATGGGTGAAATTTCAACCCAGTGCTATGTTGACATTCCAAAGGTTGTAAGAAACACAATAAAAGACATCGGATATGATAGGGCGAAATACGGTTTTGATAGTGAAACCTGTGCCGTGCTCACTTCAATTGATGAACAGTCGGCAGATATTGCAATGGGAGTTGACAAGGCACTTGAGGCTAAAACAGGAGAAATGAGCGAGGCACAGATACAGGCCATCGGTGCCGGAGATCAGGGAATGATGTTTGGTTTCGCTTGTGATGAAACTCCTGAACTAATGCCTATGCCTATTACCTTGGCACACAAGCTTTCAAAGAAGCTTAGCGAAGTAAGAAAGGATGGAACTCTTGATTATCTCAGACCTGACGGAAAGTCACAGGTTACAGTCGAGTATGACGGTGACAGGCCTGTAAGAGTTGATACTATAGTAATTTCGACCCAGCACGGCCCCGATGTGAGTCATGAAATAATTGAAAGAGATATAATGGAGTTTGTCATAAAGCCGGTTATACCTGCAAATTTGCTGGATTCAAACACCAAGTACTTTATTAATCCAACCGGACGATTTGTTGTTGGAGGTCCTCAGGGAGACTCAGGTCTGACGGGAAGAAAGATTATTGTCGATACTTACGGCGGTTATGCACGACATGGAGGCGGTGCTTTCTCAGGCAAGGACCCCACAAAGGTTGACCGCTCTGCTGCATATGCAGCGAGGTATGTTGCCAAGAATATAGTTGCTGCAGGCATAGCAAGAAAATGTGAGGTTCAGCTGGCATATGCCATCGGAGTGGCAAAGCCGGTTTCAGTATTGGTCGACACCTTTGGTACATCGGTAATTCCTGAAGAAAAAATATCTGAGCTTGTAAACAAACATTTTGACCTCAGACCTGCAGGAATTATTAAAACACTTGATTTAAGAAGACCGATATTCAAGAAAACTGCTGCCTATGGTCATTTCGGAAGAAATGATGCCGATTTCACATGGGAAAGAACAGACGTAGCCGAGATACTAAAAAAAGAGGCGGGACTGTAAAAGGTAGAGGATAATATTCAAATTTTGCAGAGTTAATATAAATCTGCGTAGTTTGATTTCCAGGATAAGTTATGTAAGAGTGCTGTCCAGCAAATAAATGCTGGAGGCACTTTTTTCCTTTGTCGGGTGTGCCAGCTTTCTATTGGTTTTTTATGCTTTGTCTATTCGATTTTTTGTATAATCATCCAACCCGTAAAACCACATACTAATAAAAATTTTTAGATGATTTAAAATATTACGAAATTGTGTTACATATAATATTAAAGTAACTCACTGTAATGGTGATTTGGAGTTAATTTGTGTTTAAGTCGATTAAGACAAAGAGAACAATAATAAAAGTTAGCAAGCAGGAGGTTAATGGTTCTATGTATGGTTAACCTCAAAGTAAACTCAAGAATATTGCATTGTACTATTTGACATAACGGTTGCACTTATAGTAAATTATTAAATAACCAGATTCTAAGGTTATAAATATATTAAAATGGGGGGTTAATTAAGTATGGAGGATAGTCCTGAGGATACAAGTAATTATTGTATAGCGTTCAGCTGGATATTACTTAATAGGCAAAATCATAATGAAAGATACTTTTACAGAAGACCCTGACAGTCCTACCTCGGATTGGTGTGTCTTTTTTTATTTATTTTTCAATGGGTTTAGGAATATTTTAGTTTTTATTCAGATGGAGGATGAAAAAATTGTTAACTGAAATTTTTGTTTTAATAATACTAGTGATAATGAACGCTTTTTTTGCAGCATCAGAAATTGCACTGATTTCGCTCAATGATAACAAAATAAGACTTATGGCTGAAGACGGAGATAAAACGGCCAAAGTGTTAAATAATCTTTTGAGAGAACCCAGTAAATTTTTAGCCACTATTCAAATAGGAATAACACTGGCAGGTTTTCTTGCAAGTGCTTTTGCTTCGGAAACCTTTGCAGAACCGCTGGTAAGACTGTTGGTTGCATCGGGAGTACCAATACCCGAGGTCTGGTTAAAGACTGCATCGATGCTTGTAATAACAATAATACTGTCATACTTTACCCTTGTACTTGGTGAATTGGTACCAAAGAGGATAGCAATGAAAAAGGCAGAGCCTATAGCAAGATTTGTTGCAAATCCACTACGTGCTCTGGCCGCGTTTACAGCGCCTTTTGTAAAGCTGCTGACTGCTTCTACAAATTTTTTTGTCAGACTATTTGGTGTTGACCCGAATGCCGAAGAAGAGCATGTAACTGAAGAGGAAATAAGAATGATGGTTGATGTGGGAGAAGAAAAAGGGACAATACATGAAAATGAAAAAGAGATGATTAATAACGTCTTTGAATTTAATAACAAGACGGTTTCTGATATAATGACTCATCGGACGGATATTGCGGCTCTTTCTATAGATGCGAGTCTTAGGGAAGTAATTGACTTTATAAATAGTGAAAAATACTCAAGAATTCCGGTTTACGAAGATAACATAGATAATATCGTCGGAGTAATGCACTCCAAATATGTTTTTAAGTTTGTAACAAACGATGATACCTCAAACTTTACTTTGAAAGATTTAATACGGCAGCCGTATTTTGTACCTGAGTCAAAAAGGACTGATGAGCTTTTTAAGGAGCTTCAGCAGAATAAAACTCATATGGCAATAATTATCGATGAGTACGGCGGAACTGCAGGGATTGTTACACTCGAGGACTTAATCGAAGAGATAGTCGGAAATATTTTTGATGAAGATGACGATGAAGAAAAAGAGCTGGAAAAAATAGATGATAATACTTTTATTATAAAGGGCTCAATTAGTCTGGATGAAGCCCAGGATATACTTGGTGCCAACCTTCCGGTTGATGACTATGAGACTTTGAGCGGATTTATAATAGGACAGATTGGGAGAATTCCTGAAAAGGGTGATGAACCGACAATTGAATATAATGAGCTGGTGTTCAAGGTTGAGGAGGTTGAAGAAAAGAAGGTTTCTAAGGTAAAAGTCTGCCGTGCCATGTAACACAAGTGCCTCCTGCTTCATAAAATATGGTACGATATATTTTGGGGAGTGATAACATGGGGTTAGGCTACGCGATACTTTCACTTCTGGCCATATTTGGACTTATTAGTCTGTTTTTGGACATTATAAAATTGATGGGCAGGAAAAAATACTTTGTGGAAAAGGCAAATCTCGTGCTTTTGGTAAATGATCAGGAGCAGAACATTGAAAGACTGGTTAGAGAGGCAATGGAAAGCAAGTTTGTAAGAAATATAGCTTTGAACGGCAACTTTATTGTAGTCGATATGAACTCAAAGGACGAAACCCTGAAACTATTAAGAAAACTAGAAAACCAATTTCCCCTGTTGGAAGTATGTTCTTTTGATGAAAGAGAATGTATCTTTTATAAAAATAAAAATTAGCAATCCTGATATAAGCGAAAATTGCTCCCGGTTCAATCCGATATGGATAAACCGGGGGTGTTTTTAACCTTAATCCCCCTCCACCATATCCATAATTCTTTAAACAATAGCCAGTTCACTATTGGTAAGTTGAACAACAGCATACTCGTTTCCAGTTTCAAAATAACGGTCAAGCTATGGCTCATCTTGAACCATGGGGTGAATGCCGGACGCATATGCCGGACGCATAAGGGACTTAACAGGCAGTGTCTGTTTTCCTTTATGTAGCTGTAATTTGGGCTAGGCACACCTTTTAGGTGGTTGTGATGGTCATGAAGCAGCTAAATTTCAAACTTTCAAAGGTGGCTGTAATGGTCAACCACATAGTTTAAAGAGGCGTAACCTGAACAAATTCAATGAAGCCGCAATACATACTTATTCATCTATATAAAATCCATACACGCTGTTACTAAACTCTCCTGCTGCAAATGTAAACATTTTGCCACCAATATCCACGTCATAAATAGTCATTTCGTGTGTTTGATTATATAAAGGATCTAGAACACTAACTTTTTTATTTGCATTTTTCCACTTGTAATCAAATATATTAACACCAAATAATTCGCACTCTCCTTCAACACCTGATTTAACAAATTTCCACATAATTATGGTAACCTCCTTAAATATCCTGATTGAATAAGATTTTCTATTGATTGAGTAAACTGATACTGTGTTCCTCCGCCAGGCTGATCAAACCAAGGAGCTATCTTACCTGATTGAACATCTATCGGTTTAACTACCTCATAAGCACTATATGGCCGTGCATCAGAACCAGGAGGTAATGAACGATTTGCATATGGAGTACCTTGAGGAGAAACAAACTTTCCAGTATCACCACCGTATCTATCTACTACTGTACCTGGCTTTAAAGTTTTTGTTACAGGTTTTCCTTGAAAACCACTGTTTGGTGGCCATTTTATTGATCCATCAGCATTAGTCCATTTCCGAGTGCCCTTAATAGCAGCATTACTTGTCCCCTTAAGTACATCATCTGTTATACCTAACCCTTTTATGAACTTATCTGTTGCAACTCCCCATACTGCATTCCATATTCCCCAGGCAAAGGCATCTGCGGCTATATCTATTTTACCATTTCGATCTGCTTTTAAGAACTCGTCAACACCCTGGTCTATTTTATATGAACGGTTATTTTGCTTTATTGCATAAAAAGCACTTATTTTTTCACTCCAATAGATCCCGTATGATAACGTTTCTGAGTTTTTACCAAACCACTTACTTATATTTATAGCGGTTTCTCCAGTACAAAGGTCAGTTATAGATTTTCCGAACCCCTTTGCATAATTGGCCATGTTTTGGCCTACTCTTTTATTAAACCTTTCGTACCCTTCGCTTTCGTTATACCCTGTCACTTGAATATCTTTACTATTCCGGGTAATGCAATTTTGCATTTTCTACAGGTACCCCATCTTCTCAAGCTGTTTTTGATGCTTTGCTTTCTTAATAAAATACAATGCATTATTGCACCCAACGGATCTTTTAAGCAGCAAAATTTCGTCCGGTAAAATGTAATTCGGGTTTGCATGGATTAACTGCATAATCATTCTGTATCGTGCGACCTGACATGAAGTTTTTTTGTTTGCTGTTTCTTGTCAGAGCCTTTTTTCTGTGTACTTGTAATTTTTCCTCCGCTATATGGGTCAGGTTTTTTTTCTGGTGATACCCTGGTGTACATTTATTTCACTCCTTATACTTTTCAGTATTTGAGTCAAAAATACGTCTTGGTATTTCTACTCTCTACTTGTAAAGTAAATTCTGATATGGATTTGACAACTGTCAAAAAAATTTTGGGAACCCTCATATAAATACCTCAACCCTTATAGGCGAACCTCTACAAATAATTAATCTTCATGGTTTCTCATGGTCTCGCCGTCTCAAAGCTCACCGAGTAAATATTGCTCCACGAGATAAAATAGGATATCATTTATAGTGAAGAGTTAGATTGGGATATAACAGATTCAATATAAACCTGGTCTGAAGAGCTGTGCTAAATTTGGATGAATACAATTTGAATACAATAGAAGGTTAATCGGGAAGGCTAGGAGATTTTTATGGCAATTGGACAGTTTCAGCAACAGAGGTGGTCTTTTGACAGCTATGCTGTGGGTACAAATTTGAGCATAATCGGGAGATTTGATTACAAAATATATGAAAACTCCGAAAACGGTTATAAAATATATACCTTTGATATAGAGAAGATTATAGACGAAGATGGCTTTGAACATGAGGCAACAGATCAGATAAGTGTGACAGGCTATTACGAGGTTAATGAACACTGCGCTGTTTTGCCCAGTAAAGTAATCGGAACGGTTGGCTCTTACAGGGGAGAAAAGCAGCTTAAGGCTGAAACCGTTGAGTTTATTGAGCCTGCCACTGATGAGGGAATAATCTCCTTCCTTTCCTGCGGCATAATAAAGGGAGTAGGAGAAAAAACCGCAAGAAATATTGTATCGGGCTACAAATCAGGCTCGGGCTTTGTTGAGGGCTTTGGAACCAGGACTCTGGAGGTTATCAAGAATGAGCCCCTTTCCCTGACAAGAATAAGAGGAATTTCACCCGATAAGGCAAGGGTAATTCACGATTCCTATATGGAAAATATGGAGTATCAGAATATAATGATATTTTTTCAGAAGTTTGGCATATCTTCCGCCAAAGCCATGAAAATATATAATTCCTTTAAGGGGACATCCATAGCCATAGCTGAGCAAAATCCGTATATGTTTGCAAATATCAGAGGCTTCGGCTTCAAAAGCTGTGATGAAATCGCAAAGAAGCTGGGGATAGACCCACATTCGATATTCAGGCTTGAGTCTGCTCTCAAAAGTGTTCTTGAAACGGCCGAAATGGACGGACACTGCTATTTATTCAAGAACAAGCTGTTGGAAATGACTGCGAAGGCACTGAGTGACGAAACGGATACCATTTCTGCTGAGGAGCTTGAAGATGCTTATAATAGAATGATCAAAGCAGGTAACTTTATTAATATAACTTATTCCGAACAGAATAATAAATATGAAGCAGTTTATACCAGGGAAATGTACAAAATGGAGTATGAAACATCTCAGGCCATAAAGGAGATAGCCCGCTGCCAGCCTGATCTACTCCTTTTCAATGTAGACAAGCTGATTGAAGAATTTGAAGCCTTGAGAGGCTTTGAACTTGAAAGTATGCAGAAGGAGGCCGTTCGGGCTGTTTTTGATACTAATATGCTGATACTTACAGGCTCAGCGGGCAGCGGGAAAACTACTACTGTTGAATGTATGATATATGTGCTGCAAAAATATTTTGCCAATCAGGAAGAGATGAGCTTTATGCTGGCAGCTCCAACGGGAAAGGCGGCAAAAAGGCTTACAGAAATCACAGGCTTTGAAGCTATGACCCTTCACAGGCTTCTGCAATTCTCATATGAAAGCAAAGGCTTTTTTTACAGGCAGGGCAATGAGCTGCCCTATGATTTGATTGTGGTTGATGAAAGCTCGATGTTGAGTATAGACCTTGCCCACGCACTTTTCACCGCTATTTCGCCGGGCACGAGGGTGGTAATGATTGGAGATACACAGCAGCTTCCGTCTGTAGGCGCCGGAAATGTGCTGGACGACATGATCAAGAGCGGCATAATCAAAACCGTAAAGCTTAATGTCATTAAGCGCCAGGCAGACGGGTCGGGTATTATTTCCAATGCAAACAGGATCATTAACGGCGAAATGCCCGAGAATGTGAATGAGAACAAGGATTTCTTTATAGTAGAAGAAGAGGATAAAAACCGAGTAATAAAAAGAACTCTTGAGGCGTTGAACCGCCTTATGACAGGCTATAACTACACCATTGACGACGTCCAGGTCATCTGTCCTCAGAAGACTTCCGAAATAGGAACCTATGAAATGAATAAGGCTATCCAGGAACTGATAAATCCTGCTGCTCCCGGTAAGAACGAAGTTAAGAGGGGTAACAGTATTTTCAGAGAAGGTGATAAGGTTATCCACCTAAGCAATAACTATGAGTCCCCCCATTATCAAAAAGACCCGTTTACTAACAGATACGTGGCAGAGGAGAGTTCGGGAGTTTTTAACGGAGATATAGGCAGGATAATACAAATATCCCAAATAAGCGAAACCGGTTTGAATGGTGATGATGAGGATAGCAGTTCAGCAACGACAGAAAGAAAAGTTGCAGTTCAGTATGATGATTTTATAATAATTTACCAGATAAATGAACTGGAAGAAATTGATCTTGCGTATAGTCTTACCGTTCACAAGATGCAGGGCTCCCAGTGTGAAGCTGCTATTATTCTTTGTCATATGAGAAATTATATTATGCTAAATAGAAACCTTGGCTATACCGCAGTCACCAGAGCAAAAAAAATGGCATGTATTATAGGCCAGAAAAAAGCTGTAAAAGTCATGGTGTCAAATGTTAAGATAAATGAGAGAAACTCAATGTTGTGCGAACTTCTTAAGATATAGCGCTCATTTACTACTATAACTGTGTAAAAGTCTAAGAGACAATCAATAGCAATTAATCCTGTTGAAAATAGATACATTATAGTATATAAATGGGAATAATGTAATATTGCATAACCATCTAAACTGATGTAAAATGAACTTAAGAAAATGCGTGTGTTAAACGAGTAGGAGGAGGATACGTATCAGCCTGCTGGAATTTTTATTTCCTCCGAGATGCAGTATTTGCAACGTGATATTATCTCCAGGGAGTCCTATTTGCTTATGCCTGCAATGTGCCGCTGAAATGGACTATTTTAATAATAGTATAAATTCCTTAAATTTGCCCGATGACTATGAAATTTATTGTGACGGAATTATATGTGTAGGCAGATATTGTAATTTACTTAAGAATTCCATAAAAAAATTCAAGTTCAGTAATAGGCCCTCGCATTATCGCACTTTTGGAAAGTTACTTGCTCTAAAGGTTCAGAACACTCCGCAATTAGGAAAAATAGATATTATAATACCCGTACCGATGCATAGAAACAGACAGAGACAAAGGGGATATAATCAAGCGGAATTAATAGCCGGATTTACGGCCGGACTACTTGGTATAAAGTCCGAAAACCATGTTCTGATAAAAACTGTTGAAACTAAAACTCAAAGTCTGTTAAGTAAATCCCAACGCCTTAGAAATCTTGAAGGGAGTTTTAAGGTTAATTTACCAAAACGGGTTGAGGGCAAGAGTATTTTACTGGTAGATGACATTGTAACAACAGGAAGTACTATTAATCAGTGCTGTAAAGCTTTAAAACAAGCAGGAGCTGAAAGAATCATTGCCGGTGTGATAGCAACAACAAGGGTTGACAGTTAAATTTATAACCTTACATATATAACATGTTTTTGAGGGGGAGAATGCTATGCCTGATTTAAGAAACTGCAGAAGATGCGGCAGAATGTACAACTATCTTGGAGGACCGCCAATTTGTCTTGATTGTAAAAATGCAGACGAAGAGGTTTTTAAAAAAATAAAGGAATACTTGTATGATAATCCGGGTGCAACATTATCACAGGTTGCTATGGATTGTGATGTAAGTGTGGAAAAGATTAAGATGTTTTTAAAGGAAGGCCGTCTTGAGATAACTGAAGGAGCAAATATAATCCTTGAGTGTGAGAAATGCGGAAAATCCATAAGAACGGGCAGATTCTGCAATGACTGTCAGAACCAGCTTCATCATGACATCTCAGGAACTATTGCAAGGCCCGATAAGGAGCCTGAGGTCAAAAAACAGACCGGAATAGGTATGAGATATCTGAACAAAAACTTTTAATAACAAGAATTTTTGAATATTGATCGTGTCGCAAGTTCTATAAAGCATTTACCTATCAGTCAATAAGCGAGGGAGATTCCCCTCGTTTTTTTATTATTTATAATGGTAATTTTTATTGTACATAATAGCAAATAAATTTTTACTATATACAAGGATTATACAACTCAATTGAAAAGAACTATTACGAGAATGTGTAGATTATGTAAATTATTTCCCGATTTCCTGCCCTAAAATCCCTAATACAAGCTAATTTCAGCTCTTTTCCATTATTTATTCAAAAGGAATACTAAATATATTTTGCAAATTGACGATAATAAATATAGTAGAATTAGTCTTTGTATTATGCAATTTGGAAAGTAGGTGGTAACAATGAAAATCACAGGTGATATTTACAATGTATCAAAGATCTATGATTCAAAAGGATCTGTTGGTAAAGTTAGTAAAACCAGTTCCGTGGCTCCCAAAAAGGATGTTGTATCCATATCCAGCAATGCTATGGATTATCAGACGGTAGCCAAAGCTCTCAGAGATGTTCCTGATGTCAGACAAAACAAGGTTGACGAACTTTCCGAAGTGTACAGGTCGGGAAACTATAATGTAAGCGGACAGGAAATTATTGAAAAACTCGGGAAATCAGTGTTGGATACAAAAGCTTAAATTTTGACAGATAACAAGAGATAAAGAGTTTGGCCTAATGTGAGATGCGCAAATGTTCGGGGGTGTAATTAAATGGAGGCAGAATTAGTCAGACAACTGGTCAATATATTAAATCAGGAAAATGATATATATGATACACTCTTCAAGATATCCAACAATAAAAAGGAATTAATTATTGGTGGAAAGGTAAATGAGTTGGAGAATATCGTTAAGATAGAACAGTCTCTGGTTATAAAAATTTCAAAACTGGAAGATGAAAGAGAAAAGGTCGTCGGAGAATTGTGCTCGTTATTAGGTCAAAAACCTGAGGATGTTACAATTTCGTGGCTGACAAACAAACTTGGGACAGAAGAAGCGTCCCAGTTGAAGGTTTGTCAGGAAAAAATGGTTAAAAAGATTAATGAACTCAAAGATAATAATGAACTTAATTCAAAGCTTATTAAAAATTCTCTTGATTACATTGATTTTTCTATAAATATGATGACCAGTATCGATACTGTATCGAATAATTACGGTATGACCGGTCAATCTGGAGATACAAAGAAAAGAAATCTTTTTGATGTGAAGCTTTAACATTATAAAAACCAGTATATTTTATTATACGTATTTAGAAGCGATTTCTGTTAGGGGGACAGTGCATGGCTGTAGGGTTTTCAAGTTATGGTATTGCTCAATCCGGGCTTATGGTTAGTGAAAGAGGACTGGCTGTTACAGGACACAATTTATCCAATGTTAATACAACAGGATATGTGCGCCAGCAGGCCATGATCGAATCAAGCCCATATATAAATGAATACGGTAAGGGTGGTAGACTGTTCCAGTATGGATTGGGTGCAGATATTCAGGAAACCAGACAGATAAGACATACCTTCCTTGATAATATTTACAGAAGGGAAAATACCTCTCTGGGCTACTGGGAAACAAGAGGGAAGGCCTTTGGAGACGTTGAGGCTATTCTAAACGACCCTATGGAGGATGGTGGTCTCCAGGAGGTTATGAATCAGTTCTGGGATTCCTGGCAGGAGTTATCCAAGAACCCTGAGAGCTTAACAACCAGAGCGCTTGTCAGACAAAGAGGACAGGCGTTGGTATATCATTTCAATCATATCGGTCAACAATTAGACAAGCTGCAAAATGACCTTAATTCAGAGATACAGGTGCGTGTTGGTGAGGTAAATGAAATAACCAGCCAGCTTGCAGCACTTAATTATAGTATAGCAAGTCAGGAAATCAATGGTGACAGTGCAAATGACTACAGGGATCAAAGAAACCTTTTACTGGACAGGCTGTCAAAGCTCTGTAATGCTGAACCACTTGAAATGCAGGATGGTCAGGTTGATGTTACCCTTGGAGGATACTACCTGGTTCAAAAAGGCGTATCAACAAATCTGTATGTCGAAGCCAATGCCAAGAATGGAAATTACTATTATCCGATGTTGGCAGGAACTAAAACTGAAGTTAGTATAAAGGGTGGCATACTAAAGGGATTACTGGAGTCCAGAGGTGAGGTTCCTGGAATAAAGGGTACCTACGAAAATGGAAATCCCAAGGAGAAGGTGGATATTACCTTTGCCATAGATACATCGGCCGGAACAGGCGCGGATTATCTGGCACAACTCCAGACAACAATATCAAATTATATTAAAGATTTAAAAAATTCGGGAACAGATTTTAATTTGAGATTTGTATCAATGGGAGGCTCCTCAAGTGTATTCAAACCCAACGTAGTCCTTACTCAGGACAGTGTTGTAAACTTGGAAAATCCTACAGGTATACCTGATCCGGCATACCCGACCTATGCGGAATTAATTTCATTTATGTCGGAAACTCCAGATACAGACGGAAATCTGGGCGGATTGGTCACCAGTCTGGAGAACATACAAACAGCTAATGGCTTCAGAGAGGATGCAGCTAAAGTATTATATGTCATCTCAAACAAGAGTATAAACGGAGACAGCGGTGCTGAGGCTACTCCTGAGAATGTTGCCGACTATATAAACAGACTGAATAAGCTGGGAATTAAGACTTCAATTATAACCGAAAGACAATACTTTAAAGAGGGTCAAACCTCAACAGAACTGGGCTGGAATACAATAGCCTCGGGAACAAAAGGAACAGTCCTTGAAATAGGAGATACAGATGAAGATTTCAACGGCCTGTACAAACAGATAAACAGCGATACGAGAAAAGCTGTTGCCGCAGCAATGGGCAATATACCTATATCAAAGAATATAGTATCTGATGTAAAAATAAAACTTAATGCTATGGTAAACACCATTACAAGAGAAATAAACTATCTCCAGAAGACCGGCTTTACCTTGGACGGACAGCCTGGTGTAAATTTCTTTGCTGCCATAGATGACAAATATCCCATGCAGATAGGTAATCTTAGACTGAGCGATGAATTACTAAGTGATAAGGGCTTAAATAATATCACAGCTTCTTCATCCACAGCAAAGGGTGATAACTCTATCTCATTGAAAATTGCAAATCTGAGGGATACAGACTTAATGGAGGATAGTGCGGGAGACGTTACAGTTGATGAATTTTATCGGTCTATTATACTTGATATTGGTAATGGAGGGTCAGAGGCAAACAAAATAAGCGAAAGTCAGCAAACCCTTGTTCAATCTGCCGATGGGCAGAGAACAGCTATTTCAGGAGTATCTATGGATGAAGAAATGGCTAATATGATGAAATTCAAGTTTGCATATGATGCTTCTGCCAGAGTTCTTAATATTATAGACTCCATGATAGAAAACGTGGTTATGACTATGGGTAAAGTCGGCAGGTAGTTCATACTTATAGTTATTAATTAAAACGTTAAAATTCAATAAAAATTAGTTCAATATAGATTTAAAAGTATAGATTAAATGGTTAATTATTGTTTTATTTTAGTTATTACAGGGGCAGAACAATTACTCAAAGAATAGGTGAGAGATATGAGACAAAGCTTTTTTGGTTTTAATGTAGCGTTAAGCGGACTGTATACAGCACAGAAGAATTTGAACACCGTAAGCCATAACATAACCAATGCCACAACACCAGGTTACTCCAGACAACAGAATGTCCAAGTAGCAGCAAGACCTATTTCAGTTTTGGACGGGACTGGTATGGTTGGCACAGGTTCCGAAGTTAAAACCGTTGAGCGTATCAGAGATGAGTATCTCGATTTTAAATACTGGAGTGAAAATATAGCTCATGGGGAATGGAGCAAAAAGGCTGAGCTGCTCTCAGAGCTTGAAGCGACATTTAATGAACCTTCAAATAGCGGTTTTGTAACAATAATGAATGAATTTTTCAATGCGTATCAGGAATTGTCAAAGGACCCGTCAAGTCCTTCCGTTCGTGCGCTGGTCAGGGAAAAAGGTTTTACTATGGCCAACTACTTTAACAATACAGCCACACACTTTGAGAAATTGCAGGAAGATATCAATGATATGGTCAGAATAAGTGTTGATCAAATTAATTCATTAGCTTCTCAAATTCAGCAATTAAACAAACAGATATATAATTTTGAAATACAGGGTCAGTCGGCAAATGATTTGAGAGATTCAAGAACTCTGCTTGTGGACAAGCTTTCCAAAATGATAAATATTCAAGCCACGGAAATTAGCTATGGAAAGCTTCCGAATGGCGCAGATGATATACATTTCCAGGTTACTGTTGGAGGAAAATCCCTGGTAGACCACTTTAATATAAGTAAATTAAAGATTGAACAGCGCAAAACCAAACTAAATGAAGAAGATACCGGTAACCTCTATGAAGTGAAATGGGAGGACGGAAACTCCCTCAGTGTAACCGGTGGAGAGTTGAGGGGGCTGTTGGATGTAAGAGACGGTAAGGATGGAGCTTTAGGTGCTGACGGCAAATCAAAAAGTCCTATTTACAAAGGCATCCCTTATTACCAGATGAAATTAAATGAATTCGTCAGAACCTTTGCAATGGCCTTCAATGAGGGCTATATGCCGAATTCTGATGGCATTCTGGCACATACTGCAGGAACCGGTCATGTGGAAGGATATGGTTATGACGCCGATATAACAGGTCCGGGCCTTGCACCAGAGAATATAAGATTTTTTACAATGTTCGGCGAGGGCAACACAGCCATATCCGGCAGCAAGTTGATAGAAGGGGCAGGTACAGCATTAAATGCCAATAATGTAAACGAAGACATAGTAAAAAAATATCAGAATATTACTGCTAAAAACTTTACCGTAAGCAGTGATGTAATGAATAATATTGACACTATTGCAACATCCAATGTACGCGGTGAAAATGGTAATATAAACCTTTTAAATAAAATTATGGAGCTTAGATCAAACCAAAGCCTGTTCTATGAAGGTGCACCCGAGGACTTTATGAAATCGCTGGTTGCAGGTATGGGTATAGACTCCCAACAGGCAACCCGCTTCAAGAGCAGTCAGGAGACAATAGTTGCACAGGTTGATAACAGAAGGATGTCTGTATCCGGAGTCGAACTTAACGAGGAAATGACAAACATGGTGAAATTCCAGCAGTCCTATAATGCAGCTGCAAAGATGATAACCACAATGTCGGAAATCTACGACACATTGATAAACAGGTTGGGAGTAGGATAATTTAAGACGATAATAACAGTGACAATGTTTGCAAGTGATTTATGTATATCAAGGCATTTATATTAACATTATTATCGAGACAAGTGATTAAGATTAATAGTTACTATAATAACATAACAAGTGGATTATGAAACACACACCCGGAGGATCATATATGCGTATAACAAACAATATGATGATTTCAAACTTAATGAGGAATCTCGGCAAGAATACCGAGAGATTAAGCAAATATCAAAATCAGCTGGACAGCGGTAAGAAAATATCCGTTCCGTCAGATGACCCTGTAGTAGCAGCTAGGGCTCTGAAGCTCAGAACAGATGTAGCCAAGGTTGAGCAGTACCAGAAAAATATCGGCGATGCTAGATCCTGGCTGGATGCAACAGATGTTGCCTTAGGTAAAATTGGAGATGTTATGCAGAAGGCCAGAGAACTTATGGTTCAAGCTTCTAATGGAACAAACACATCTGAGGAAACTCAAAAAATCGGGCTGGAACTTAAACAATTAAGAACTCAGGTGGTTCATCTTTCAAATTCAACATACGCCGGAAGGTATTTATTTTCAGGCTTTAAGACTGATCAAAAGCTTATGAACGACGATGAAAATGACCCGGGCTTCGGCAATTTCATGGTTAACGTCAATACGGTCGGAGAAAGAATTAAATACGAAATAGGAGTCGGGGATAGTATTAATATAAATATTGCCGGCGGCGATTTATTTAATTACGGCGGTGATACATATAATCCCGGAAGTGGAGTATGGACTTTTAAGATTGATGATATAAAATATCCATTAACCATTGCTGCAGACGACTTAAACCTCACGGTAAATGGAACACCTATCTCTGCAAATATTGGTGCAGGTCCCTATAATAATGTGTCAGAGCTGACTGCAGCAATAGAGGGGTCGGTTAACGGACTTTTGATTGCTCCGGATGGGATTGAAGTATCAATAGAGAATAATAGAATTGAGTTTAAAACTACGACCAAGAGTGCAACATCTTCTATTACCTTAAACGGTTCTCTGGGAGGTTTTCTGACAGGACTAAACGCAACTCAGACGGTTCAAAATTCCGGAGCTGTGGGAGATACACCTGCAATGGTCAAAATGTTTAATGAGATCGTTGCATGCATGGATGCAGGAGATTACGAGGGAATCAGTGACAGACTGAGTACTATGGATGTTCAGATTGGTAATGTATTAAGGTGCAGGGCAGATATCGGTGCGAGACAGAACAGAGTTGATTTGACAGATGACAGAATGAGTAATGATTTGGTCAACTTTACAGACTTAATGAGTAAAAACGAGGATGTAGATGTTGCTGAGACCATTATGAACCTGAAAAATGAGGAAAATGTCTATCAGGCTTCTCTTGCCGGAGGAGCCAGAATAATCCAGCAGACTCTTGTTGATTTTTTAAGATAGAATTTTAAATTACTTTATTAGAATTATATAATTTATTGTAGGCAATCAACTATTATCTACCTATATCTACTGAAAGAAAATAGTTAATTGCTGCGGGTAGACCAGGACGGTAACTTGCAAGCTGACCTTCTTATGAGATAATCAGCAGTAATTGTACAAGGATGTGAAAAAATGGGTCTTTCTATAAGAACTACTCCGGCCCAACTCGAGATTAACACCTATCCCGCGGGGCTGAAATATAACATTAAAGAAGCAGAGCTGAGTATTCGGCAAAAACAGCCATTGATAGAAATCAAGACTGAAATGCCTGTTGTGCTTATTGACCAATATCAATGCTTTGCCGAAGCAGGGTTGAAGAATAATGCTGATATAATGAAGGAACAGGCCCAAAAAGGCTATAATTGTGTTCTTAAGTTTATAGCTAAAAAGGCCCAGGACGGCGATGCCATGAAACGTATCGGCCACAAGGCCAATATAATGATTGACATAGCAAAGAGAAGTGCCATAAAAAAGTACGACTTTAATGTAGGTTTTATCCCAAAGTCAAGACCGGAGTTTGATTTAAAGGGCGGGACTGTGGATCTTGAAGCAGAATTCAGAAATAATTTAGGTGAAATAAATGGTGTCACCTGTGGTTACAAACCCGGCGATGTGCAATTTAATTATATACCTGGGAAAGTGGATATCAGGATGAAATCCTATGGATCAATAAATATTACTTATACCGGAGAGAACGTGGATCAATATATTTAATAGATAAATTATAGGTAAGTTCTTATGATGATTGATGACTTTATCATTAGAAATATAATAAAATAACAGCCTTATTGTGCAATATAAAATTGCGGAGTTAAGGCTATTTTTATTCCATACCGGTTATAATTAAACTTGTTATAGTATAGTAAAAAATATAGAGAAATATGTTATACCATAAAGGATAATTGAATTCTATGATTAACAGAAGTATGTTAAAATTGTTTTAGACAATTATTTGTATTTAAGTTAATCGTTTCATCAAACTTATGTAGAACTGTTCTTTTTAAAATACTTGGCTTGTTTGATAGATGTATAATCACTTGTTGATACCTGTCATACAAGCGGAAATGGAGTTTGGACTATGATATTAGAAACAAAGCACTTTGGCCAAATAGAATTGGACGAGGACAAAATACTGGATTTTGAAGAAGGAATATTAGGGTTTGAAGATGAAAAGAAGTTTGGACTTATCCCGAATGAAGATCCCGAATCACCTTTTTGCTGGATTCAAGCGATCGGCAACGCTGATCTGGCATTTGCCCTTGTTGACCCGTTTTTAATAAAAAAGGACTATGATTTTGAACTGAATGAGGAGTTTGTTACAGCTCTGGAGATTGACAACCCCTCTCAAGTAATGGTTTTTGCTATTGTTGTAGTTCCCGAGGACATAAAAAATATTAGTATGAATTTAAAGGCTCCAATAGTTATTAATAAGGAAAATAAAAAAGCGGCACAGGTTATTCTTGAAACAGATAAATATACGGTAAGGCACTTTATTATGGACGAGCTCCAGAAACAGGAGGTGTAGCCATGCTGGTACTTTCAAGAAAAAAAGGTCAAGGTATAATGCTAGGTGATAATATTGAACTTACTATCATTGAAATACAAGGCGACCAGGTAAGGATAGGGATAAATGCACCTAAGAATGTGCCCATATACAGAAAAGAGATATTCCTTGAGATACAGGAGGAGAATAAGAAAGCAGCAAATGTTGGAGTAGTGGATTTGGGGGCTTTATTGAAGAAAAAAGAATAATCGTGGAAATATAGATAAGTAAATGAGTACTCCATAAAAGCGATATCACATTTTTTGGTAAAATTAATAAAATATTCGATAAAAAACAATAATTTTTTGTTGTTTTTTATTTTTTTCTCTAAAGTATTTACAGAAAAGTACGATATATTTATCAAGTAGGAAAGTACAGATACCTTATACCGGCCGGATAAAGTGCAAGGCTTGGCCTACATACCATGCGGGAAAGGACTCCCGTAAGTAAAATAAAAAATCATGGAGGATTTTTATTATGAGAATTAATCACAACATCGCAAGTATGAACACCAACAGATCATTAGGTGTTAACAGAGGAAACACTCAGAAGTCACTTGAAAAATTGTCATCAGGTCTTAGAATCAACAAAGCTGGAGACGATGCGGCAGGTTTGGCAATATCTGAAAAGATGAGAGGTCAGATCAGAGGTTTGGATCAGGCATCAAGAAACTCACAGGACAGTATTTCAATGATACAGACTGCTGAAGGTGCTTTGAATGAAACTCACTCAATTCTTCAAAGAATGAGAGAACTTTCAGTTCAGTCAGCAAATGATACTAATACAGATGCTGATAGAAAAGAACTTCAGGCAGAAGTTAAGCAGCTTATCAGTGAACTTGACAGAATAGGAAATACTACAGAGTTCAACACAAAGAAATTACTTGATGGTAGTGCTATAGGTGTTAAAGAAAAGGTTAATGGAACTTTAAGTATTAACAATAACTCAAGCATTGTAATGTCATCTGCAACAGCAGCACAAGCTATAGCAGCAGACGCTTCAAAATACAATGGTTCTGTTACAATTGTAAGAGTTGCACAGAAATTTGCTAATGGAGCTGTATCTGCTGGTACGGACTTTAGGATTATAACAAAGAGTGGCGGTCAAGTATCAGCAGACTTAGCTGGTAAATACCTATCTGTTACTGCAGCGGATACTCTTACTATTTCTGCTGGTAGTAACCTTCTTTCAGCAGGTGCTACAATATCGGCTAAGTCACTTTCAACTATGAAGGTTGGAGAAAGCATAACTCTTGTGTTTGGAGAGACAAAGTCAGCTACTAGCGATCTCAACAATTCTATAATGGCTCAAATCGGAGCTAACTCTGGTCAGACAATGTTTATATCAATGGATGACATGAGAGCTAAGGCTATAGGTGTTGATACACTTGATATTTCGACTAAGTGGGGCGGAGCTAACGCAATTGAAACAGTTAACAACGCTATTTCTCAAGTATCACATCAGAGATCTGCTCTTGGTGCAATTCAGAACAGACTTGAACACACTATCAACAACTTGGATACAGCTTCTGAGAACCTACAGGCTTCTGAATCACGTATCCGTGACGTAGATATGGCTAAGGAAATGACTGAGTTTACAAAGAACAATATTTTAACTCAAGCAGCACAGGCCATGCTTGCTCAGGCAAATCAACAGCCACAGAGCGTACTACAATTACTTCAATAATTTATAGCTCTAGAAAAGAGGCATTGGCTTAGGCCTATGCCTCTTTAATTATTAGCTCAACTTAAAAACGGGGGATTTTATGGGACAAATAAAATTAAGCAAAATACAAGAGCTTGTTTGGAATGTAGAGACATTAACAGGTAGGGAAGAAGTAAATAGCTTAAAATACTTAACTACCAGTAGTGTTAATAGCTCTAAAGAAATTCAGCTAGTTATTGAGAAAATTGATTTTAATTACCATAAAAACTTTGTTATTTTTGGGATTCAGAACATAAAACTAATTTCTGAAATATACAAAAGAAAAACTGCCTTTAGTACGATGATAATTATAGAAATAACTGAAGAGGATACACGAAGTATCTATTTGGATGGTGAAGAGAATCAATTAGGCTTTTTAGAAGATAAAAGAGTCTCTTTAATCATTGGCTGTGAGAACCAGCTTGGAAGGCAACTCGATATAGCCTTTAATGACATACTAAAATTGTATAACCTAAGAAATACTGAAATATTATCTATGCCTTATGTCAAATCAAAATATCCGGGGCAACTAAGAAATATCTTAGATATGTTATTTGAAAGAGTGCATACATCTATACACTCATATGGAAATGATATAGAAGATATATTAATTGGCATGGACAATTATGTAAATAACTGGCATCATGTCTTTAGGGGCTTGGATTGTAAATTCTTTGAGAATAGATATAATAGTAAACCTGCCATTATTGTGGGTGCAGGGCCTTCGTTGGATAAAAATATAGATTTTCTACAACAGGCTAAGGGAAAGGCTCTTATTCTTAGTGTTGATGGAGCGATGAATTCACTTATGAATAAGGAGATTATCCCTGATGTAGTATCATCTATCGAAAGAGTAGAATTAACAGCGAATTTTTATAAGAAAAAAGAAATACCTAATGACGTTATATATGTAGGACCAAATGTTGTATTGGGTAATATTTTTGAAAAGTTTAGCAGAATTATTTTTACAGGAAGATATGGTGATGCACTTTTCCGAAAATTTAATGAAAGTATAGGTTTTACAAATATTAATATTGGTATAAATGTATCGCATGTGCTTATTGCCTTTGCCAGACATTTAGGCTGCAATCCTATAATATTTACTGGTCTTGACCTTGCATATACTAATGGTAAAACCCATACGGAGAGGTTCTCTGAGAATTTTGATCAAAGTTTTATGAATAATTATAAGCAAAATGTTGTATACGTAAAAGGCCAAAATGGGGAAAGGTTAGAATCCTTTGAACATTTCAAGCATACGAAATCTTGGATTGAGAGTATGATTGCTGAAGATAAAGAAGCTATGTTTATTAATGCTACAGAAGGAGGAGCAAATATAGAAGGAGCTGTAAATATGAAGTTGTCTGATGTTATTTCTTCATATTGCTTAGAAGCTATTCCTGAATTAAAGGAAGTTTACGATAAAGCCAGGGAACAACAAAAATACGATAAAGAAGATTTAACAAATAAGGCAATAAAGTTTTTCACTGACCTCAATGAATTTTATGAGAACCTTATCTCAGAGTCCCAGGCATATTATGATAAACTTCTAGGAAGTAGGAAAGCTGGCAGATTAGAGCTAATGGAAAGTCAACGTTTATCGATGGATAAGATACTTAACAAAAACTGGTCAGGTAGATTTATTGTTCAATCAATTACTATTGCCTACAATAGAGATATTCATTCACTTCCAATGTATCTTGAGAAAGAAGATGAAAAGAGGATGCTCGAATTAAATTTAAACTATTATAAAACATTAAAAGCTGTTAGTAAGAAGATTATGGAAAGTATTGATGCATATATACAAGTACTTAAATCCCATTTGAGTGATAAAAACATTTAATAGAGGTATAAAATGGATATAATTAATAAGATAGAGTCCTTTGCAGCTGATATATACTTTAAGCTTCCAAATGAACTAAATCAGGATTTCGTAAATATTTGCCAACTTATAGCGAATTTTTTTGATGAGAATTTCTCCGAAAATCAAGAAATAATTAGCCAAAAGAATAAACTTTTAACATTTCTACTACAGGCAATGGAAACAAAAGATTATATCAAAATGGCAGATGCGCTTCTATATACTTTAAAACCTGTAATTGAGGATCTAGTAAAATTGGAGCATTCTGACGTTATTAATTAGACTTAGAAAATAATTACTTATTTATAGTATGATGTATTTAACGGAGATATATATGAAAAAGGTATTAGTAACTGGTGCTGATGGATTTATTGGGAGCCACCTGACTGAAAAGCTTGTTGAATTAGGTTATCAAGTTAAAGCATTTGTCTTTTATAACTCATTCAATACCTGGGGATGGCTTGATACATTGCCTAAAAATGTTTTGAATAAAATTGAAATATTCTCAGGAGATATAAGAGATCCTAATGGAGTAAGAGAAGCTATGAAAGGTGTAGATATCGTTTTTCACCTGGCTGCATTAATCGCCATTCCGTTCAGTTATCATTCTCCTGACTCCTATGTGGATACAAATATAAAAGGAACATTAAACATTTTGCAGGCATCACGAGAATTAGGGATTGAAAGAGTATTAGTCACTTCGACTTCTGAGGTGTATGGGACAGCTCAGTATGTACCTATAGACGAGAAACATCCTTTTCAGGGACAATCTCCATATTCTGCAACAAAAATAGGAGCAGACAGGCTCGCTGAAAGTTTTTATAGAAGCTTTGACTTGCCGGTCACTATAGTTAGGCCATTTAATACTTACGGGCCACGCCAGTCTGCTAGAGCTGTTATACCAACAATTATTACACAGTTGCTAAGTGGGCAAACTGAAATAAAGTTGGGGTCACTAACGCCTACAAGAGACTTTAATTTCGTAAAGGATACCGCCAGTGCATTTATTGAGATATCGAAAGTCAATGACACAATCGGCCAAGAGATAAATATTGCTACACAGGAAGAAATTTCGATTGGGCAGCTTGCCCAAGAGCTTATAGATCAAATTAACCCAAAGGCAAGAATACTTTGTGATGAACAACGTATTCGACCAGGGAAAAGTGAAGTTGAAAGATTATTAGGCAGTAATGAAAAAATAAAAAAGTTAACAAACTGGTCACCAAAATATACATTCAAACAGGGGATATCTGAAACTATTGACTTTTTTAGGTATAATATTGATAAATACAAGGTAGATATTTATAATATATAGGAATTGTAAGAGGTATTTTTTATGAGCAAATTTATTCCATTATCTGTACCCAATTTAAAGGGAAACGAACTAAAGTATATTACCGATGTAATTCAAAAGGAGTGGGTTTCAACAGGTGGAGAAATGATAAACCAATTTGAAGCTGCGTTGTCTGAATATTTAAATGTTGAAGCGACAACGGCATGTCAAAGTGGTACAGCAGGTATTCATCTTGCGTTAATACTTTCAGGTGTCGGAAAAGACGATGAAGTAATCGTACCTACTCTAACTTTTATCGCAGCAGTAAACCCTGTTCGTTACTGTAATGCTGAGCCTGTTTTTATGGATTGCGATGAGTCACTTTGTATTGATCCGGTCAAATTAGAAGAATTTTGTTCTGAAAAATGTGAATTCATTGATAATAAATTAATTAATAAAGATACACAACAACATATTAAAGCAATTGTTGTTGTGCATGTGTTCGGCAATATGGCTGATATGGATTCAATAATGAGGACAGCTGAAAAATACAATTTAAAAGTGATTGAAGATGCTACTGAAGCACTTGGTTCCTATTATAGAAGTGGTACTTATGAAGGTAAATTTGCCGGCACTATAGGAGATTATGGTGTTTTTTCTTTTAATGGCAACAAAATAATTACAACCGGCGGCGGAGGATTGGTTACTGCTAAAAATCCAAAAGACGTAAAACGCGCAAAATATCTTTCAACTCAAGCAAAAGATGACGAAATAAATTTTTTCCATAATGAAATTGGATACAATTATAGGATGACAAATCTTCAAGCGGCAATTGGAGTAGCACAACTTGAACAATTAGAAAATTTTATTAATATTAAAACAAAAAACTATATTTTGTATAGAAAAGAGTTTGAGAATATTAATGATATAAAGCTACTCCACTTTAGAGAAGAAATACGACCCAATTATTGGTTTTACTCTATATTTCTTAATAAAGTTAAAAGAGATAGTTTAATTGAATATTTAATGAATAACAATATTCAAACTAGACCAGTTTGGGGATTGATACATGAGCAAAGGCCATATAAAAAGTCTATGACATATAAAATTGAGAGGGCTGCAGGGTTTTACGACAGAATTGTAAATATACCTTGTAGTACTAATCTAAGTGAAGATCAAATTTACTATGTAATTGATAAAATAAAGAAATTTATAAATTATTAATAAGGGTGTGCATAATTTATGGAGCTATCAGAATTAATCGTTACAAGAGATACATCAATTATAACAGTTATGAAGATATTTAATGAAACAGGTAAACAAGTGGCATTAATTGCTCCAGATGGCAAGCTCGAAGCTGTTGTAACAGATGGTGATATTCGAAGGTTTATTGTAAAAGGCGGTACAATCGAGACTCCTGTTGGCGCTATAGCTAATTATAATCCAAGATATGTTCTTGAGAGAAATAGGGAATCTGCAAAAAAAATAATGCAGAAATATTCCATTAGTGCATTACCTATACTTAGTGATAATGGCGTTATTACATCTATTGTATTTGCAAATGATTTTGAATTAATTAAAAAACATGATATCAATATACCTGTTGTAATAATGGCCGGTGGATTTGGTACAAGGCTATACCCGTATACAAAAATACTTCCCAAGCCATTGATACCAATTGGTGAAGTTCCTATAATAGAGCACATCATTAATAGGTTTCAAAAATTTAATTGTAAAGACTTCTATTTAATATTAAACTATAAAAAAAATATGATCAAATCATATTTCTCTGAAGTTGATTATTCGTATAAACTAAATTTTGTGGAAGAAAGTAAACCTCTAGGAACAGGTGGAGGCATATCACTATTAAAGGGTAAAATCGATAAGCCTTTTTTTCTGTCAAATTGTGATATATTAATTGATGCTGATTATGAAAGTATTTATAAACAGCACATTGAACAAAAGAATATCATCACAATCGTGTGTGCTTTTCGACATATGACTGTTCCATATGGAGTAATTGAACTTGATTCGACGGGTAGGATATATAAAATGTCAGAAAAACCTCAGTATTCTTTTTTGACGAATACTGGTATGTATTTACTGGAACCGCGAGTAATTCATGATTTGGTGGAGGGTGAAGTTATCAGTCTTCCTGAGATTATAGACAAATATCGAAACATGGGGGAGAATATTGGAGTATATCCGATAAATGAAAAATGTTGGCTTGATATGGGGCAGTTGGAAGAATTAGAAGAAATGAAAAAGGCAATGGAGGAAAGCCATGGATAAAGCAATTTTATTAGGTTGCGGTGGTCATGCTGCCAGTATACTCGACTCTGTTTTATCAAGCAAAAAGTATGATGTGGTTGGCATAGTTGACCCAAATATGGACATTGGAAAAACTCTATTAGGAGTCCCCTGCATTGGTGACGACAGCTGTCTAGAGAAGGTGTTTAATAATGGGATACACCATGCTTTTATAGGAGTTGGAAGTATTGGTAACATTACTATAAGAGTACAACTTTACCATTTAACTAAAAGAATAGGATATACATTACCTGCTATTATTGATGCTAGTGCAATTATCGGAAGAGACTGCCATATCGGGGAGGGGGTTTTTATTGGCAAGGGTTCAATAATAAACACTCAAAGTGTTATAGAAGAGATGGCAATAATAAATAGTGCAACTTTGTTGGAGCATCAGTGCTATGTAGGTAGATTTACTCATATTGCACCTGGCTGTACAGTAGGTGGAAATTCAGTTTTTGGAAGAGGGTCACATATTGGAATAGGATCTACAGTTATCCAAGGGGTGAAAATAGGGGATAATACTTTGGTCGGCGCCGGGAGTGTTGTTGTTAAAGACATTAAATCAGGAGTTAAAGCTTTTGGAAATCCTTGCAGGGAGGTCGGGGTGTTTTGAATACACTTATAATAGCTGAGGCAGGAGTTAACCACAATGGAGATATTGATAATGCTTTTAAACTAATAGATACTGCAAAAGCAGCTGGAGCAGATATTGTTAAGTTTCAAACATTCAATGCAAATAAGCTTGCTAGTAGATATGCCCAAAAAGCGGAATACCAAAAAACATTTTCTAATAAAAGTGAGAGTCAATTGGATATGTTAAGGAGTTTGGAGCTAACTAAACAACAACATATAGAACTAATTGATTATTGTACGAAAAAAGGCATTCAATTTTTATCTACACCATTTGACTTGGAAAGTATAGAAATGCTTCAGGAGTTAAATTTGCCGATGTATAAAATTCCATCTGGAGAGATAACAAATTTACCGTACCTAATAAGAATAGCTTCATTACAAAAGCCGGTTATCCTTTCAACAGGAATGTGTACCATGAACGAAATCAGAGAAGCTGTCACGATTTTAAGGGAATATGGTACAAATGATATATCGATTTTACATTGTAATACACAATATCCAACCCCTTATGAAGATACTAATTTACTTGCCATGTTAACTTTGAAACAAGAATTTGGAGAGAAAGTAGGTTATTCCGATCACACATTGGGGATTGAGGTGCCTATTGCTGCTGTTGCAATGGGAGCAAAAATTATTGAAAAACACTTTACACTAGACAAAAATATGGATGGACCAGATCATGCAGCTAGTCTTGAACCAGAGGAACTAGAGTTAATGGTGAAGAGTATACGAAATATTGAGAAAGCTTTAGGGAATGGTAAAAAAGTTCCTAGTAAATCTGAGGTTGATAATATTGCAGTCGCTCGTAAGAGTATAGTTGCTAAAACTAATATACTTGAAGGAGATACTTTTACAGAGAACAATATAACTGTTAAAAGGCCAGGTACCGGGATTTCTCCAATGAAATGGTTTTATGTTCTTGGCAAAACTGCAAAAAAGAATTTTGAGGAAGATGAGTTAATATCGTTATGAAGAAAGTATGTGTTGTTACCGCAACTCGCGCAGAATACGGCTTACTAAAGTCTTTACTATATAAGTTAAGCAAAAGTGAGAATACTATACTCCAGATTATTGTTACCGGGACCCATCTTGAGAAAAAATATGGTGAAACTATAAATGAAATTTTAGAAGATGGGTTTAAGCCAGATAAATGTGTTCCAATTATTCAAGATGACACTACTTATGGTGTTTTGACGACAATGTCAAACGCTGTTAAGGATGTAGGAAGAGCATTACAGTCTCTTTCTCCTGATGTAGTTGTTTTGTTGGGAGACAGGTATGAGACACTCTCAATAGCTTCTTCTGCTGTAATTCTGGGAATTCCAATAGCACACTTATATGGAGGAGAAATAACTTACGGGGCATATGATGAATTGTTTCGTCACGCAATTACCAAGATGTCATGTCTGCACTTTACTTCTACTGACGTATATAGAAGACGAGTAATACAGATGGGTGAGAGCCCTGAGAGAGTATTCAATGTCGGAGCCTTAGGTGTAGAAAATATACTTAATACAAATCTTCTATCGAAAAACGAGTTGGAATCTGTCATCGATTTTCCAATGGATAATACAATATTAGTTACATTTCACCCAGTTACTACAGAAGTTAACTCTCAAAAGGAGCAATTTAAAGCACTACTTGATGCTGTTATTGATTATCCCCAATATAAGGCATTATTTACAAGACCAAATGCGGATACGAATAGCACGCACTTGAATGAGATGCTCGATGAATACTCATTCAAGTATAGAAATAGGATAAAAGTAGTTGATTCTTTAGGAGTGGTTAAATACTTATCAGCAATGAAATATTGCGCAGGAGTTGTTGGGAACTCCTCAAGCGGTATAGTTGAAGCGCCAAGCATGAAAGTAGGAACAATAAATGTCGGAAACAGGCAAAAGGGTCGGATTAGTGCTGATTCAGTTATACATTGTACCCCAATTAAATCAGAAATCATAAAATCATTTAATAAGTTATCTTCACTTGAATTTAAGCAAAGCTTAAGTGAAATAGTGAACCCATATGAGGGTAAAAATACATCAGAGGTTATTATTGATAAATTATTAGGTTTTTTAGAGCTAGGATTTACGAATAAGGTATTTTACGATATTATTTGATAATTGGAGGAAAAAATGAAACTAATTGTTATAGGTCTTGGCTCTATGGGAAAACGCCGCATAAGATTACTACTAAAAGAGTTTTCAGGAATAATAGTATGTGGAGTTGATTTAAATCAAGAAAGAAGAGTACAGGTTGAGTGTGAGTTTAATATAAGAACTTATAGTTATTTGACAAATGCAATAGATAATGAAAAGCCGGATGCAGTTTTTGTATGCACATCTCCTATTAGTCATGCAGATATAGCTTTAGAGAGCATTGGAAAAGGTTTACATGTTTTTTCTGAGATAAATCTTCTATGTAACAAATACGATGAGATAATTCAAATGGCAAAATTACATGATGTTCAAATTTTTCTATCTTCTACACTACTATATCGTAAGGAGATACAAGAAATAAAGCAAAATGTATTATGTGAATCTTCAAGAGTTAATTATAGGTATCATGTAGGACAATACCTTCCAGACTGGCACCCTTGGGAAGATTATAGGAATTTCTTTGTGGCTAATAAAAAGACTAACGGATGCAGGGAGATACTCGCTATAGATTTACCGTGGATTATTGATATATTCGGCAAAATAAAAAAAATATATTGTCTAAAAGATAAAATGTCGGGGCTTGAGATAGATTACCCTGACAATTATATTATTATGTTAGAACATGAAAATGGGAATAAGGGAACTTTAAATATTGATATTGTTTCCCGCAAAGCTGTGCGTGATCTATTAGTTTATTCTGAGAATCTGTATATTACTTGGGATGGTACTCCTAATGGTATTCTTAAATACAATTTGGCTAATAAATCTATGGATAAAATATCTGTGTATGACAATGTACAGAAGGATTACAGATATGCCGATAATATAATTGAAAATGCCTATTTAGAAGAAATAAAAGTGTTCATTGAGAAAATCAACAATAGAGGTAATGGTGAAAAATATACTTTTGAAGAGGATAAATATACTCTTAGTATTATAGACCAAATAGAGGGGGGCTAAAATATTATGAAAGTATGTTTTTTTGGGTTGGGATCGATAGGGCAGAGGCATTTAATTAATTTAGTACAAATTTGCATAAATAAAGGGGTTAAGCTTAGTGTACACGCATTTAGAACTACACATAAGCCAATAGATAATGACATTGACCGATTAATTGAAAAAGTCATTCTTAGTGAGAGTGAACTAGATAACGATTATGATCTGACTTTTGTAACTAATCCTTCGCATATACATTTTAATACAATTGTGTTAATGTGTTCTAAGACGAAACACATGTTTATTGAAAAACCACTAGTAGATAGTAATAAATATGATTTTGATAACTTAGGTTTAAATGAAGCTGGAGTATATTATGTTGCGGGGCCACTAAGGTTTTCTTCAGTTATCCAGTATTTAAAGGACGATATACTAAGGAATGAAAAAGTATATTCGGTAAGGGTGATCTGTTCAAGCTATCTACCTGATTGGCGGCCTGGGGTCGACTATAGAAGTGTGTACAGTGCTAAAAAAGACCAAGGTGGGGGTGTTTGTATAGATTTAATTCATGAATGGGATTATATAACACATTTATTCGGCTTCCCTGAGGAAGTTAAGTGTTTTTATGGAAAGTTTTCGGATTTGGAAATAGATAGTGAGGATTTAGCTGTTTATGTTGCAAGATATAAAGACAAATTGGTAGAACTCCATTTGGACTATTTCGGACGAACGCCAAGTAGAGAGATCCAATTATTTACACGAGAGTATACAATAGTTGGTGATATAATTAATAACACTATAAAGTTTTCAAATAATAGAGCTCCCATAACTTTCAGGAATGAAAGAAACGATATGTATATACAGGAAATGGAATTTGTTGTAAACAAGATCATAAAAGGCGATACCTTTAATAATATTGAACCATGTAGGAAAGTACTCGATTTGTGTAGGGGAAGGGTTGATTAAGTGAATATATTATTTACTATTTGTGGAAGAGCAGGGTCTAAGGGAGTAAAAAATAAAAATATTAGGGAGTTTTATGGGAATGAGCTGATAAAGTATACTATTGCTGCGGCATTTATGTTCATGGAAAAGAACAAGCAATTTAATATAGACATTTGTGTCAATAGTGATAGTGATAAGCTTTTGAATTTAATCAGTCAGTACGAATTGGAATGCATAAAAAGACCTGCAGAACTTGCACAAGATTCGACTCCAAAAGTGCCAGTAATAAAATACTCGCTCTATTACATGGAGAGAAAGACTAAGAGGGAATATGATTTTATTATTGATTTAGATATTACATCACCTTTTAGAAAAGTTTCTGATATAGAAAATGCTATTAATAAAGCTAAGAATAACCCGGAGATTGACGTTGTATTTTCTGTAGTTAGTTCTAGAAGAAATCCATACTTTAATATGGTTGAAGAATATAATGGTGTTTTAAAGCGAGTTATAAATTCCAACTTTTCTACTAGACAACAAGCGCCAAATGTTTATGACATGAATGCCTCAATTTACTGTTATAATAGGAATAGTTTATGTAATGTACTTGATACTTCTCCTTTTGATGGTAAGTTTGATGTTATTCGTATGAGAGATACAGCAGTACTCGATATTGATTCAGAAGAAGATTTTGAATTAATGCAAGTATTAGCCTCCTATTTTTTTGAAAATGATTTAAAAGATCTATTTGAAAAAACTTGCAGTATAAAATAACTCCTAAACTTTACTTGGATCAATTCAAACATTAAAAACAGCTAAACCTTTTTGCTAACTTTCCGATAAAACAATTAGATAAGTTAATTTTTAGTGGAGGTGTAAGTATGAGAATTGATAATAGTGATAATATGAGCACTAATATTAATAAAAGTAGTACAAGCCACTCTGTGGCTGTGACCCAAAAAGTTAGTGTAGTTGATATCGAAAAATCGAATAAGGATTGGTCACAGTCAATCACTAAAAATATATCTCAAATAAATGAGTATGAAAAAGATAATATGCCTGTCTCAGAGAGGGTAGTTATTGAAGCTATTCAAAGAGCTAACAAAGCTATTCTTGGGGGAAATCGAAGATTTGAGTTCTCAATACATGAGCAAACAAATGAAATTGTTGTTAAGGTGTATAATTCTGATACCGATGAGTTAATAAAAGAGATTCCAAACGAAAAAATTTTAGACATGGTAGCCAAAATTTGTGAGATGGCTGGAATATTTGTAGATGAAAGAAGGTAATAATTATGGGGATAACAGGTGTAACGAGTTATCAAACGAATACTAGCTCAAGGATAACCGGTCTAGCATCAAATATGGATACTGATACATTGATTAAGCAAGCAATGAAGGCGCAATCGCAAAAATTTACAAAGATTTTACAGAAGAGACAGGTTACCGAATGGAGAATGGAGTCTTACAGAGATGTAAGCTCTACTTTACAAACCTTTTATAAAACCTATTTTGATTCATTATCCGCAAAAAATATTAAGAATGTTAATAACTACTCAGGTTATTCTTCAACTTATGCTGCTGCTAACTCAACGGATTTTTTAACAGTGACTCCGGGAGCAAATGCAAAAGCAGGGACTTATACAATTTCTAACTTAGAAGTGGCAAAGGCTGCAAAATTATCAACTGGTTCAAGCGTGACTAAAGTTGTTGAAGGCGCTTCTCTTACAACTCCTATAAGTATAGACAGTAAAAATAATGCTTTTGAGTTTACGTTAAATGGAGTTACAAAACAGTTTACTCTGAGTAATTCTACGCCTACTTCTACAGTGCAGGATTATATAACAGAAATACAGACTAAGCTTAATGAAAATTTTGGTGAAAACAGGGTAAGAATAGATACAGGTGAAGGAGTTACAACACTTAAGTTTGTTGTAAACAGTACTGACATATTTAGTATTAATAAGGTTTATAACCGTGGAGCGGAGGATCTATTTAGTACTTCACCGACTGAGCAAAATAAATTTCAATTAAACGATTCTAATAATAAATTTACCATAACCATAGGCTCCGAAACAAAAACGATTGAAATTCCAGCAGGAGCTGTGTTTGATAATGCAAACAGCTTAGCAATGATTATTGAATTAGCAGTCAAGGATGAAATTAAAGGCTTTGGAGCTGATGCAAACATTTCATTTTCTGGTACAACTGGAAAGGTCACATATACATCAACCGAACCGGTAATAATTCAAAAAACGGAGGTAGATGCTAATTCGGCACTTGGTTTCAGTTCAGCGAACCTGTCCAATAAGATTGACTTAAATTCAAAGGTTAATAGCATAGCTGATGCATTGTCGACTAATCCTAGTTTGACAGGGACCGGAAATGATATTGAGTTTAAAATAAATGGAAAGTTCTTTAGATTCAATTCAAAAGAAGTTTCTATTAACGATATTATTAAAAAAGTGAATGCTGATACTACAATAAACGCAACTATGAAGTATGATGTTACCACAAACAGTTTTAAAGTTGAATCTAGAAACACGGGTGGTGCGGATAAATTAACAGTTGAGGACGTTACCGGAGATTTAATGTCTGCCCTTGGAGTAGAAGGCACAAGTAATGGTACTGACGCCAGTGTAATTATTAATGGAACAAAAATCGTAAGGCCAGGAAATGTTATAACATACGATGGTCTGACATTTAATATAAAAAACGACTTTACCTCAGGCGATGAAGTAGACCCAATAAAAGTCACAATTGCTAGTGATACAAGTAAGACATATGATTTTATTAAAGAATTTGTTGATAAATATAATGAGGTAGTTCAAAAACTTAATTCTAAGCTTAGTGAGAAAGTTTACCGTGATTATGCCCCACTTACAGATGAACAGAAAGGAGTCATGAGTGAGGAGCAAATAAAGAAGTGGGAAGAAAAGTGTAAGTCTGGTTTATTGAGAAATGACAGCATAATTTCTAATACGCTATCTCAGATGAGATTAGCACTATATTCTGCTGTTGAAGGAACAGGAGCTACCCTATCATCAATAGGTATAACGACTTCTTCAAATTATGAGGATAAGGGTAAGCTAGTAATAGATGAAGTAAAATTAAAAGAAGCTTTAGCAAGTAAACCTGAAGAAGTTGCTACTTTATTTACGGCCAGCTCAGATGTGACATATTACGAATCAATTAATAGTACAAATAATGGAGCAAAACTTAGAAGTCAGAGATATAAAGAATCCGGTATATCCCAAAGACTATCTGATATTATTCAGGACGCTATAAGAACCAATACAGATAGTGGCGGATATAAGGGAACATTACTTGAAAAGGCAGGTATTGTTGGAGATAGGTCAGAATATAGCAGTTTATTAGCGAAAGAACTTTTAAGATTTGACGACGATGCATACGAAATGAATAAAAAACTTATTGCAAAGGAAAATGCTCTATACAAAAAGTATGCAGCGATGGAATCAGCAATGAGTAAGTTGAATGAGCAGTCCAGCTGGATAGCTCAGCAATTTAGTGGTAACTAAAATGTAATATATTTAGTATAAAAATAGATAGAAATTGGGAGGATATTAGCTGATGTTTGCAAATAACGGGTACAATCAATACAAATCCAATTCGATAAATACAGCCACCCCGGAAGAACTTACCTTAATGCTGTATAATGGACTAATTAAATTTATTATGCAGGCACAGGTGGCAGTCGACGACAATTGTATAGAAAAAGCCAATAACGGAATTGTTAGGGCGCAAGCTATTATTACTGAATTTCAGTCAACCCTGGATATGAATTACGAGGTAGCGCAAAATCTGGAACTCTTATATGACTACATGTATCGAAGACTTATTGAAGCAAATCTGAAAAAGGATAAAGATATACTTGAAGAGGTTTTGGGAATGGCAAAAGAACTCAGAGATACCTGGGCTCAGGCAATGAAGCTAGCTAAACATCCTGTTCCGGCTCATGAAGGTATTGCAAAATAATTTTATATATCATTACACTATACTATTTGATATAGTACACTATGTATAAAAGTACCTCGCAGAATATTATGCGGGGTCTTTTAGCCATATTTAATTAATATTAGTATAACTTAATAAATAGATGCTTAAGATATTCAAAGCCCCATTATTAAGGTAAACACCATAGCAGGTAAATCGTTGGATTTATGATACGAATAGTTAGGAGGATATTATGACCGCCGAGCAATATATACAGAAGCTTCAGAAACTTTCAGAAAAGAAAATGGAAGGACTAAGAAATATATTAAAGCTTACCCAAAAACAGAGTAGTGTTATAACCGAAGACAGTATTGAAGAACTTCAAAAAATAATTGATTTGAAGCAGAACGAGATGGACAAAATCGATGAGCTTGATCAAGCCTTTGAAGTATATTATTCAAGACTAAAATCTATGATGGGGGTTCAAAGCCTTGAAGAGATTAGGATGTCCGAACTAACCGGATCAACTGAACTTAAACAAACAATTACGTCAATTTATGAATTGACTAAGAGTATTCAAATGCTTGAAAATAGTAATAACAACAAAGTTAGAGAGATACTGAATAAACTAGGCAGTGAGATAAAGCAGATAAAGCAAGGCCAGGTTATTAATAACGGTTATAATATCGGGGGTAAGTTGCCGCCTCAATCCTACTTTGACACTAAGAAATAGAGCGGATATCATTTAAGATATCTCTCTATTTCAATAAGGGACGTATAACCTTAGATACTTCATTTTCCCATTTAGAAAACAATGGGAGCACTTGAAGATGTAATGTTTGACTGAACTCTGCTAGCTGAGTTTCTTTATATGTTTGAAGATGTATAATAAATTCTTTTATCTGATTTATTTTACTATCTATATTATTTTCAGGTAGATATCTATACATAGGACTAATAGCTTCACTTATACTATTAAAACAAAGGTTAATATCAAAAAGAAGGTTGTTTACGGTTTTAAAGTTCTTAGAATTTGTATTATTTTCTATAAAAATAAAGCTGTCATTCAATGTAGGTATTAACCCCAAAATTTGCTCAAGCACAATCAGGTCAGTATCTTTAATAGCTTCATTATTACCTAAATTAGTTATTTTCTCTTTTATTTCTATAGAGTCAATGTCGTTAAGCATAGACTCACCTTTAAACTCTTCAATACTGACATTCAGTTCGTAATTAGTATATGAAAAATTATACAATTTCTCACTACATTTAAAACTATAGCTTAATCCCAAATCAAAGTCTGTATATTCACTTGATTTGTGTTTGCTTTGTTTATAAGTTCTAAAAGATGAATCGAACATTTTTCTTAAGGATGCATTCATTCCATGTCTGGTGTTTTTAAATAATGCTCCATCTATATCTTCATCACTTACTCTTTTGTAATATATTGGGTTATACTTACTGGTTAAATCGTACATCTTATCCTTTAAATAAATGGGGACTATCTCATCTTTTACAGAATGATAGCAGCAGTAAAATGTAGCAGATTTACATCTATGACTATCAATAAGAAGACTTCTTATTTGCCTATGAGCATCTGAAAAATAGTGTTCTGAAGTTTCGTCTACTGACCAAAAGCTCTCGGCTTTAACGGGAATCTCATACCTAGTTTCACCAATATAACGGGTAAAAGAGCCAAACGCCTCATCAATGTCATCCCCAAGTACCTCTTGCAACTGTGTTAAGCAAAAACCACTGTTATCAACTACCAGAGAAAAAGTGTGTGGAGCATATTTAGCTATTAAAGATGCTATATAGCCTCCATAGGACGTGCCAAAAGCTATAATATTGCTTTTATCAATTTTATAGCTTTTTAGTATATTCGATAGAACATATAAATGATCAATAGCTGGCATAAATCCGAATGAGGAATATTTATGATAGATTTTTGTTTTAAAGGCTAAACGTTTATCCAATGCGCGTATTCCTCGCTTAATTAGTATATCAAAGACTGTGTCAAGGACATCATCAAGGCTATTAATATTATTAAGTGAAGAAGAATCAACACCATAGAAATTGCATATAGCAGGTAGATTTATATCGAAAGTGTTGCTAGACCTCTTATCATTGTGATAGCGTACTCCAACGCATATCAAATTGTATTTGTCTGATATATATGTGCATAATTTATTTAGATAATATTCAGAATCAATAGTTTCACCGTATCCGGAAATACAAAATACTAAACCATATTTTTGGTTTTCATTATAGCCAGAAGGAAATACCATGTAGTATTCCAAGGTATCTCTTACATTAATATTAACTTCCGGATCTTTTGGAGCATCAATTACGTATTTCTGTATGCTTGCCATGTTAAGCCCTCTTTTCTAATGATAACAGCTTTTCTTACAGCATAAACATATTAAAAATTCCACAATTACTTACAAAACCCTTTATTTTACTATATAGTTCTAAATAATTTCTACAAATAATTTAAATAACACCAAAAAAAGATCTCTTGAAAAAACTAGTAATATCTTTGTTTTATATAACTTATCTTATATTAATTCTCTCCACCCTCCTTCCCCGCCTCCCTAATGCATTCCTCTATAAACTCCACAACAGTATCCATATACTTATCTGGTGCTGCCAAAAAGCTCTGACCGTATTCTGTGGTGCCGGAGTTCCAGTAATGGACGGGTACGGGGCTTCTTCTGAAATATAGCTCATAAAGCAGCTTGGTATTCTCAGACGCATTCAATTCCTGCTGAGCACCATCTATAAGTAATAAAGGTGTCGGCATTATAGCGGGTATCTGGGGAATAATATCCAATTCATTACTTACCTTGGTAAGTTTCTTTACAATAAAGTCTATGGTGAATTTAAACGGATATTTTGGAAGCCAACTGTCTTCTTTAGTTGCGTAAGCAATGTAATTATCAACCTTTGCATAGGGGCTGTCAGCAACGATCCCAAGTATACTGTCCCGGTAGGGTGATTTGTTAATAGCAGAGAGACATGATGAAGCGCCTGTTGAAAAACCCATCAGTATTATCTTTTCGGTTTCCTGCTGCTTCAGATACTTTATCGCAGTCAGTACATCAGTTGTTTCATTTTTTCCGAAAGTAGACATAGAACCGGCTGAGTTTCCTGAACCCCTCAAATCTATTGTTAATACGTTCAATCCTTTATTATTTAATCTTCGGATTAATTTAAAGGTTTCTTCATCAAACTGAAGTCTGTTTTTACCATGGCTGTGTACCATAAGCACAGTGGTCTTTGAGCCTATTGATGGAAAGAACCATCCATTAATCTTTTCCTTTGATTCACTGCAGTAAAAGCTGATGTTTTTATAATCTGGGGCTATGTTTGAAGAAATTTGCTTTGTTGTCAGCTTCCCTGGATGGGTTATCTTCCAGGCTGAAACAAAGGAAATAATACCTATGGCCAGACAAACGAGTACAAGTATATATATAAGAGCGACAAACAGGTTTTTAGGTAAAACACTCTTACGCTCTGCATACGCAATGGGTTTAAGCTGCATTGGTTAAATCCTCCGGAAATTACTATTGACTAATCAATACTCAAGATTTATTATATTTTTATTTATTGGGAATGTAAATACAATATAGAATGTTAAGATATTCTTAAGGGTTACACCCCAACGCCTCAGCCTATGATAGATAATATGGGAATATGTTCTTCTGATTTGGTGCTACATAGGCTCTATATAGGTGCTATATATAACTACTTTCAAATAGTAAACTTTGTATAAAGTTACCTTGATAATCAGGGAGATGCTTATTAGGTTAAAAGCGGGCTATTATTACACAGTTTAGTAAAACAGTATACAGGGAGATAGCAAATGGCTCAAAAATGCAGTATATGTCCAAGACACTGTAATGTAGATAGAAAATATGAGACTGGATATTGTAAAGTTCCGGAACAGCCCAAAATAGGCAGGGCTTTCCTTCACATGTGGGAAGAACCGTGCATCAGTGGGACAAGAGGGTCTGGTACAATATTTTTTTCAGGCTGTAATCTCAAGTGCGTATATTGTCAGAACTATCATATTAGCCAGGAGAATTTCGGTAAGCTAGTTACATTGGAAAGGCTAAAAGAAATAGTAAAAGAGCTTGTAAGCAAGGGAGCACACAATATTAACCTGGTAAATCCTACTCATTACACAGATTCTATATATAAGGCTATCAGTGATTTAAAGGGGACAGGAGAACTTACTGTCCCAGTAGTTTATAATTCTAATGGCTATGAAACGGTGGAGACCCTTAAAACTCTTGAGGGAGTTATAGACGTATACCTGCCGGATGTAAAATATTCAACCGGAGAGACTTCTTTTAATTACTCTAATGCAAAGGATTATCCCGAAGTTAGTACAAAAGCTGTTCTGGAGATGTACCGCCAGGTTGGAAGCCCTGTTTTGGATGAGGGAGGGATAATCCGTAAGGGTTTAATTGTCAGGCACCTCATTCTTCCTGGCCACACAAAAGAAAGCATAAGAGTGCTTGATTGGATCAATAATAACTTGCCTAAAAGTGTGTACGTGTCCTTAATGAGTCAGTATACACCTTTTTATGCTGCTGAAAAGTATCCTGAAATCAATAGGCCTATAACAAAAAAAGAGTACGAAAAGGTTGTAAACCATCTGTACAGGTTGGGACTTGAGGAGGGTTATGTTCAGGAGAGGCAGTCTGCTGACATCCAGTATATACCTGAATTTAACCTTGAAGGTGTATAGCCTAACCACCGTAATTACAAAATTTATATAAAAAATAAATAATTTTAAAATAACTGTTGCATTATGGAATAAAATGGATTATAATTTACATTACTAGAAATGATTTACATATAAACCTTAATTTGATATCTGTTCAGATTAAGTTCAAATCAAAGTCAGCTAGTTTATAATCTTATTAAATCTTATCACTAATCATTCTTTTTTATCGTTATTGTGTATTTTCACTTTTGTATAATTCCACTTTTATATAATTCCGTTTTACATAGTCCCTTAATTTGTTTATATTCTTTGTTTTATTCTTCCCGCTATGTATTTTTTATATACCAATTCTCGTTAGGAATAAAACTAACCAAATCACATTCCACTTTATGCATGGAGGATTCATATCATGCAGGATAATATCTTTTTCCAAAAATACAAGTACATAAAATCACTGGGGAGCGGAGGCTGCGGCAAAGTATATCTGGCTGAAAATAAGGCACTGGGCAACTATTGGGCCATAAAGGAGATACCAAAGGATAGGACAACCTCTGTAAGCGGCTACATTGAACCTGAAGTGTTAAAACGCTTGAACCATCCTGCGCTGCCCAGAATCTGCGATGTTTATGAGACAGAAGATAAAATCTATATAATTGAGGATTATATTGAAGGAATATGCCTAAAGCAAGAACTGGATCAAAAAGTAAGATTTGAGGAGCATAAGGTAATTGAGTGGGGAATTCAGCTTTGCAGTGTACTTCGATATCTCCATGAGCAACAACCCGGTCCGATTATTTACGGAGATATGAAACCCCATAACATTATCCTGACAAAAGAGGGATTTATAAAGCTGATTGATTTTGGAGTATCTACTATTTTAAATAATTCGGTAAATTCAGACCTGAAAACATGTAGAGTAGATGAAAATATAAACCTTCCTGAAAAGACCGAAAACATATATAAAACAGTCTTTATCGGTACAAAGGGGTATTCGCCTCCGGAACAGTACTCCGGTGCACTCATAAGTCCTGGCACAGATATTTATTCACTTGGAATCACTCTGATACAGCTTCTATCAGGAATAGACCCTATAAGCTTTCCTCATTCATATTATAGCGGGGATTACGAGGAATATATGTCACCGGGTTTGTACAAAATTCTGCAAAAGTGCATTGACATCAATCCAAAGCATAGGTATCAAGACGTAGCTCAGCTTATGAAGGAGTTAAGTGAAATAAGCTTACATCACTCTTATCTCCCTGATAAAGGGCCACGATCAGCACCCGTCGGAATAACCAGAATAATCGCTTTCTCAGGAATACGTGGAAGCGGGGTTTCAACCATCACTGTTGCAGTGGCCGAGCAAATTGCAAAGGAAGGAAAGACAGTTTGCATAGTAGACTTAAGCGACTCCGGAACCTTGGAAGAAAGCCTTGGCTTAAAAAAAGGAAACATTTCGGGGAATCCGAAAAAAATTAACTCTCATCTCTACTATATAAACATTAATTATTTACATAACCTTGACAAACAGACAATGTATCCTGATGATCATACCGATCATTTAATACTTCATAAACATTTCTCTCAGCTTCAGGATCAATTCTCTTACATCTTAGTTGATGCTGAACTGTCAAATCTTAAGCTAATTGAGCGCTTTATCAATCACATCTTCCTGATATGCGATATGAACCCGTATAGCATATCAATACTCGGAGACAGGCTGAAGGGAGGAATTTTGACAGCTGCATATGTCTCCGGGATATCCTTCATTATCAACAAATTCTATAAAGGGGAATTAAGCTCACACAATTTACTTCATGGTATTTTGCTTAACGGTGAAAATGAAGAGTATTTGGCTGAACTTATTCCTTTATCCAAACTTTATGAGGTACCGTATGATCAAAGGATATATATAAGATGGATGTACAGCGGCTTTGGTGAACCACTAAAATTAGGGAGTAAGCTGTCTGAAAGGTTTGAAACAGCTGTTTCAAATATTTCAACAGCGATAGTGAAGACTCCCGAACCAAAGCCGCGGGTACGGTTCTGGCAATTGATATCGGGCCTTTAGAGGTTCCAGTTCTTTATATAATATTACAAGAGAACGTTGATATTCTTCTGAATCTAACACAATATAAGCAATTTTGGAGGGAAAATTGAGCAAAAGAATAGTTATAAAAACAACTCTGATATGTGTTGGAATATTCTTAATTCTTAACGTAGCTTTGCTGGCATATATCTTTAAAAAATATCCAATTGATATGGAGAAGTATGTTCCTGCTGTTATTGCAGTAACGGACATTAAACCTGGAACTATAATAGAACGCAAGCATGTAAAAACAAAATTGATTCAGCAGTCGGCTTTAAATGAGTCTATGGAGACTGACGTAAACAGTGTTATAGGTAAAAAGGCGATACAAGAGATAGCAAAGCAGGATTACTTCAGAAACAATAATTTGATACATAAAAGCCTGTGGTTTAAGCCTGATGAAAGAATTATCGTACTTCCCGTAAGCATAGAGGAAAGGCTGGCAAATCTAATCAAGGGGGGCTCCTATATTGATATCCTGTTAAGAAGTGAGACCACCTCGACGATTGAAACTGTACTGAAGAAGGTAGAAGTTGCAGAAATGCTGGATGAAAACGGAAATCCAATAGACAGTATGACCGGGATAAATTCCAAAACAGCTTATATGAAGCTGGTACTGGATGAGGAACAAAGACAGCGTGTATATACTTCTATGGTAAAAGGAAAATTTATTTACGAATTATATTGTGATGAAACTAAGAACTAGTATTAATAATTTAACCTCTGTTCGCCTTACAGCGATTTGGGGAAATAGTTTCATAAACATTTTATGGCGGCTATGCGGTTCAAAGCCACTTAAGTGTCAAAGCCACATGTGGCTCATGGAGGTTATTATGGGGAAAATACTCGCGGTGTGGTCGGATTCCAGAAAATCCGGCAAATCTATTATTACATATATGCTTGCAAACCGAATGGTCCACAACAGGAATCTAAAAGTTCTGGTATGCTGTCTCAACTTCAAACACAGCTCATTATCAAGACTATTTGGAATTGAAGCATCTGCTACAGGACTGGAAGACTTAATAAATTATAAATTTTACGAGGATATCGAGGAAGACATACTAAAAAGTTTAATACCAAGGTGCGGGGACATTTACTTTCTTGGAAGCAATAAAATGACAAATGGTTATGCTTTGAGAAATATGGAAAAATATGCAGAATTATTCGCAGAATTAAAAAATTTTTTTGATTTGATCATTGTTGATACTTCGTCAGAAAATGAAAATGTTCTTACGAAAATGGTGCTTCATCAGGCTGAAATGATTTTAAAGTTATATTGTCAGGATATCGAAAACCTTATAGCTGTAAGAACCGTTAAAGAGGAGGACATTCCGTATAATCAGGAAAACGTGTATTTAATTTCAAAATACCGAAACATTTATCCAAAGAAATCGGACCTTAAGCATACATTTAGGAATTGCAAATTATTTATCTTTGACTATTGCGAAACTCTTCAGGAAATGAAAAACCGGGACAGTCTTTATCTGTATCTGCAAAGGGAAACAGCCTGTAACAAATCTATTGGGAAATTGTCGGATTACTTGCTTAAGTCACTGGGTTTATCAGAAGAGACTGATATTGTTATAAGAAGTGTCGGCAGAAGCAGAGGCCTTGAACAGTTTTTTAGAAGAGTTGGGAACACAGTAATAGGTAAGCACATTTGATTAAAAGTGAGGAAATTTAGTACAGCTATTTATTCAACCCCTTTATACATTGTTAGAATTTACAGGTGAAAGGAGATAAAAATGAGAATACTTCAGAAAGTTTGTTTAAAGGAACTGATGGGTTATATAGAAGAGGAATTGAGAATAAACGGATTTAACGGTATAAAAGAGGTACATGAAGGGGTGGTAGGATATATGGACGAAGTCCGGCAAACCCAAAAGCATCTCGCGGTAGATGGCAGCATACAGGCCAGAGAATTTATACAAAACAGTATCTACTTTATATTGATTGAAAAAGCAGACCTGGTAAATACAGAAAATATAGACCAAATAATTCAAGAATATCACATAAACTATTATCAGAATATTTACATAGGTAAGGACGAAAATAGAGCTGTGAAGGTCATCGATAGTGAAATAAGCCGTTACTTGGATAAATACTCCATAAGCCCATTCGGCGATTTTGATATAAAGCTTCAAAAGCTGACCCAGATTATATATCAGGAAGTGTATGGGTATGGTATATTGGATGAACTTATATTTGATCCAATGTTAAATGAAATAGCATGTACTCGGAGAGATTATATATGGCTTCAATACAATGGAATAAAGAGACATATCCCCAATCCTGACTTTATATTCAAAAATGAGGAGAGCTATAGGAAGGTGATTGAAAATCGCCTAACCTCCACTGCAAAAGAGGAAATAAACGCCGGGTATCCGCTGGTGAATGCCATACTTAAAAACGGGGCCAGGGTAACAGCTCTGCGACCTCCGCTGTCGAAATATTATGTTGTGAACGTCAGGCTATTTGCATCGAAAGCTCAGCTGGTAAAGTACCGGAGTAAATTTGTTGAGGACCGTATAGCAAGGATAATAGAACTCCTGGCAGGAAAAGGCAGACGGAATGTCGCAATTATTGGAGAACAAGGCTCGGGAAAAACAACAGCTGCTGACGAATTAATTATAAGACAGCTGGATCCCGACATAAGTATAGGTCTCGCTGAGAATATCCACGAACTGAATATTTCAACCAACTATCCTGAAAAAAACATAGTGGAATTGCAGTATACAAGGGATTTTAAACCCTCTGATATAACAGAAATTTTCTTTAGACTTAACAGGGATATTGTTATTTACGGAGAAGTAAGAAACTCCTATGAGGCCTTTGAAATGATAAAAGCCATGCTCAGGCAAGCCAGAGGAAGCCTTTTTACTTTTCACTCTTCAAGCACAAGGCGAATGATTCATGACCTTAGACAGCTATTAATGCAGACCGGTTACTATACCGACTATAGAGAAGCCCAATTTGATGTGGCAGATGCCGTTGATCTTGTAGTACATATTAAGCTTGACCGTCTAACCGGACAAAGATACGTGTATAAAGTGGCAGAAGTTATTGCAGATGAAGAGAGCATGTCTTTTCAAATAAATGATCTATTTGTCTTCGACAAGGAGAAGGAGACATATTGGGTCAATAAGGAAGGTTTATCCAGAGAACAGCTTATGTCCTGTATGGAATATGAAATGTCCGGTCCAGAAGTAGAGGAACTTAACAGGCTATTCCATATGGAGTTCGAAAGACCCTCTGAAAAGGAGGATACATGTCAGACTTAATTTATACATCCTTTGATATTCCTCTCCAGGGTTTTGAATGGCTGGATATCCTTATTAAATACCGGTTATATATTGTGTTGATACTACTGGGGTTAATGTTAATATTTACAGGAATGTATATTTCGGTGTATAAAAAATCAGTGATGATTAACTATAAGAAGCTCAAGTCTATCAGAACCGGTAAGCTCATTAATGTACTCAGAATATTGATAAGCAGGCTGCCACTTAAAATTCTTTATAGTAAACTGGATAAATCCCTATCCTGCTTCATGTTCAAGGAAACGGTTCAACAAAAAATGGTGATAATTCTTACTTTTCTACTACCTGTGTTGGGATTACTTATGTATATTCCACTGAATTCAATAATGAACCTCTGGTATACAAAGGCAGCAACTTTCCTCCTTTGCATGATGGTTCCATATTATATATTTACTTTAGCGGCTGACTATATGAAATATAGCCTCAGATTAAAAATTCCTGTTTTGATTGACAGCTTTAGAAGCTCCTTCATGCTCCACTATAGAATAAAGCCTGCATTATTGGATTGCAGCAAAAATTTGGACAGATCAATGGGCAGAATTATTTCAAGGGCCTCCGATTGCAGTGATTTGAATGAAAGCCTTATCAGAATCAGAGATAGAATAAATGATACCTGGTTCAATATTTTTGTGCTGTTGCTCGTAAATTATCGGGAGAACGGTGGAGAACTAATGGCTCAGCTTTATAAGCTGAATAGGACCATTACCAGATATAATAACATTGAGAAAAAGAAAAACAAAAGGCTCATATGGTATGAGGTTTTTACTGTAGCGGTAAGTATCTTGAGCCTCCCAGCTGTTTTGATTATTAATAAACTGATATTAGGGGTAAATGCAGGAGGGTTCTACGACGCAACGGCTTCTTTTGCTAAACTGGCGGTATTCTCATTAGGCGCGTTGCTGATTGTAAGAATACTCAGAAGAATATAAGGGAGGAAAAACCATGTTCAAACTAATAATGTTTTTTCTTTCTCTAATAGGAATAATATTGATTGTATCCGGGGTATCAGTCAAGGTTGTTAAATCATCATTACCTAATCAAAAAACGAGATATAATAAGAATACTTTTCCAGGTTTACTCGAAAGAGTTACGGAATTTAAAATAATTGCTGTTCCACTCGATTTTATTTCAAAAGATAAGAAATCATGGGCAAATAAATATTTATGTAAACTACTCGAGCTTAGTGAAGCAGGTTTAAGCCTCAAGCAAGCATACTTTTTGAAATTCCTGTGTCTAATCACATGTACAGGTTTCCTGCTGGCTGTTTCATATAGTAATATGTTCTATCAAACTAAAATTTTAATTGAATCCACTGATTCAGAAAGTAACATGACGGAGGCCTTTAAATCATCCATCACGTCTAAGTATAAACTGTATAATCAAATTCATAAAAAAATTGATATTGATTTATTATCCTTAAAAAAATACGAAGATCAATATGCTATGGTGGAAGAGGCAGTAACCGAATGTCTTTCGGTATCCGATAAAAAAATCATAGAAGAAAAGACGGAATGGTTTATGGATACATGGGATAAAGCCCGGCGAATCAAGTCTGTTCAAAGGGAATATCTTTTATTTGTTTTAGTTTTCTTTTTTATTCCCGACGTTTACTTCGTTCTCAGTTGGCTTATTAAAGGTTCTGTATACAAAAGAGAAATTATTAAACTGGAGTATGTTTTTGAACTGCTTGCAGGAGTAGACGGTATAAAAACGCCGGACATTATAAATCAGCTGGAGAAATCCTCGAGAATATACTCAAAGTTCTTTCTGGAGTTTTCCCATTTATTTAAATATGATAAAAACAGAGCCTTCAAATTCCTTAAAAGCAGGAATATTAAAAGTCTTGCTAAAATGTCCAATATCCTGGAAATATATAGTCTGACCAGTAAGGAAATCGCGATGCAGGTACTGGAAAGAGAGGTAATAGAAAGAGATGAAGCAATAATGATGACTGCTGATGAAACTGTAGATTTTATAGATCTAGTTGCATTTTTAAGTATTGTACCTCTGGTTTATGAGCTTGCCAGGTTAATGCTCAATCCTATGCTGGACATGGTATATAAAGCGTTTGAATATATTTGAACAGTAGTGTAGTATGGAAAAATTTATTGTCAGGAGGTATAGGGATGAAGCAAATTATTTTATCTATTGCAATGTTAGCCATTGCTTTAGCTCTCGTTATAGGAGTCATAGTACCTTTCTGCGAGCATGGAGCTGAGCAGGGGGATAAGGCGAGTGAACAGGGAAGGACTGTTCAGACAAGACTAATAAATATATTGGAATAAAATTAATTACAGGAGGTAAGTGTATGAAAAAAATTATTTTATCTGTAGCTATGTTTGCTATAGCGATGGCTCTTTTAGTGGCAGTCATAATTCCCTTGGCCGAACATGGAAAGGAAAACGGCCAAAAGGTGGAGACACAGATTGACACGGTTGATGCGAAAATAAATACTATTTCAAGTACAATAACCAGGTCTTCCAATTAAAAAATAAGGCAGAATACATATAATAAAGTCAACATCTGTTATTTTTAATGTTTACGGAGGCTCAAATGAAAAACATATTAATTGCAATAATAATGTTTGCATTATGTGTTGCCCTAATAATAGGTACTATTATTCCAGTTTCAGAAGTTGTTTCCGATACCGGTGAAGAGGTTTATTCTACGGTAAAAGAATTAAGTAAAAATATAAAGTAAATATATTCTATGGTATTAAATCTGGAGGTATGGCATAGTGAGTAAAATATATGCTTTCATTATCATTATCCCCGTGATAGCTATTCTTTTGTTTAAAACAATTGCCTTTTACGAATTTGATACAAAACAAAGGTATATAAAGAATACTATCGATTCAGCATCTCATAAGGTTATGATAACTGGAGTTCTAACAGCCGGGGATAAGGAGGAAATGCTTAAGAAGTTAAACAGGTTCGGAGATTTTGGTGAGGATAGTATTATACTTGAGTCAGGATCTGTTAACGCAGACGGTGAGATATACGGAATGAGTCGGTATACTACCGGGGACATTCTTGATAGAGGAGAGATTTTCAGCATTTTTGTACTGTCAGGAAATAAAAGCTTGCTGTCAGGGGTAGAGGGAGATTCGGATGAAGATAATAAGCTTTGCTATAAAGCAAAGGCGGTTTGTAGAGTTGAAAAGAAACAGGATAGGGAATAAAGAAGTTACTTTAATGCTTAAAAGTTTGCTTCTGGATGAATTTGGAGGAGGTCTCGGCATATTATTCATAGGAATATCAATTATTGTATTGGTGTTGATTATATTTCTTAATGTTGCTGATTACTCCATATACACCTATAAGCGTAACGAAATTACCAAGGCCATGGATTATGCTGTAACAGCAGCAGTCCAGCAATTAAAAACAAGTGAGAGTCTGGTAGGACTCTCGGCAGGCTTTTCTGACGATTCAGGGAAGAAATTACTTGAAAATGTTGAAATCAATATAGATAAAGCCAGTATAACTTTTACTGACATATTAAGTAGAAACAACAATATTCCAGTGTTTTATGTAAACGATAAGTTATTGCTGTGTTCTACCTACTCAGAAAAGGGCAGGGTTAAGTATACCATAAAAGTTACCGGGAGGCCCCTTGAGCACGGAGAAACAGGTGGGCCACAAGATATGGAAGCTATAATAAATGACGCTCTGGAAGCTTTCTGGACTGATAGCCATAAGACATCAATACATGTTAACGGTAATCCATATACAAACATGTTTGAAAAAGGCACGTATCTGTTTGCAGTTTTAAAGGATGTTGAGATAACAGGGATTTTCTCCAAAAGAAAAATAAGTCTTTCCAGCTTTGCAGGAGCAAAACTTGAAAGATTCGTAGACTAAATCTGTTTAAGAATTTTGTGAAGCGTCTGGTGTAAAAACAGGGCTTCATCACGGGATAAAGATATACATTGACCTATTTGTGCAGGAACTACAGAAGCCTTATCTTTGAGCTTGAGGCCTTTTTCCGTTAAATTAATGCAAACATTTCTTTCATCATCGGAGCTTCTGACTCGTTTTATGAGGTTCTGCCCCTCCATCTTTTTCAGAAGAGGAGTAAGAGTGCCGGAATCCAGATAAAGCTTCTCTCCCAAGGCCTTAACAGTTAATTTATCCTCATCCCACAGTGCCAGCAACGTTATATATTGGGTATATGTTATTCCCAGGGGATCTAAAAACGGTTTGTATTTTCTGATAATTTCCTTTGAACAGGCATAAAGAGGAAAACATATCTGATTTTCCAATTTTAACATATTGTAATCCATATAACCTCCCTTGGAGTGAATCTCAGACGGTCTATAAAGTATCACTGAAGAAGAAAATCGGCATTAGACCGGACTTGGTAATAAACCGGTTGCATTGCATATTATCTAAAAACAATTTATCATACATGTTGAGCCACCATGAACATCAACAAAGGATTAAATAGTTCCCTCATAAGCTGCTCTTACCGCATTTGCCAGCTGATCGGCGCACGAACTGGACTTTCGTCCGCATTGAATCCCTCTGAAAAATTCCTCAATTTTTTCGACAGACATTCCATCTATAACTCTGCTGATGGCTTTGAGGTTACCATCACACCCTCCTATAAAAGATACATTTTTTACAATGTCTCCTTCAAGGTCAAAGCTTATTTGAATGGGACAAACTCCCTCTGGGTAAAATTCGTGTGTCATATTAAGGCCCTCCAAGAAGGTTAATTTTTATTAATTATCCTCAGTTATATATGTAATTGGTTTTTGTTAATATTAAATTGAATACAATCGAATTATACAAATGCATTCCACAGCTGTCAAGCAGATTATCTATGGGTTTATATCAGATAATTTGTACATTATTAGTTTGCATTGAGTATAAGTTGTTTGTACAAGGTTACTTGTACATAAGTTTATTTACGGTAGTAATTTTAATTGATATAATATTTGAAGGGAGTGTGATAAAAATGGCAGACGACACATTTGGATTATTGACCAGAATGTATGCTGATTTTACATCACAATTTAAGGAAATACGGGGCAAATTAACAAATATAGAGGATAGACTGACATCTGTAGAGGATAGACTGACATCCGTAGAGGGTAGACTGACATCCGTAGAGGGTAGACTGACATCTGTAGAGAGTGAGCTGTCATCTGTTAAAGGGAGAATGTCATCCATGGAAGGCGATGTTTCATCTCTTAAGGGCATGTTTGGCAAGTTACAGCTAAAAATTGAAAATGATATCGATAGAAAAATTGATTTGCTTTTGGAGACACGTCATGAAGTTAATAACCGCCTCGATGTTATTGAAAACAAGATTGATATTCTGACTACAAAGGTAGACAGGCATGATATTGAAATAAAAGTGATAAAGGCAGCAAAGTAGTTATTCTGTTTATCACAAATCAAAAGTGGAATTTTTTATCTGGGATTTTTTAGTGTAATACTTCAATCAAAGTAACAGCAAGCGCTAGCAAGAGCAAAAAAAACATAAATTCCTATACGCCAAGGATATCCCGATAAGATTACTGCTTATCGGGATTAATAATATTTATCCGGGAGTTAGAAAATGAAAAAATACAAAAAGGTATATGTTGAAATAACTAATGTGTGCAATTTAAGATGTAGCTTTTGTCCAGAAACAAAAAGACAATCAAAATATATGACTCAAAGTGAATTTTTGCATGTGATTCATGAAATTAAGCCGTTTACAGATTACGTTTACTTTCATCTGATGGGGGAACCGTTCTTAAACCCGGAACTTGGCAGCTTCATTTCTATTTGTTCTGATAATAATATAAAGGTGAATATAACAACAAACGGTGTGCTTCTGGAAAAAAAGAAAAGCCTTTTGTTAAGTACAGGAGGACTGCGAAAAGTAGGGATTTCCCTTCACAGCTTTGAAGCAAATCTGGAAGGGAAATTCTTGAATGAATACCTGGATGGAGTTATTAACTTTGTTAAGGAAGCAAGCCAAAAGGGCATAATCTGTGAGCTTAGATTATGGAATGCCGAAAGCAAAGATATAGCAGATGGCAACAGCCTGAACAGTATCATTATCGATAGGCTGTATAAAGCTTTCAATAACGGAGGCGCGACATATCAGACGAACAATCGGAATGATATGTCGCAGGGAGATTTCATGCTTAATGACCTTCTGCTGCGCCAAAACACAAAACTTGCCGACCGGGTCTTCCTGCACTTGGCGCATAAATTTCAGTGGCCTGACATGGATAGAGCCGATTCTACTGAGGAGGTATTTTGCTACGGCCTAAGGGATCAGTTTGGAATTCTGGTAGACGGTACAGTGGTTCCCTGCTGTCTGGACAGCGAAGGGAATATACCCTTAGGCAACATATTTCAGCAACCCCTCCGGGACATACTTGCCTCCACAAGAGCGTGCAATATATATGATGGATTTACTGCCCGCAAAGCGGTTGAAGAATTGTGCAGGAGATGCGGATACGCAGAGCGCCATAGGAGGTAACAATGGCATTTTTAAGCAAACTTAAAATGAAAGCAGGAAGTTCTTCTATCAATTTCCTCCCATAATGATATAATATTATCATTAGTCTGAAGATGGCTTTGCGTATGGTGGTAGAATTACCTATATATGTATTAAGAATAAGGTCGGAACAAACGGGTATCGATATTGATATTCATTAAACTGAAATTTAGGTTAGAGATTTATATAGATAAAAATTGATTATATAGGCTTAACTAAAATTCTTATAATGCCCTTGTAATACTATGTAAATAAAGAGGAGAAACATAATTGAACATATTGTCGGCAGAAGGCATTTCAAAAAGCTATAGTGAAAAGAAACTGTTCAATGATACATGGCTTGGAATTGGTGAAGGTGATAAGATCGGCCTTATTGGCATAAACGGGACAGGAAAAAGTACACTGTTAAAGGTAATAGCCGGTACCGAAACCCCTGATACAGGTAGAATAATAAAAGCAAATAATGCAAGTATAGGTTATCTTGAACAAAATCCGCACTTTGAAGCAGGTTCCACCGTCCTTCAACAGGTTTTCACCGGACGTTCTCCAGTAATGTCACTTTTACGGGAATACGAGTACACCTTAAAGAAGTTTCAGGAGAGGCCTGGAGACAAGCAGCTTGAAGAGAAACTGCCCCAATTGCTGCAGAAAATGGATGCCTTGAATGCTTGGGCTGTTGAGAGCGAGGCTAAAAACATCCTGACAAGATTAGGGATTGACGATTTTGATGCAGATGTCGCTGTCCTCTCAGGAGGGCAGAGAAAACGTGTAGCAATGGCGGGCGCCCTGATCAATCCCACAGACCTTCTGATACTTGATGAACCGACAAACCATATAGATAATGACTCTGTTGACTGGTTGGAAAAATATTTAAATACCAGGAAGGGTGCACTTCTTATGGTAACCCATGACAGGTATTTTCTGGAGAGGGTCGCCAATAGGATTATAGAATTGGATAACGGAAAACTCTATAGCTATCAGGCCAATTACAGCAAGTTTTTGGAGATGAAGGCAGAACGTGAAGAACTTGAACAAGCCTCTGAAAGAAAGCGGCAAAGCCTGCTGCGGAGCGAGCTTGAATGGATAAGAAGAGGTGCACAGGCCAGATCTACCAAACAAAAGGCAAGAATAGAGAGATTTGAAAAGCTTCAGGAAACAGAAGGGCCCAAGCAGGAGGAAAATATTGAAATAGGGGTTGGAGCCTCCAGATTGGGAAGAAAGATTATTGAACTTGAAAACATAGAAAAGGCTTATGAAGATAAAATACTGATAAAGGACTTCAGCTATATCCTTCTTCGTGATGACCGGATAGGTGTAGTTGGTCCGAATGGTATGGGCAAATCCACACTTCTTCGCATTATTTCCGGGGACATCAAACCCGATATGGGAAGCGTGGAAGTTGGAGAAACAGTAAAAATAGGCTTCTTTACTCAGGAAAGTGCAGAGATGGACCTTAACCTGAGAGTAATAGAATATATCAGACAGATTGCTGAGCATATAGAAACAAAAAAAGGCAGCCTGAGTGCTTCGCAGATGCTGGAACGGTTCCTTTTCCCGCCCGGTGTTCAGTGGACACCTATCTCAAAATTATCGGGAGGGGAAAAAAGGAGACTTTATCTGCTCAGCATATTGATGGGTGCTCCGAACATACTTTTACTGGACGAACCCACAAATGATCTAGACATTCATACTCTAACCATACTTGAAAATTATCTGGACGAGTTTCCTGGAGCTGTAATTACGGTTTCCCATGACAGATATTTCTTGGATAGAGTTGCTGAACGGATATTTGCTTTTGAAGGAAACGGGTATATTAATAAGTATGCAGGAAACTATTCTGACTATAAGGAAGCCGATATAAATGAAGCTGGCGCAAAACAGCAGCAACAAAGCAGTAAAAAAACCGGAAATACTGAAGACAGAAAAGCAGTAGGAACAGCAGCAGGAACAGCAGAGGGACAGGATAACGCATCAAAACGGGACAACAGAGGACAGAAGGAAAGACCTCTGAAGTTTACATTTAAGGAGCAAAAAGAATACGAAGAAATAGATGGCAGGATTGCAGAAAAGGAAAGTGAGTTAGAGAAAATAAAAATAGAAATAGACCAGGCCTCCAGTGATTTCACATTACTTCAGGAGCTTTTGGATAAGCAGCAGAAGCTGGAGCAGGAGCTGGATTATCTCATGGAGCGCTGGACTTACCTGTATGAATTGGCAGAAAAAATTGAAAAGAGTAAGAACAACTAAACTAATGCAACACATAAAGGAGAAAAAATGGAACAAACATTTGCAGGTTTGCAACTAAACAGCTCGCTGGTAGAGGCTTTAAAGCTGGCCGAAATTACCGTGCCCACAGAAATACAGCAGAAGGTAATCCCAGAGGCCCGAAATAGCAGTGACCTTATTTTTCAGTCAGAGACCGGAACGGGAAAAACTCTTGCTTATTTATTGCCGCTTTTTGAGAAGCTGGACACTGAAAAGAGGGAGATGCAGGCACTGATCCTTGTCCCGACCCATGAACTTGCCATACAGGTAATCAGAGTAATAGAGCTGCTTTCTTTAAACTCCGATTTAAAGGCAACATCAACACCGGTTATAGGTGACGTAAATATAACAAGACAAGTGGATAAACTCAGAACCAAGCCCCATATTATTGTAGGTACAGCCGGAAGAATACTTGAACTTATACAGAAAAAGAAAATTTCAGCCCATACAATAAAGACAATAATTATTGACGAAGCCGACAGGCTTTTGGACGACAGCAATATTGAGGGTATCAAGGCTGTAATAAAGACAACTCTTAAGGAGCGTCAGATAGTGATGTGCTCGGCCTCTATGTCTGCACGTACAATTGAACGGGCTAAAACCTTAATGAAGGACCCAAAGATTATTAAAAGTACAACGGCAATTGAAGTTCCCGATACAATTGACCACATATACTTTGTGGCCGAGCAGAGGGACAAGATAGAGGCTCTGCGTAAGCTTGTGAGAATAATTAATCCCAAAAAAGCCATTGCGTTTTTTGGCAATGCAGATGATATTATGGAGGCAACAGAGAAGCTGAGATTTCATAAATTAAGGGCTGACGGACTTCATGGTTCAAATATTAAAAGTGACAGAAAGAAGACCATGGATGATTTTAAGTCAGGAAGACTGCAGTTGCTCATAGCGTCAGATATTGCTGCAAGGGGACTGGATATTGAAGGTGTAACTCATATCTTCAATGTAAATATTCCGGAAAGATCCATGGAGTATTTACACAGGGCAGGCAGAACCGGTCGGAACGGAAATGAGGGTATGGCAATTTCAATTGTTACCGAAAATGAGATACCTTTAATTAAGCAATATGAAAAGGAACTGAGAGTCTCAATAATTCCAAAATCCATGTACAATGGTGTGATAGTGGAATACAGGAAAGAAAAGATGAAGTTTGACACCATCAGTGAATACGGACAGAAAATTAATAAAAGAAAAAATGAAAATAGTGAAGACAGTTTTGAAAAGGAAAGTAAAGCACCTAAATCAGGTTACAAAAAGGATGACAGAACTGAGTTTAAGGCTGGTAAGGGAAATGATAAACCTGCATATAAGCGTGGGCACGATGATAGAAACATAAAAAGATCCGATAAGGATAGCAGACCTGACAGAAAGTATAAGCCACACGATAAGGACAAGCCCGAGTCAAAATATAAAAAGGATGGCAAAAAGGATTCCGGATTTAAACGTGAAGGTGATAAAACTTACGCCAGATTTAATGGTGACGACAAGCCCCGTTCCAGATTTGGAAAGGACGGAGAAAAACCTGCCTCCAGGTTTGGACGTGAAGAAAAGGGCGAAAAGAGATACAGTAAGGACGGAAAAAGACCGGATAAAAAATTTAGCAGTGACAGAGACGATAAGAAATACAGAGGCGATAGAGCTGATAAAAAGTTCAGCGGTGACAGAGGCGATAAGAAATACAGCGGTGACAGAGGCGATAAGAAGTTCAGCGGTGACAGAGGCGATAAGAAATACAGCGGTAACAGAGGCGATAAAAAATACAGCGGTGATAAATCAGGTAAAAGGTTCAGCAGTGACAATGCAGGTAAAAAATTCGGAAGAAATGAGAAACCGGAACAAAACTTTGGCCGGGCGGATAAAAAAGAGGGCGGTTTCAGTAAAGATAACAAGCATTCAAAAATAAAATTTGTAGGAAAACCGCCAAAGAATCAAAAACCGTGGGAACGCAAGCCACAGTCGGGTCAGAAAAAGGGAAAATAAGAACACAAGAAAGCTTGCTGATGGAAACCGTGCAAAACACAGATTTGAGTATACCGGGTGATATAACCCTTGTGCATTAATGATATGTATTGATATGTATTAAATCTAAGTAAGGATGTAAGGGGGCGGGGTAATATGCAATCAACGTCTATACCAAAAGCATGGGAGGGTGTGCTGGGGGCAGCCAGCTTTATACCTGTGACAAGTATAAAGGCTATTGAGCGTTACCGGAATGCAGAATGGTCAAAAGGGCTCAGCATACATGAGACTTTTGAAATGGTATACATCAAGTCTGGTGAGGGCAGGTTTGAAATAGGGGATCAGACTGTAACAGTAGGTTCAAATGACATAGTTATAATAAAGCCTCATCAGCATCACAAGCTCAATGTAACCTCAGATAGCGGGTGTGATTTTATAGTCCTTTATTTTAAGTTTATGAACCAGTCAAATCTGTCAATGTCCGAGGCTTCATTAGAAGACTTTATAAACTTTGTCAGTGGAAGAGATTCCGGTGCATTTATAAAACTTAAAGTAAGTCAGAAAAATGATATAATTATTTTACTAAACAGGATACTTAAGGAGAAGGCAAGTGACCAGCTGGGAAGTGAACTTTTGGATTATCTCATGCTAATGGAACTGTTTGTGCTTATTTCCAGGGCATTAAAAGCCGAATGGGAAAACAGTATAAAAAATAAGAGTCCAAAAATAAAAGAGCTGATGCAATCTGCCATTCAGTTTGTTCACAACAATTTTGAAAGGGAAATATCAATAACAGATATTGCTAAATATGTTTTCCTTAGTCCCAGCTACTTCACAAGAGCATTTAAAGAGGATACGGGTCTCAGTCCCATGCAGTATCTGTTGAATGTCAGAATCCGACGTGCCTGTGAGCTATTGGAGGAGACCGATATGAAGGTTGGAGAAATAGCACATAGTGTGGGATTTTCGAACCAACAGCGGTTTAACGACATGTTTAAGAAGCAGACAAATATGACCCCGATGCAGTACCGCAATTCGTCAAAAAACATTCATAATTGATAAAAATAACGGTAAATAACAGGAAGAACACTTTTTGAGCTTATTGTATAATGATTTTAATTAAAGCAGAAAAGTGTTTTTTTATTATATTTTTTTAGACATTTATGAATATGAGGAGGTTTAAAATATGGGAATGACGATGACACAAAAAATTCTCGCTGCTCACGCAGGACTGGATTCTGTAGCAGCAGGGCAACTGATAAAAGCAAAGCTGGACATGGTATTGGGAAATGACATCACTTCACCGGTTGCTATAAAAGAATTTGAGAAGGTTGGAGTAGACAAGGTATTTGATGGAAACAAGATTGCTATCGTACCTGACCACTTTACACCAAACAAGGATATCAAATCAGCGGAACAGGTCAAGGTTTGCAGAGAGTTTTCAAAGAAAATGGGAATAGTTAACTTCTTTGAAGTAGGTCAGATGGGTGTTGAGCACGCACTCCTCCCTGAAAAAGGACTTGTAGTTCCTGGGGATGTGGTCATAGGAGCCGATTCACACACCTGTACCTATGGCGCACTTGGAGCTTTTTCTACCGGTATCGGAAGTACCGATATGGCTGCGGGAATGGCAACCGGAGAGGCGTGGTTTAAGGTCCCTGAGGCAATCAAATTTGTTCTTAAAGGAGAGCCTCAGAAATGGGTCGGTGGTAAGGATGTAATACTTCACATAATCGGAATGATTGGTGTGGATGGAGCATTATACAAATCAATGGAATTCACCGGTGACGGTGTAAGCTCGCTTTCCATGGACGACAGATTTGCAATGGCAAATATGGCAATTGAAGCCGGAGGAAAGAATGGAATATTTGAGGTAGATGAGAAGACCTTTGAATATGTTAAGGAACATTCGGTAAAACCCTATAAGGTGTTTAAAGCAGACGAAGATGCTGTTTACTCCGAGGTATACGAAATAGACCTTGCTTCCATAAAACCCACAGTTGCTTTCCCTCACCTTCCTGAAAATGCGCGTACCATTGACAATGTGGGAGATGTTAAGATAGATCAGGTTGTAATCGGTTCATGTACAAACGGACGTATTGAAGACATGAGAGTTGCAGCAGAGGTATTAAAGGGAAGAAAGGTACATGAAAATGTCCGCTGTATTATAATCCCTGCCACACAGAAGATTTGGAGACAGGCCATGAATGAAGGACTGTTTGATATATTTATTGAAGCTGGGGCTGCGGTGAGTACGCCTACCTGCGGACCATGTCTTGGAGGGCATATGGGTATTCTGGCCAAGGGTGAAAGAGCAGTTGCAACCACCAACAGAAATTTTGTCGGCCGTATGGGGCATCCTGAAAGTGAAGTATACCTTGCAGGACCGGCTATTGCAGCCTCATCTGCTGTGGCGGGTAAAATCGCAGGACCTGATCAGATTTAGTTAAAACGTGTAGAGAGGAGATAAAGTTATGAACGCCAAAGGAAAAGTTATTAAATATGGAAATAACGTTGATACAGACGTAATTATACCGGCTCGGTATTTGAACACTACAGATCCTGCCGAGCTTGCAAGCCAGTGTATGGAGGATCTTGATGAAAAGTTTACCACAAGAGTTCAAAAGGGAGATGTAATGGTAGCAGGCAAGAATTTTGGCTGCGGTTCCTCAAGGGAACATGCTCCTATAGCAATAAAAGCATCAGGAATATCCTGTGTTATAGCTGAAACCTTTGCTCGAATTTTTTACAGAAATGCTATAAACATCGGTCTTCCTATTATAGAATGTGCAGAAGCGGCTCAGGACATTAAAGACGATGATGAAGTAGAAATTGATTTTGATAAAGGCTTGATAAAAAATCTTACAACAGGAAAATGTTATCAGGGACAGCCCTTTCCTGAATTTATGCAGGAGCTTATTGCAGCAAATGGGCTGGTTGAGTATATCAAAAAGTCATTAGTAAAATAAGATATACAATAGCTTTTGTTTACCTCAATGCAATATGCTTTAACGTAATGCATTTATTTCAATGTGAGTTTTTCAAAGAGATGGAGATGAATTTATGAACTATAAAATTACCGTTCTGCCCGGTGACGGGATCGGTCCGGATATAGTGGAAGAAGCGTTGCAGGTTTTGAAGCTGATAGGTGAAAAATACCGACACAGTTTTCAGCTTACCGAAGCAGACATGGGGGGTATAGCCATTGACAAACAGGGGGTACCACTTCCCCAGGCAACTATAGACGCCTGTAAAAACAGTGATGCAGTATTGTTGGGTGCTGTAGGCGGACCTAAATGGGATACCCTTCCGGGACATTTAAGGCCTGAGGCGGGATTACTTGGAATTAGAGGGGCATTGGGGCTCTATGCAAACCTTAGGCCTGCAATAATTTATGAGGCATTGAAGGAGGCTTCACCTCTTAAATCTGAAATTATAAGCAATGGAATAAATATTATGGTAATCCGCGAGCTCACCGGAGGTATTTACTTCGGGAAAAGGGGCAGGCTTGAAACAGAAGGCGGGGAAGCTGCATACGATACTGAAATGTACAGTAAAGCCGAAATAGTGAGAATAGCAAGGGTTGGTTTCGAGACAGCCATGAAGCGCGGCAAAAAGCTGATGTCTGTTGATAAGGCAAATGTTCTGGAAAGCTCAAGATTATGGAGACAGGTGGTTGAAGAGGTCGCAAAGGATTATCCTGAGGTGGCTTTGAGCCATATGTATGTTGATAATGCAGCGATGCAAATGGTAAGAAATCCCGCTCAGTTTGATGTTATCCTCACCAGTAACATATTTGGTGATATCTTGTCAGACGAGGCTTCAATGATTACAGGGTCCATAGGGATGCTGCCTTCGGCAAGTCTTGGAGCTACAAAGCTGGGATTGTATGAACCAATACATGGTTCTGCACCTGACATTGCAGGACAGGACAAGGCAAACCCTATTGCGACTATTCTTTCAGTGGCAATGCTGCTCAGGTACTCTCTTGACCTCACGTCTGAAGCAGATGAGATTGAGAGCGCTATAACAAGAGTGCTGGACAAGGGCTATAGGACAGGTGATATAGCTTCTGCCGGAACAACTGTAGTCGGAACAAAGGAAATGGGTAGAATTATAAGAGAAGAACTTAAGTAAACTGATATATTTTGAATTTAATATTGGAAAAAAGAGGGATTGAGATAAAACTCAGTCCCTCTTTTTTGCAATTAATGTAAATTTATTGAAGATTGTAATTGATAAATGTCTTTTAATAAAATATAATAAATTTGGATTAAAATAGTAATAAATGGATAAAATCAATATATTTTAGAACGAAAAAGGAGGCAGTTATGGAATATACTTTAGGTGAGATAACATTATTCGCATTTAATTTTGCGCCTATGGGTTGGATGTCTTGTGAAGGGCAAATACTTAATGTCAACGCAAATCAAGCCCTATTTTCATTACTTGGGGCGACCTATGGCGGAGATGGGAGAACAACCTTCGCTTTACCTAATCTGAAGGGGGCTGAGCCGCTGCCAAACATGAAATACTATATAGCAGTTCAGGGATTGTATCCTCAAAGACAGTAATATAAGCGAAACTTTATTACCGGACAAAAGAAACGATTAGATTAAGGAGGCATTCTTATGGATTATACAATAGGAGAAATTACACTCTTTGGCTTCTTTTTTGCACCATATGGCTGGATGTCCTGCGAAGGTCAGACACTTCAAATTACTCAGAATCAAGTTTTGTATTCACTAATAGGAAATACATATGGGGGAAATGCGGCACAAGGTACTTTTGCATTGCCGAATTTAACAGGGGCATCTCCAATACCAAATATGAAGTACTATATTGCTACTCAGGGGATATATCCTCAAAGACAGTAGTATTTAAGTATTATTTTACGAGCAGAGGCATCTCCAATACCAAATATGAAGTACTAAATCGAAACGGGAGGCTTGTATCCAGGGAGAGACAAAAAAATAATTATCTAATATTGCCTCGGTAAATTTTCAAAACGCTAAAAGCTTTTTGATATAGAAAGGATGGAATTACATATGGCAGATCCGAATATCGCTTTAAATAAACCAGCAACAGCAAGTAACTATGTAATGCCCTATTCACCGGATAAAGCTGTAAATGGTGTGACAACACCGTTCAGCCGATGGCTGAGCAACACGGTGCCTGCGGCTATGGCTGTAGATTTGGGCAGCGTGAATGTTATCACAACATGGACCGTAAGACATATGGGTGTAGCAGGGTGGGCTTCTCCTGACTATAACTTGGTGGATTATTCACTTCAGGGTTCAAACAATAACAGTAGTTGGGTAACGATAGATTCAGTTATAAACAACAGCCAGAGTACAACAACGAGAAATGTAATAGCTGCTTATAGATATGTAAGGTTATATGTGACAAAGGGTCTCAGAACTAATCCTCAGTTTGCATCTGTTATGGAACTTGAGATTAACGGACATCCGGTTACAGCAAATCTGACAACACTTGGCATCAGAAATGGTACACTATCACCTGCATTCACTCCTGCTACCTTGGCGTATACTGCTCCAAATGTACCATATGGAACATCAAGTGTTACTATTTCTGCAGTTGCAGCTGACCCTACTTCAGTTATAAAAGTTAATGGTACTGTTATGACTGGAGGACTGAGTGTAGTTAACCTGAATGTAGGAAGTAACATAATAAATGTCCTGGTAACAGCAATAGATGGTGTGACCACAAAGACTTATACAATAACAGTTATAAGAGAACAGGGTGCCATTCTGACAGGTCTGACAATAAGTAGTGGTACGCTTGCTCCAAATTTCTCAAGTGATCAATTGAGTTATACTACTCAGAATGTTGGCTACGATACTACAATTGTCACAGTGACTCCTACTACTTCTGTAGCAGGGACTACAATAACTGTAGCCGGAAATGCAGCAACGAGTGGTCAGCTATCTACAGTAAATCTGAATGTAGGCAGTAATATTATTAATATTGTTGCTACAAATGGTGGTGCTTCGCAGACGTATACCATAACGGTGGTGAGGGCTAGTAGTCCGTATTTATCAAGAGTGGATTTGGCTTATTCAGGTAGAGGATTTACTTATAATGACAGTATCACAATGAATCACACTGATTTAAGCTATACTAAGACAGTAAATTCAAAAGCTACAGCAGTAATTATTACTCCATATGCTGAAAGTAGCACTGCAGCAATTACTGTTAATGGTGCAGCTATAGTAAGTGGAACGGCTTCAGTTTCAATTCCTTTGTCTTCATCAAGTACAGCAATATCCATAAAGGTATCAAATGCAGGTAATGTAGGGACTAGAGATTATTTAGTTAATATAAACTTAATTTAATTTAGAAGTTAATATTTGATTTGGTTTAGTATGTAATGTTTGTTATAATTTACTTAAGTGTGTTGGAAAAATTACAATGCACTTAAGTATTTGTTTTTATATGATATTTTTTCAATGAGAAAAAATATTGTTTCAAGTTGATTAATAAATAGGATGAGTTTTATAACTGAATAAAGAATAGCAATATAAAAATATTATACAAGGAGGAATGTAAGTGAAATTTAAGATTAAAAGTTTAGTGGTATTTGTTTTTGTAATCATAATGGTATCTGTATCTGTACCTTTAGTTTATGCAGTAGGTGATATCGACGAAACATTTGAGACTTGGGGATTTGTAGATGGTGTTTCAGCTTCCCCAGTATATGATTATGATATATGGAGATTTGAATCTAGGGATAATGGTAGTTATGCGGGAACTACAGCGACGACACAGTGTGGAGGTGCTGGTTATGAAGCTTTATCATTAAGCACTAATTCTGATGTTGATGATTTTCGTATTAAGTCCAAATCAGGTTTAGAATTTAACTTTTCTGGGTTAGGCCTTTCTACTACAAGTCTTAGCACAAGAAGTATTATTGTAACAGGGTGGAGAGATGGAGTTCAGGTAACTGATGAAGTTACAGTTACATATTCTCGAGATAATAATACTAATGATACTTTTTTCGATATCCGTAGCTCAGATTTACAATTTATGAATGTAGATGAAGTAAGACTGGTTTCGGGAGATGGTGAGAAGATAGATATATACCTTGAGTCATTTAAATATAATCCTGTACCAACTCCATTACCAACTCTTATCAGTGCAACTCTTAATGTAAAAACTGGAGAACTGGTATTGACTGGTTCGTACTTGGAATCAGTTGTAAGTAATGACATAGATTCGACAAAAATAACTATAAGTGCAGGTGTAAATTCAAGAACACTAAGTACGACAGATGGTGTGGAAATCACAAGTTCAAATTCAGCAACTTTAATTATTTCTGGAGAAGATTTAACCAATATTCAAGGTTGGGCAACACAGGATGGTATAAGTCTGGGAACGGATAACTATATTATTAGTAGTATGGCTCTGTGGAATGGAGCTAACTCTACTCTAAGCAAAAAAAGATTACTAACTGTAATTGGAAATACTGAATATACACTAACCTACATAGCAGGAGAAGGCGGAACAATAGATGGAACAGAAACACAAACAGTAATTAGTGGAGAAAATGGTTTATCAGTAACAGCAATACCAAACAGCGGGTATCATTTTGTAGGGTGGAGTGATGGAGTTACAACAGAGACAAGAACAGATAATAGTGTAACAAGCGACATAACAGTAACTGCAAATTTTGCAATAGATGAGTATACGCTAAAATATACAGCAGGAGCAAACGGAACAATAACGGGTATAGTAACACAGACAGTAAACCATGGAGCAAATGGTACAGCAGTAACAGCGACACCAAACAGTGGGTATCATTTTGTAGGGTGGAATGATGGAGTTACAACAGCAACAAGAACAGATAATAGTGTAACAAGCGACATAACAGTAACTGCAAACTTTGCAATAAATGAGTATACGCTAACCTACATAGCAGGAGCAAACGGAACAATAACGGGAATAGCAACACAGACAGTAAACCATGGAGCAAATGGTACAGCAGTAACAGCGACACCAAACAGCGGGTATCATTTTG